>JBKCUU010000011.1:0-102921 GCA_046318155.1 Bdellovibrio sp. | reverse complement strand
GAGCGAACTCAACCTGGGTCTAGCTGAAAGGAAAATGAAAACTCTTTTTTCAGTCCTTAGGTCTACTTTTGCGTCTCAACTTGTCTTTTTTGCGCCCTTTCTAAGTCTGGGTCTTTAGGACCTCCGGCTAAATGCCGTTTGTTAGACTAGATGAAGATCCCCTCGTTGAACCTCCAGCTCATGACCCTGTTTGTCACCACGCTCCTGGTGGGACTCCCGGCCCTTGCCGGCAGTTGGTCCGTACCCGCTTTGGATTTAGCCCAACAAGAACTTTGGTTGGTCAACTCAAGCGCCCTTGCGGAAACGGCTTGGGTGGCACCAGCGCACCTAGACGCAAACACCAACAACGAAATCGCAGTTGAACTTGCACCCCGATCAAGACAAAAAGTCGATTTTTCAACTTTAGGTTCAAGCCCCTGGTTTCAGGTCAAATCTCGCGACAATGTCAAACTGCAGGTTCTCATCAAAAACCTGCAGCTGAACAAGACGTGGTTGGTCGTTCCTGAAGGTCGTTCAAAAAAGCGCGGTCTCCAAACCTCCGATGCCGACGCTGTTTTTATCAATAACTTAAGTCCCATAAGCCAGGAAGGCTTGATCCTAGTTCAGCTCCGGACGGGGGGAATTTGGCGACGGAACTTTCGAATGGAAGCATTCGAAAGCGCCAAAGTCTCTCTTCCGGAAACTGAATTTCAACAGATCCAGGTCGAAGGCGAAATGCCGCTGCTGGCCACCGCTCATACGTCACGCGGTCCCGCCTTTTTGAATCCCATCAAAGAAGATGTTTACCCGTCAAAAGCCAGCCGATTTGTTCTGACCAACTCAAGCAAAACCCAAAGCTATGTGGTTGAGCTCACCGACCCCTTGATGATTGCTCAAGCACGCGAGCAAATTGCAAAACCCAGTTCCTTCCAAGCGCGCATCTTGTTTGCCGAAATCGGTTCGGGACCAAACTCGATCAATCAAGATCTATCTCATTGGGCGCAAGGAAGTTGGTCCTGGCACGTGTCAAGGCCCCTTAAATTTGGCGAGCTGGCCAGTCAGTCTTGCGATGGTTCACCTGAATTTATCGAGGACTTTTTGTCGGCTTGGTTGAAATCCGGGTCGATCATTTGCTTTTGGGGCTACAAGGTCACCGAAGAGCTTCGTTAAACTTGAGTGCTCGCGCTTTGGCCTTGGGTCTCTTCGACCTCCACGCACAAACTTTGAATTCCGTACTTTTTAAATTCGGCTAAAAAATCTTCGGCCAGCAACCGCGAGAGTTGCTCGACGCTGGTATTTGTCACCGGCAGTCGCACCACTTCATTTGAGGGAAAAACGTAAAAGCGATCGCGAAAGATCACTTCAAGCGAAGCCCCTTTGTGATTGAACTTCATGTCGGGGTGCTTTTCGGGAAGCAGGACACGTTCGTCCCAACGGTCCAAGGCCGTCTTGATCCAGACTTTAAAGACATTAAAATCAACAAAGTAGCCGCTTTGGTTCATGTCTGCGGTTGGGGGCACCTTTAAATCGACGCGGACTTGGTAGTTATGCCCGTGCAACATCTCGGCTTTTTTGTCATCGAAGATCAAAAAATGCGCACTTGAGAACTTAAAGTTTTGCTTGAAGAGATGAAGAGTCGTATGAGACATGCCTGGTGGTATAGCATGAAAGTCGAACTGAAACAGCATTTTCGAATTGAATCCGCCCGCTTTCTCCCGGGCCTGCCTGAGTCCCATCCGTGCCGCCGGATGCATGGTCATTCTTTTCGCATCACCCTCGTTTTGCGCGGTGAGATTGACCCCAAGATCGGTTGGGTCCGCGATTACCACGAGATCACCAAGACCCTTGATCCCCTTCTGAAGTCTTTAGATCACCATGTCCTGAATGAGATTCCGGGCCTTGAAAACCCCACGTCCGAACTTCTTGCGGTCTACCTGTTTGAAAAAATCAAGGTCCTGATTCCCGAAGTCGTGCAAGTGCAAATTTCAGAGACTGCCGACACCGAGTGCTCGTACCCCGTCACCCAGTGAGACCCGTCCTGTTTTCGTCGCCCAGGCGTGCATCCCAAAATGAGCTTTGCTTCCCTCTCGGCGCAATCCCGCCAATGTTTTGAGCGGCTCATGCGACACCTTTTGTCCGGTTAACTGATCACTTGTGACGATGGGACAACGGGCACATTTTTGCCGAATGGAAATCGAAACATCAGGCAGTTCGAGGGACTGCCAACTTTCTTCAGCAAAGGGCTCACCTTCGGGGTTGTCGATCACCAAGTTGGGACGAAACCGCGACATCGGAACGGGCTCTCTCAAACGTGAGTTCAAGTCGCTGAGGCTTTGCGTTGTCGTGATCAACAGCGGTTGTTGATCGGCAAAATAAACCGGCTGATCCTGTGCTTGCTTTTGTCCGGAATTTTTCTCGACCACAAAGCGGCGAAAGGCGCCGCCGGCCGCGACCAGCAGAACGGGCTCCTGCAAAAAGTCCGAGAGGAATTCGTGCACGCGAGAATCTTCTTCGACACTCCCCAGGACCTTTTCGCCCCACACGGTGACCTCGAAAGGAGTGGCCCCTTTTGAATTGGTACCGGTGAGCTCAAGAAATTCATCATGGCTGACTTTCAATCCAACCAGATCCTGATTCAAATTCAATTGAATGCGGGCCATCTGCGGATACTCGCGCTGAGTGAGCATCGACCCATCAGGTTTGACCATCATCCACTGCCGATCAAATTTGAGCCCGGTGGCCAGAAGCTCGTGGTCAGCGACAAGAATCCCCTGGCACGATTTGATCGGGTAAATCCAGATTTCTGCGAGTTTCATGATTTTAAACGTGCTGATCAAAATCCGCGCGCACGCGAACTTGATGCCCTACGGGGAGTTGATTCCAATTTTGCGGCAAAGCACTTTGAGACAGGCACA
This sequence comes from Bdellovibrio sp., assembly GCA_046318155.1. GTDB lineage: Bacteria > Bdellovibrionota > Bdellovibrionia > Bdellovibrionales > Bdellovibrionaceae > JAHBUS01. The sequence goes on along the minus strand of JBKCUU010000011.1, from coordinate 100,027 downwards.
TCACGACGGTGCTGCCCATGTGAAAAGCCCCCAACTCATCGCCTTTTTCAAGAGAGACCTCGCCTTTGAAATCGCGCACCAGAGGCGCCATTTGCTGGGCTGAATTGGTACGGAACTGGGGCCAGAACGACAAAGACATCTGCCCCACGTTGGTGGCCCCGACCAAAACGACGGCCACAAGACCTTTGCTCGTTGCAATCTCGACAACAACGCGTTCGTTGATCGAAAACAGGTTGTCGATATTTGATGTCGACCATTCATTCACGGGCCAGAGTGCGCCCGGAAGATAAACAACCTGGCGGACTTTTCCGCTCACGGGCGAATGCACCCGATGATAGTCCGTGGGACACAGGTAATAAGTTGCAAAAGCGCCGCGAGAATAAGGCGCCGAATCCAACGCGCCCAAAAAATCTTTAAGCCGGTAGGTCTTTTCTTTGGCTTGAATCAGATCGCCTTTTTCAAGAGAGCCCATCTGGGTGATGCGGCTATCGGCGGGATGAACCAGCTCACTCGTTCCTAAAGGACGAAGCCCCGGCTTTAATCGACGCACAAAGAGGTCACCGATCGAACGGTATTGCTCGAGGGGCAGCTCGGCCTCATTGAGATCAATTCGGTAGCGATTTGCGAACCACCTCATCGAAGCCCGACTTAGGCGACTCGGCAAAGGGAGATGAACAAAAAAACCGACCACGCGACTGAGAAATCTTTTCGGAGTCAGATGAAGAATCACGCCTAACATGCGGGCGAGTGTACCAGGCTCCTGGGAGATGTGCTAGAAGAGGCTCACAAATGGCCAAAATTCTGCAAAACATCGAAATCGGTATCGACGACTCGCTTGAAGAAAAGCTTCAATGGCTCGAGCCCTCTTATTCCGAGTACCGTGTTTTAAGGCAAAGCGTAGATGCGCGCCGCCGCCATTCGCCTCATTTCGTCTACACGGTCGAAGTCGCCCCTCAGGGAGAAAAACTTCATCTTTCAGACCACCCCGTCGAGAAAGTGACTCATTCAGGAAGCGAAATGCCACTCATTGTAGGAACGGGTCCTGCAGGACTTTTTGCCGCACTCCGGTTGGTGGAGCGAGGCATTCCCTGCCACTTGTTTGAACGCGGCAGCGAGTCGACCGAACGAATTAAAGGCATCAACCGCTACTGGCGCTACGGCGAACTCGATCCGCGCAACAACGTCTGTTACGGCGAGGGCGGTGCGGGGCTATACTCAGATGGCAAACTCATCACGCGCATCAAGAGCCCTTACATCCCCTACGTGTTGCACCGGCTTGTTCAGTTCGGCGCGCCCGCCGAGATCCAATACCTATCGAACCCTCACGTCGGATCCGATAAAATTCGGCGCGTGATTCCTAAAATTCGGGAGTACCTCAAAGCCCGCGGTTGTCAGATGCACTTTAACACGAAAGTGGCGGAGCTCTTGACCGAAGGCTCGCGACTGACGGGACTTAAGACTGAACACGGCCAAGTTTTTAAAGGGTCGCACGTCATTTTGGCAACGGGTCACTCGGCTGAAGATATGCTGTTGCACCTGCGCGAAAAAGGCGTTTTTCTTGAAGGCAAATCATTTGCCATGGGCCTTCGCATCGAGCACCCACAAAAGCAGATCAACAAAATCCAATACCGCGACTTTTCGGAGCACCCAAAATTAGGCTCTGCCAACTACAAATTGGTTCATCACGATGACAAGAGCGGCATCGGTGTTTACAGCTTTTGTATGTGCCCGGGTGGCTACGTTCTTTCTTCAGGGACCGAAAGCGACAGTATCGTTTGTAACGGCATGAGCAACTACCACCGCAACTCCCCTTTTGCGAATGCAGCCATTGTCGTGTCGATTGACTATGAGAAAAACTTTGGCGCCGACTTGTGGGGCGGAATGAAACTGCGCCGCGAACTGGAAGTCGAATTTTTCAAGAACGTCAAAAAAAATGGCGGCAGCCGCGAACTCCCCGCGCAGAGTGTGTCGGATTTTATGGGCGGCCGTTTAGGTCCCATCCGAGCTGGCAGTTCACCCAGCGGCGCGATGGGCATTCGCATGGACCAACTTCTCCCCACAGACATGAAACGCCGAATCTTGGATGGCCTCGAAAAGTTTGACCGCTCGATGAAGGGTTTTTTATCCGACGAGGCTTTGTTCTACGGGATTGAATCTCGCACCTCGTGTCCCGTTCGAGTCACCCGCGATAAAGACACGCTTCAAAGCTTGTCACATGCGGGACTCTACCCTTGCGGCGAGGGGGCCGGTTACGCGGGCGGCATTACCAGCGCGGCTTGCGATGGGATTCGCATCGCCGACAAGATCGCCGAAACCTTAAGCGGACAACTCCTGGGACCACCATGAGGCGATCATCACAGATTTCTCCTGTATTGGCCGCCAACCTCATAAAGAGCGCGGCTCATTTGATAAAGTGAACAAACCCGAGAGGCCTTCATCAGCGATTCAAAGATGTTATGTCCAGTCAGGACTGCCCTCTGCAACTCGATCAAGGCTGGGTCACCTTCGTGCTTGTGTGCATCCTGAAACTTTTTCACGTTCTCGAGCTGTTGGTTTTTCTCGTCGTAACTGGCCCGGGCGAGTTCAATCTTAGGAGGAACGTAGCCGGCCACCACTGTCTTCGGATCCACAAACGTGTTCACACCAATGATTGGCAAAGAACCATTATGTTTCAACGTCTCGTAGTACAACGACTCTTCCTGAATTTTTGAACGCTGGTACTGAGTTTCCATCGCGCCCAAAACGCCCCCGCGCTCATTGATTTTCAAAAACAAGTCCAGCACGCCTTCTTCAACCAAATCCGTCAGCTCTTCAAGAAAGTAAGACCCTTGCATGGGGTTCTCATTCATCGTCATGCCGAACTCACGGTTGATGATCATTTGAATTGCCATCGCTCGGCGAACCGACTCTTCGGTCGGCGTCGTAATCGCTTCATCGTAAGCGTTGGTGTGCAAGCTGTTACAATTGTCATAAATAGCGATCAGGGCTTGCAATGTTGTGCGGATGTCATTGAAGGCAATTTCTTGCGCGTGCAGTGAACGGCCACTGGTCTGAATGTGGTATTTGAGTTTTTGCGAGCGGTCATTGCCGCTGTACAAATCTCGCATCGCCACGGCCCAGATTCGGCGGGCGACCCGTCCCAGCACTGAATACTCGGGATCCAAACCATTCGAAAAAAAGAACGATAAGTTCGGTGCAAAATCATCGATCTTCATCCCTCGGGCCAAGTAGTACTCTACGAACGTAAATCCATTCGAGAGCGTAAAGGCCAGCTGACTAATGGGATTCGCCCCCGCCTCGGCAATGTGGTAGCCCGAGATTGAGACCGAATAAAAATTGCGAACCTTATGGTTCACAAAGTACTGCTGAATATCGCCCATCATTTTGAGCGCAAAGTTAATCGAAAAGATGCAGGTGTTCTGGCCTTGATCTTCTTTGAGGATGTCGGCTTGAACCGTTCCACGTACTTGCGTGAGCGTCCAGTCTGCAAGTTCTTTCCACTCGGCTTGCGATAACTGTCGGCCGAGCTCTTTTTCTTTACGCTCAACTTGTTGATCAATGGCCGTATTAAAATAAAAGGCCAAAATCATCGGCGCGGGACCATTGATTGTCATGCTGACAGAGGTGTTGGCTGAGATCAGATCAAAACCCGCATAGAGCTTTTTCATGTCATCAAGCGTGCAGATGCTCACTCCCGACTCGCCGACTTTACCAAAGATGTCGGGCCGGTTGTTGGGATCTTGTCCATACAAGGTGACCGAATCAAAGGCAGTCGAAAGCCGGTGGGCTTTTTCGCCTTCACACAAATAGTGAAAGCGACGGTTGGTGCGCTCAGGGGTGCCTTCACCGGCGAACATGCGTTTTGGGTCTTCATCATCACGTTTGAGCGGAAACACGCCGCCCGTAAACGGAAACTTTCCAGGAACGTTCTCAAGTTTGAGGTAACGAAAGCGATCGCCCCAGTCTTTAAACTTGGGCACAACAACTTTGCGAATCTTGGTTCCAGATAAAGACTCGCGCGTCAGCGGTTGACGGATTTCTTTGTCACGCACCTTAAAAACAAACTCGTCGCCGGAGTAAAGTTTTTGCAGTTCACCAAAACTCTGGAGCTGCTCGAGTTCATCGGCCTGAAAGCTCGCGCAGAGCTCTTTCCATAACGAGTCAAATTCCGAGGCACTGCCCTTCATCGCAGTCCGAAGCTTTTCAATCGCGCCCAGCTTTGAGGCTTTTTCAGCGAGCTCCTCGGTTCGTTTTTTATACCCGCGAACGGTCGCGACGATTTCAGACAGGTAGTTTTGTCGGTCCGCGGGAATAATGACGTGCTCTTCGGCCGCCAAGATGGTTTTCTTGTAGGCCTCGGTGAGTGCCCACTCTGAATCCGGCTGCTTTTGGGCGAGGACCTCCGTGAGGTGCAGAAACAAACGGTTGATGCCGCCATCATTAAACTGCGAAGCCTGAGTCAAAAAGACCGGCACCACTTCGCCACCCTCAAACATTTTGCGCGAGCGTTTGTACTGTTTACTGACGTCACGAAGCGCATCTTGAGCGCCGCGCCGGTCGGCTTTGTTGACCGCAATCATGTCGGCGAAGTCGATCATGTCAATTTTTTCGAGCTGTGACTGAGCGCCAAAATCAGACGTCATCACGTACATCGAAACATCTGACACTTCGGTAATAGCGGTGTTGCCCTGACCGATCCCTGAGGTCTCGGCTATGATCAAATCAAAATCCAGTTTTTTGCAGGAGTTTAAAAGATCTGGCAGGCTGCTGGCGATTTCGCGGCCTGATCCCCGGCTCGCCACCGACCGCATAAAAACGCGGTCACGTGAAAGCGAGTTCATGCGGATGCGATCACCCAGCAACGCCCCCCCCGTTTTGGCTTTCGAAGGATCAACGCAAACAACTGCGATTTTCTTGTTCGGGTACGCATTCAGATAACGCTGAATCAACTCATCAATGAGTGAAGATTTCCCAGCTCCGCCTGTGCCCGTGATTCCTAAAATCAAGGGAGTAGGTCCCTTGCGCGCGGACCCCTCCAACCGAAAACTCTTTAAGTCGAGAGACTTGTCTCCGGCTTCGATCGCCGAAAGCGCTAGGCCCAACTCGTACGAGGGGATTGGGTTTTTTCCTTCAAATGAGTTTTTTACTTTTTGAGTTTTGGCAGCCTGGACCGGATCAAAATCACAGGCCTCAATGATCATATTGATCATGCCTTCAAGACCTAATCTACGGCCATCATCAGGATGAAAGATTTGAGAAATCCCGTAAGCTTCGAGTTCTTTCTTTTCGTCATAGACAATCACGCCGCCGCCGCCGCCAAAGATTTTGACGTAACCGGCACCCGCTTCATGGAGCAAATCCTTCATGTATTTGAAGTACTCCATGTGACCACCTTGATAAGAACTCACGCAAATTCCTTGCGCGCCTTCTTGCAGAGCGGCCCTCACGACATCCGCCACCGACCGGTTGTGCCCAAGGTGAATCACTTCGGCACCAAAGTCCTGTAAAATCCGGCGGATGATATTAATGGTCGCATCGTGGCCATCAAAAAGACTGGCGGCCGTCACCACGCGGATGGGGTAGCTGGCTTTGTGTGGATTAAACCCGGGCAGTTGACTTTTGTTTTGCGGCTTCATGGTGAGTTCCTACTGTCCTGTAAAAAGGGCTCTTCGCTTCTCGACAAAGGCGGCCGTTCCTTCATTCATATCTTGAGTGGAGAACAAATGAGCAAAATGCGACGACTCGGTCTTGAGTCCCAAATCAATCTCTTGATCAAACGCTTCGAGTGTCGACTTCTTTGCCGTCTGAACAGCCAAAGGTCCCCGTGTCGCGATTGTTTCAAGTGTTTTTATGGCTGCGGGCAAAAGCTCGGCTTGCGACATCACGCGGTTCACAAGACCCATGACCAAGGCTTGGTCGGCTTTGATCATCTCACCCGTAAAAATCAGTTCTCGCGCCTGCGCGAGTCCAACGGCCCTGGCGAGGCGAACGGTTCCACCAAAACCCGGGATCAGCCCAAGACTCACTTCTGGCAGTCCCATGCGGGCATTGTCCGAGGCGTAAACAAAATCACAAGCCAGCGCCAGCTCGAGACCACCGCCTAAAGCAAAACCATTGACGGCAGCGATCACCGGCACGGGCAGTTTTTCGATACGCCGAAAAATGCCTTGTCCGCGGCGGGCAAACGTTTCGGCCTCAACTGGATTCAGTCCGCGCATTTCTTTGATGTCGGCACCGGCGACAAAAGATTTTTCGCCGCGTCCCGTGATCACGAGCCCCAGGCACTGTTTGGGAAATGCTTTTTCGACCATGGTGAGGGCTTCACCGAGCTCATGAAGCAACCCTGAGTTGAGTGCATTCAGCGCATCCGGGCGACTCAGTGTCACCGTCCAAACTTTACCTTCAGTGCCGAGCTTTAGAAATTGAAAATCCATTATTTGGCCTCGTACTTGTAAAAGCCGCGACCTGATTTTCGTCCGAGCCATCCCGCTTCAACGTACTTCACCAGCAAGGGGCAAGGGCGGTACTTCGAATCGCCAAGGCCCTCATGCAAGACATTCATGATGGCAAGGCACGTATCCAGCCCGATAAAATCTGCCAGCGTTAAGGGTCCCATCGGTTGATTGGTTCCAAGCTTCATGGCATTGTCGATCGCCTCGGGCTGCGCGATCCCCTCATGCAAAGTGTAGACGGCTTCGTTAAGCATGGGCATCAAGATGCGATTGACGATAAAACCCGGCATGTCTTTCACCGACTCGACGAACACTTTGTCCATCTTTTCGGTTAAGGCTTTGACCGTTTGAAACGTCTCATCCGAGGTTTGCAGGCCGCGAATACCCTCGACCAACTTCATCAAAGGAACCGGATTCATAAAATGCATGCCGGCCACTTTGTCAGGGCGTTTGGTGGCGGCCGCAATTTTTGTGATCGAGATTGACGAGGTGTTGCTCGCTAAAATCGCACCGGGTTTAACGATCTGATCGAGCTCTTTAAAAATTTTAAGCTTGAGGTCGATGTTTTCAGTGGCGGCCTCTACAACAAAGTCAGCCTCCGTCAGTGCCTGCATGCCCACGGCTGTTTTAATTCGGCCAAGGACATCTTTTTTTTGATCTTCGGTCATCGTTCCTTTTTTAATCAAGCGGTCAAGGCTGGAGCCAATCGTTGCCATCCCCTTGGTCAGCGAAGCTTCGCTTATGTCACTGATGATGACGTTGAGGCCAAAGCTCGCGGCCACTTGCGCGATCCCGTTGCCCATTTGACCGGCGCCCACCACTCCAAGCGTACGAATCGACTCTAATCCCACTGATGACTCCTTGCGTCTAGAATGCCTACTGAAAAGGTCATTTTGTTTCGCATGCGGGGACTGCGAAGTCACGCTTTGAACATTTTTTAGAGTTCAACTTTGGAACCATGTTTCCAGTTCCAGATCGGTTTTTGGGACCAGCACTCACTGCCCATAATCCAATCAGAGCAGAACAGGGCCCTTGCCCGGTTCGAAGTCCGTTGGCATCCGCCTTGCTCAAGCGGATCCTTGAGAACAAAAAAATGAGGGGCCGCTCTTTTCAGCCGCACCCCAAAGACTGATCCATTTTTAGGAGCTCGAGATATGAAGACAATTTTGATCCGCTGGGCCTTCTTGATTCCTTCGGTGCTTTTGGTCGGCGCCTTTTTCTTTTCGGTACAGGCCCATTCACAAACTTTGTCAGCCAACCTTGTAGCTGTTGAATTGGATCCTTCACTCGGCCTTCCCGGTGATTTGCGCTCGGGTCAGATCATCATTCAAAAAGAAACACAGCAGTTGATCATCCGCCTCAGCCGCGGCAATCAATGCCCCAGCAACGCCATCTGCCGCGACTTAGCCCTCGACGACGTTGAAATCAAACTGCCGATGATTGAAATGAGCCAAACCGCCTGCGGTTCAAAAATCTACAAGGCCTCGATCATGGACATCGACGGCGCAACTCAAGAACTCACCGTTTTTGACAATTCTCGAATGAAATGCATGATGCTCAGGGCACAAACTGAAGTCGTCCTCAAAACTTCAAGTCTTTCTCCGATTTCTCAAACCAAGTCTTACTTAAACGCCGAGACTCTCAAGTAAGCAAAAGTGTTTGCCTACTTGGCAAACAATGAATGAATCCGGAAAATGAGCCAGAACTCATCACTGGGGACTTCTGGATCCTCTTCGAGGCGGCTGTAAAAGGCTGTGAGCGACTGTAAGTTGTCTTTTGACGAGTACGACACCCCTAAGCCTGGGCTCTTGAGCATCGATTTTGAATCTTTTTGATCGGGCTGATTCAGTTCGTAACGAAAGAGCAGACTGGCATCCGATCCCCAATTCCAAACCGCATCCAAGTGGGCCCAGAAAAAAGAGTTTTTCTCTTCTTTCTGCAAAATCTCGCCGCGACCAGCTTCGAGCAAAAGCAGGTTTCGTCTTTGCTCACGAAAGAGGGCAACACTGCCCTGGCGAATCTTGGCTTTTTCTGTTCGATCAAAGACAAAACGATTCTCGGCCAATCCTGCCAGTGACGTAAGCGTGCTTTCGGACTTGGTCTGACCCACGCTGCCCGTGACAAGCACCCCTGAGCCACCCGGTGTCTTGTACTGCCAATGCGAGGTCACCCAATACTGACCGTCTTTGTTTTCAGCCGACTCGCCGTTGTGAACGGTGACGGATGTTTCCCATTTTTTAGTCGCCCAGTTGAGCTGTAAACCAAAATCTCGCTTAATAAACCACGACTTTCGACGTGCGCGTGTCTCGGGTAAGACAGCCGACCAATCAGGCGAGAGGCCTTCAAATGCCTGCGGAATTGAAAGCAAGCCCGCGCGCATATCACCAAATCCCGATCGCCCCTCCATCCAGGCTTCCGAAACCCCGAAGCTGGGACGAACTTCAGGTGAATTCCAAATGGCCGGTGCATTCAAATCCGAGCTTCCGAGCTTCAAAACACCACGAACCAGCTCGTCCCTCCTCCACTCAAAACCAATCCATGATTGCGACAATTCGAAGCCGCCCTGGCCCGGCTCTTGGAGACCTAAGCGCGGCGAGAGCGCAAATTCAGAAATTTCGAAACGGCCCAATTGATCCAGCTCGTCCGCTGCCTGGACCTGGAGTGAGAAAAGTAAAAAGCAAAGGGGCAATAAGAGGGGTTTCAATCTAAGTCTAATCGTAGCGAAACTGGTCTGCCGCCGACAACAAAATGCTGCCAAAATCGTTGGACATGCCTCGACTGTTATCTGGGATTGTGCTGCTTTTTTGGTTTTGCCCTGTTTTGGCGTCTTTCTCGCCGGCGGTCTCGTTCTTTCGGACACCCCAAAGTCTTTTCGAATCCGGGCAGGCCCGTCTCGATGTCCTTGAAAACTCAAAAAGAGCGATGCAGACACTCAACTTTTATTGGGTCCAAAAAGACGGCCGCAAGCTGCGCCTGTCGGCGAAAACAGTTTGCCGAGATTTAGATCTCGCCTTCAAAGTGCTCAATACAACAACGGGCCTAACTGGCTTTATCCAGCGCTACGAATCCCCGTGGTACCAGGTCAAGTACGAAAAAGAAGTACTGTGGAACTCCTCAGATCAACTGGTCCCTGCGCCCGATGACTTGGGCGTCGCCCTGGTTCACCAAAGTCATCCTCTGCGAAAGACTCCAACTTGGAAAGATAACACCAACCAAGCGGCGTGGGCTCTGGAGCGCTATCAAGTTTTAGGATTTGAAAATAAATTTATTAAAGTCCGTTCACTCGCCAACCATTTGCAAGAGGGCTATCTAGAGCCCGGCGCTGTTTTGCTGAAAGTCGATTTTGCGAGCTTCATCATGAGCAACGTTAAATCTTGGCAGGCCTTTCAACACCGCGAAGGCAACACACTCGTTCTTAAAAATAACACGAGAGTCGACATTGAGAACCTCTCGAGCATGATGACCAAACCGGAGCTGGGAATCTTGAATCAGAAAGCAGGCAGCGAAAACCTCACCGCCAGATCCACTGTCGAAATCAAAAGAGGCGAGTGGATTCAATGGGCTGAAAGTGACTTGAAAGGGCATGGCAGAATTTTTTGGAAACGCAGCGAGCACAAGCCCATTGGTCGCAAGCGCTCGAGCTATCTTTCAACCGAAGACGTTTTAGAAAAAACTTTTTTCCAATCAGCCATACATCCCGAAAAACCTGACGAGGCCCTTGTTTCCGCCAATGGCGTCTTTTACACCCAAGATGGGAAGAACTGGCGGGGACTGGCGACCTTCAACCAAGAAAATCTCCCGGTCGCCTTTGGCTTGAATGGTGAATTGTTCGTTGGAAACTTTCGTTCGACAGATCGAGGCCAGACGTTTCAACCCTACCTTCGCTGGGAAGATCTGACAGGATTGATTGAAAAACGTCACAAACGGACTCCCGGCGTTCTTAAAATTTCAGAAGTCAAAGTGGAACAACCCGGAAAGATCCAGATCACTCTTGATACGGGTGTTTTGAAAGCTTGGCTGGTCGGCTCGGTTCGCTACGGCCTGGTTACGGATTGGAAAGTTCTGAAAGAGCAGTGATCATTCGCTCACGAACAATTTTTTGCAACTCATCTCGCCGCTGGGTCGTGAAGCCAACTGTTGAAATCGGCTCTAAAACCTTCATCGTTATTTTTGATCGCCAAAACTTGGTCGCCGGAATCAAAGTCGCCTTCGGCCAAACTTCATCCGCGCCACAGATCACGAGCGGCATGATCGGAACACCGGCTTCAATCGCAACCAAAAAAGGACCCGCCTTGAAAGGCAAAATCCCCGCACCCGTATTGCGTCCACCTTCTGGCGAAAGCGCGAACTGGCGACCCTTGCGTGCGGCTTCATAAGAATCTTGCAAAACGCGAATGGCCGCTTCACGGTTGCCCCTTGCAATCGGCAGCGTCCCTAAGGCTTTCATCGTGGCGCCAAAAAGTGGGATCGAAAACAATTCGATCTTAGCTCCGAAGCGAGCCTCAGGAAACTGCGAATACAGAGCAAAAATATCAAAGAAGCTTTTGTGATTAAACAGGATAATCGCACCGCCGGTAGGACGGCTCTCTCGGCCCTGAACTTCGATGTCGACGTTGAAGACAAAGCAACTAAAGCGTCCCCAGAGCAAGATCAGTTTGTTGCTGATTTTTTCTGATCTTAGGACAAAAACGGCGAACAAGGTGGCCACACAAAGAAGAAGCGTCACGATCGGAAAAAAAAGGAACACGGCAAGCGTGGATCGAATCAAGGCAAAAAGGTTCATGGGGTCTCGACGAGGTCCGGAAACAAGCGGCGACGAGCGGCTCCGCGTTGACGGTCTTTATAGGCTTGGTGATGCGATGGTCCCGATAGAATTTTTTGGTGCGATCGCTGATCCATAATTTGAACTTCAAAGGGATAAAAGAACACGAGCCCACCAGGGATCCGAACCAGCCGGCGCGAAATAAACTTGATAAACCGATAATCTTCGCCGGAAAAGTAATTCTCTTTTTTAACGAATTGAATTTGATCTTTCTTCTCTTCAAGCGCCTGCTCAAAGCGGGCTTGCATTTGATCTTCGCCCAGCTGTACTCCTTCAGCCGCCATCCGCTGTGTGATTTCGATAAAAAGATCAGCAGGATAAAGCGTGTTTGAAGATTGATCCGCCATCACGTGAGGAAAACTCACCAGATTTTCTTCAACTAAAAAACGAACAATCTTAAAGGTATCAAAAAGATTTCTAGTGACAAAGCGAACGCCGAGCTTATCAAAAACACTCATGGCAAAAGCATCGGGCTTGGCTAGCAATTTGATCACAGTGCTCGATGACGTCTTAAACGGTTTAATTTCAAACCCTTCAAGTGCAATAGAGTCCCCCGACTCGCGCTGCGATTTGACGTGCGTGATGCCGCTTGACCCATCGGTACTCAAGCATTCCTGAAAAGGCGACAGGATCTGCTTTTGAATCTCTTCAGAAAAAGCAGAAAACAAATCATTTTCAGCGTGCACAAAAACGTGCATCACGCGGAGCAAAGCGCAACTCCAGCGCTGGAGCTCTTTTTCATAGGGAAGATCTGAACTTGCCCACAGCAGCACTCGGCGCAAATCTAAGAGCTGCTTGCGATCGCGAAAGACTTCGGGAATTTCGTCCGCCTTGAATCCGAGTTTCTCGGTCAACAAGACTAAGCTACGACGATGATAGTACCAAAGTTTTTCAACCTGTTCAGGAATATCGAGATCGAACCCGTAGGCCTTAACGAAGGCCGTTGCTTCATCTTCGGACCTTAATCGCAGACCAGGAAGATCCAGTGCGGACCTTCCTCCTACGAGCGAAGTGAGCATTTTTTCATCAAAGTCAAAGCGCCTTGGCATGCCCTATTGACAACGAAAGAACCCGCACGTGTCAATCTGGAAATTCCCCCAGGTTTGCTGAGAGGCACCATTGTTCTGAAAACTAATTTGACCGGTAAATTGATTCCCGCCAGAGCCGTTCGAAAAGTTTCCAACCATCGTTACAGTTGAGTAATTGTCGCGAAAAATAAGGTTCACTTGCCCGCCATAAGCACGGCCGCTCACTGCTGCCATATTCACATTGATCGCGGGAACAGTTTGTCCATTGTCATCCCCGCCCGCATATGAATCGCGAATTTCGATGGATATTGTAGAACGACCAGGCACAACATTTCCTGAATAATCAACCTCAACGTAGCCACGAAGAAAAACGCTGTTCTGTGTGTCGATTGAACCGACCGACTCGGGACTGATGGTGGGAGACAAAAATGTCTTGGTGGCTTGTTCAAAGTTATAGGAGTTGCCGTACACGCGGCCCGTCGAAGCTGTGTAGAAGTAACCCTGGGCTTGGTACTGATTAGGAATGCTATTCGTGCGAGCACCACGAGTTGTGATCGGTGCGCCGTTATCGGACTTCTTGTTGCAACCAACCGAAACTGCCATGAGGGTCAGGAGAAGCAAGGGAAGCATTGTACTTTTTTTGACAACATTCATAACATTCTCCATTCTTATGGTCTTTTTCAGACCCCCAAACTGCGATCTTCGTTACACTTGGGGACCGTTGCCTTACCTTTGCCTTTACCTAGGCAAGGCTCGTGCCGCGAGTGCTTGAATCTGGAGGTTTTTGTCGTCTCAGTTTGAGACAGGCAACAAAGAAGCGCCGCTTCTGGGACTCAGGTGTCTAGAGTTTAGTCGGTAGAGTTTAGTCGGTAGAGTTTAGTCGGAGGCGCCAAGCCCACTGCCAAAGCCGCCGCCCATCAAATAAAAGCGGACACCCCTGTCGGTCTCCGCTTTAGTTCTTAATGAAGAGGATGAGCTTAGGCTTTGTCGTTGTAGAAACGAGTCGCTGATCGCAGAGTCTTCGCGGGAGTCAAGCGCTTCGCCCCTTTGGCCGCGTACTTCTCGAGCTGACCGACGATGTACGGGGTCCCGATGCTATCGGCATACTTCAAAAGACCACCGCGGAAGGGCGGAAACCCCGTTCCCATGATCATGGCCAAGTCAACTTCACTGGGCGTGTTGACGATATGATCCTCAAGCAAAGCCAACGAGCACTCATTGATCATCGCAAACACGCCGCGCTCGATGCATTCTTGATTGGGGTGAGGATTGGTGGGCGCCCCTAAGCCCAAATCAGCATAGACCGTCTCGTCAACTTCAGTGCGGTAACCTTTGTCGTCATATTTATAAAAGCCCTTGCCATTTTTCTTACCCAATCGACCCGATTTTTCGAGTTTATCCATGATCGGAGCAATCTCGATTCGATCGCCAAACGCCTTTTTGAAGATTTTGAGAACCTTCATGCAAACATCAAGACCGACTTCGTCCATCAAGGCAAAGGGCCCCATGGGCATACCAAACTCTTTCACGTAAGCAGTGTCGACTCTTTTAATGTCCATTCCCTCTTGCATCAGAAAGGCCGCCTCAGCCATGTAAGGCAAAAGCAAACGATTCACCAAAAAGCCGGGTCCATCTTTAACGACGACGGGCATCTTCCCCATTTTTTTCGACAATTCAAAAATAGTTGCGATCGCCTCATCGCCCGTTTTCTCACCGCGAATAACTTCAACGAGCGGCATCTTCTGAACGGGATTAAAAAAGTGCATCCCCGCAAAGAACTCAGGCCGAGGGTGAGCACTTTGCATTTCGGTCACGCTGAGTGAAGAAGTATTCGTGGCAATGATGGCATCGGGCCGCATTTGAGCTGCGGTTTGCGCGATGACTTTTTTCTTAATTTCCATATCTTCGACGATAGCTTCGACCACTACATCCAAAAGACCAAAACCCGAAAAATCAACCGTCCCGCTCACCCGGTCCATCTTTTGTTGAAATTCATAAGTCGTAATGACTTTCTTCTTTACCAACTTCATCCACAAATCGCGGGCATGCTTGAGTCCTTTACCAATAGCATCGAAGTTAATGTCCTTCATGCGCACATCAACGCCTTTATCGGCCGCCACAAAAGCGATCCCGCCGCCCATCGTGCCGGCACCCAAAATCCCCAAATGCTTGACGTCTTTGGCTTTAACGTTGGCGCTTGCGACGCCCGTTTGTTTTTTCACCATCTCGGTCAGGTAAAACACGTGAATCAAGTTTTTTGAGATATCGGTGAGCGCGCAATCGATAAACTCGGTGCGCTCAATTTCCAGCGCCCGTGCACGGTCACTCATTCCGTAAGTTTTTTTAATTGCCTCAATCGCTTTGAGCGGAGCGGGGTAATGCCCATGGGTCATTTTCAAAACTGTCTTGCGCGCTTGCGAAAAGACGATTCCTTTCGCGATACCCTCAAGCAAGACACTCTGAAGACCCACGGCTTTAAAAGTTTTGCGACGCTTTTGTCCGGCCTTTTCTTTCGCCATTTTGAATGCTTGTTCCATCAAGATCGACGGATGCACGGCCATGTCAACAAGCCCCGTTTTTTCGGCCTTCTTGGCATTGAGCAACTTTCCGTTCAAAATCACATCGAGCGAGGCCTGAAGTCCCATGATTCGGGGCATGCGCACGCAGCCACCAAAACCAGGAATAATGCCCAGCTTGGTCTCGGGAAGTCCGATTCGAGTCGAAGTGTCTTCACTGGCGATTCGAAAATCACAGGCCATTATAAACTCACAGCCGCCACCCGCACACGCACCATGAACGGCCGCGATGGTGGTCATCGGAAGATCTTCAAGCTCGTTAAACACACTTTGCCCGCCCATGACGGCTGCATCCACAGCCTCTTTGGTCGTCAGGTGTTTGATCTCTTCGATGTCCGCGCCGGCAATATAGATCTTGGGCTTTGTAGACACAAAGATGACGGCTTTGTAAGAAGATTTGTGAAGTTCGGCAATGACCGCTCGCAGGCGAGTCATCATTGCGGTGCTGAACTTATTCACCTTCTCGCCGGCCATATCAAATTCAACCAATGCAAACTCACCTTGAGGAACAATTCGAATGCTGTCTTGCATGTTGCTCTCCTTATTCACCGGGCTATCCTTCCGTCTCGATGACCATGGCGCCGCCTTGACCGCCACCGATGCACAGCGTGGCTAAGCCAAATTGGACATTTCGGCGCTTCATTTCCTTCATTAATGTCACGACGAGACGTGTGCCCGTCGCGCCGACGGGGTGACCGATCGCGATGGCGCCGCCGTTGACGTTGAGCTTATCGTCCGTGATCTCCCCAACTTTACCCGAGAGACCCAACTTTGTTTTTGCGAACTCGTCCGAATCAAAGGCTTTTTGGCAGGCAAGGACTTGCGCAGCAAAGGCTTCATTCAATTCAACCAATCCGATCTCTTTCATCGAGAGACCCGCACGCTTAAGGGCAATCGGCGTTGCGTACACGGGCCCCAGCCCCATGCGCTCGGGCTCTAAGCCAGCAAACGCATAGCCACGAATTTTAGCCAAAGGCTGATAACCCAGCTGTTGTGCTTTTTCTCGGCTCATCATCAAAAGCATCGCCGCTCCATCTGTAATGGGGCACGCGTTACCAGGCGTGATCGAACCCGTTTTTTTATCGAAGAACGGCTTTAGTTTTGCGAGTGCTTCCATACTTTGATTTTCACGGGGCCCATTATCCTCAAGCAAAGTCTCTTCGTACTTGGGTGCGAGCGACACAGGCACAACTTCGTCTTTCAGACGTCCCTCTTTGATGGCTTTGGCCGCCAACTGGTGTGAGCGCAATGCCCAGCGGTCTTGCGTTTCACGCGAAAGACCCCACTCTTTGGCCAAAATTTCGGCGGTCTGACCCATGTTGATTCCAACAAAAGGATCCGTCAGACCTTTCATCACGGCGATGATCGGAAAAAATTCGTCACGCTGATTGGCCGACAACAGGGCTTTGATTTGCTTGAGATCATACTTAAAAAGTTGCCACAGCAAGGGCAACGCTTGACCTGGACCCTTGGCCGCAAACAACTGACCGAACAAGTCCTGAAACTTTTGCGGCAGTAGCACGGGCATTTGCGACATGTTTTCGGTTCCTCCGGCAATGATCATATCCATCGTTCCGGATTTGATTTTTTCATAGCCATGACTGATCGACTCAAGCGCCGAAGCACAGTTTCGGTGGACCGTGTACGCCGAGGTCTGAATTGGAAAACCCGCATTCAGCGCAACGACGCGTGAGATGTTGACGGCATCCACGGGATTGCCCGTGTTTCCGATGATGACCTCTTCGACTTTGTTGACATCAAGATTGGTTTTATTGACGAGCTCTTTGAGCGCCACTTTGCCCAGCTCGGCTGGGTGGACCTTGGCCAGCTTCGTGCCGGCTTTCGCAAAGGGCGTTCTGAGTCCGTCGACGATGACGACGTCACGTGCAGACATGAGTCCTCCGATTCCTTGGGGGTTTTAGGATACGGGTAACAGTGTAACCAGCTCAGAGGCGATTGGGGAAATCCTCAAAGATTAAGACTTGTTGCGGCAACGTGCCAGGCCGCGATGAGCTTTGACCCTGGACCACGGGCAGAACTAGAGTTCTTATTCATCTTTAGACCAGAGTGAGGACACCATGGGTTCAGACAAGATTGCCGACAAAACTAAAGAAGCACGAACCGAGACGACCTGGACCCAATTTGAACAGGAAGCCCTCGATTTTCACTCCAAAGGCAAACCCGGAAAAATCGAAATTCAATCGAGTAAACCAACGAATACCGAAAAAGCTTTAAGTCTTGCTTACTCTCCCGGCGTCGCGGTCCCTTGCCGCGTGATCGCCAAAGACCCCGCCAAAGTTTACGATTACACGGCCAAGGGAAACTTAGTTGCGGTGATCTCAGACGGAACCGCCGTTCTTGGTCTAGGGAACATCGGCCCACTGGCTTCCAAACCCGTCATGGAAGGCAAAGGCATCTTGTTTAAGCAATTTGCCGGCATCGATGTTTTTGACCTTGAGCTGAACACACAGGATGTTGAATCGACGATCGCGGCCATTAAGGCGCTCGAACCGACCTTTGGCGGAATCAATCTTGAAGACATCAAAGCGCCCGAGTGCTTTGAAATTGAAGAGCGCCTTAAAAAAGAAATGAAGATCCCCGTCTTTCACGATGACCAGCATGGAACCGCCATCGTCTCGGGCGCGGCCCTCATCAATGCTTGCCACGTGACGGGCCGCAAACTTGAAGACCTCAGAATCGTGGTCAACGGTGCCGGCGCTTCGGCCATGGCCTGCTCTAAAATCTTTATCCATCTTGGCGTTCGCCGCGAAAACCTTTTAATGTGCGACAGCTCAGGCGTCATTTACAAGGGGCGCAAAAACGGGATGAATTCTTACAAAGAGTATTTCGCCGTGGATACCGAAGCTCGCACACTCACGCAGGCTTTGGTTCATGCCGATTGCTTTGTTGGACTGTCCGTGGCCGGCGCAGTCACGGGCGAAATGATTAAGCCGATGGCGAAGAACCCCATTATTTTTGCAATGGCCAATCCTGATCCAGAGATCTCTCCGGATAAAGTCAGAGAATCCCGGCCCGATGCGATCATGGCAACAGGGCGTTCGGATTACCCCAATCAGGTCAACAACGTCTTGGGCTTTCCGTCGATCTTTCGCGGCGCTTTAGACACGCGTGCAACACAAATCAATGAAGAGATGAAGCTGGCCGCTTGTCATGCCTTGGCCCGCTTGGCCCGCGAAGATGTCCCCGATCAAGTTTCGGCCAGCTACGGCGGCAAATCATTTAAGTACGGCGCCGAGTACCTGATTCCCAAACCCTTCGATCCCCGCGTTTTGCTTTGGGTTGCTCCGGCGGTGGCCAAAGCCGCCATGGATTCTGGTGTTGCACAAAAAAATATCACGGACTTCGACGCTTACCGTGACACGCTGGAATCCTTTCAAGGCCCTTCGAAAGTTTTTATCCGCAGTGCGATTCACAAAGTTCGCGCCAACACGGCTGCGGATGGCGGAGGCGCTCCTAAAATCGTGTTTCCTGAGGGCACAAGCTCAAAAATCCTCAAAGCACTCTCGGTGCTGGTTGAGGAGAAAATTTGCGAACCCATCTTGCTCGGCAATCCTGACCGTGTTCGCGAAAAGATTAAACTTTTGGATTTGCGCAACTTAAACGACGTGCAAATTCAACTCCCCATTTCGTCGACTAAATACAAAGCCTATTCAGCTGAGCTGTACAAGCGCCGCTGCCGCAAAGGTGTTCAAATGGCCGAGGCCGAGCGCCTCATGATGGACAACAATTACTTTGCTGCCATGATGGTTGAACTTGGCGACGCTGATGGCTTGGTGAATGGCGCAAGTCAAAATTATGCCGAGGCGGTTCGTCCGATCTTTCAGATTATCGGAACCGGCAAGGATGGCGTCGCTTCGGGTCTCAATGTGGTTTTGCTTGAAGATCGCTTTTTGTTGCTCGCGGACACGACGGTGAATTTTAATCCGTCGGCTGAGCAGCTTTCGACCATTGCTCTGCAAGCCGCGCGGGTCATGGAGTATTTTGGTCAAAAACCACATATTGCCATGCTCAGCTATTCGAACTTTACCAATGCCGAGGGCACTCCCCATAAGATGCACAAAGCGGCCGAATTGGTTAAACAAAAACGACCTGATTTTATCGTCGATGGGGATATCCAGGCCGATACGGCGGTTAATCCTGACATTATCAACCGCATTTTTCCCTTTTCGGATCTGAAAGAGGGTGCTAACATTTTGTTATTCCCCAATCTGGAGTCGAGTAACATCTCGTACAAACTGCTCCAGCAACTAGGGAAAGGCGAAGTGATTGGCCCGTTTTTGATGGGAGTCCGAAGATCAGCCAATGTTCTGCAAAGAACCACAACTGTCGATGCCATCGTGAACTCAGTGGTTCTCACCACTCTGGAATCTCAATACTTAAAAGACCGAAGAAAGAAACGCGGATAGCCCAAAGGCTCTCCGCCTCACATCCGTGGATGCGGAACTGGAGAG
Source organism: Bdellovibrio sp. (assembly GCA_046318155.1). Lineage (GTDB taxonomy): Bacteria > Bdellovibrionota > Bdellovibrionia > Bdellovibrionales > Bdellovibrionaceae > JAHBUS01. The sequence goes on along the minus strand of JBKCUU010000011.1, from coordinate 80,677 downwards.
CTTTCGATGATGTTGGGTAGCCGATGAATAAGGTCCAAGTCAAATCAACCGATCGAGCGATCGTCGTCGGCGTGGGTCTGAAAACTGAACCCACCTCTGAAATCAAAGAGAATCTTTTAGAGCTTGAAGAGCTTGTTCGGGCGGCCGGGGGCGAAGTCGTCGGCGCCTTGGTCCAAACGCTACCGCAGTGGAATCCGGCCACCCTCATCGGCACCGGCAAAGTCGATGAGGTCAAAGAGATGGTGCAATCTTCGGGCGCCAATATCGTCATCTTGGATCATCAACTTTCAGGCGTCCAAACGCGAAACTTAGAGACCTCGATTGGGGTTAAGGTTTTGGACCGCAACCAATTGATCTTAGACATCTTTGCCCTCAGGGCGCAGACCTTCGAAGGAAAGCTGCAAGTTGAATTGGCGCAGCTCATGGATCAGCTTCCACGCATGGTTGGCGCTTGGATGGAATCACTGTCCCGCCAAGGGGGCGGTATCGGAACCAGGGGTCCTGGCGAGACGGCGCTTGAAAATGATCGACGCCGCATTCGCGAAAAAATCTCGCTCGTTCGCACAAAACTTGAATCCGTTCGCAAAAACCGGGCGCAGCACAGACAATCCCGGCGCCGGCACGAGATCCCCTCTTTTGCGTTGATCGGGTACACGAACTCAGGCAAAAGTTCGCTGCTCAACCGGCTGACCGGCGCTCAAGTCTTGGCCAAGAATCAGGTGTTCGCCACGCTCGATCCCACCACGCGTAAGATTTTTTTGCCCGATGGTCCGCCTGCGGTCGTAACCGACACGGTCGGGTTTATTCGCAAGCTTCCAACTCAGTTGATCGAGGCGTTTAAAGCAACGCTTGAAGAGTCCTCAGAAGCCGATGTTCTCTTGCACGTGGTTGACCTCAGCTCGCCCAATATGAAGCGCCAAATTGAAGTTGTTGAAAAACTGATTGAAGAGTTCGGCTGGCAGGATAAAAAGATGATTCACGTCTTTAACAAAGTTGATGCTGCCCCGGCCCAGCGCCAATTTCAGGTTCGCGCTTACCCACGGGTTTTTGTGTCAGCCTTGACAGGCCAAGGGATGGATCAACTTAAAAAATTGATGTGCGATGGGGTCTGCGAAATCCAAGAGGATGTCGAGCTGTACTTTCCACGCACGGATGAACACCGGATCTTTGATCTTTCGCGCGACACAAAGGTCGTTAGAAAAGAGCCCGGTTCAGAGGGCACGATCTGCGTTGTCCAAATGACGCCATCGATGATTTCTAAGTGGAAAGAGTATCTCGTCAAGTAGGTCTAGCCCGCGCACCACAACAAATCGAGCCCATCTCCATACTCTATTCGAGACAGTCTTCGGGTTTTTTAATGGCGGGGCCCGCAAGACGAAGAAGCTCGCGCATCTTGACTTGCGTTTGCTTGAGGTAAGCAATTTGGCGCTGAGCTTCAGCCACAAAGAGATCCGGCTTTTTGCAGGTCTTTTTTAAAATTTTAAGAAGCGTGCTTTGAACTCTTGATCCTTCGGGACCGTAAGAGGCGAGAGCCGCCAAATCAAAAACTTGCTGTTTTTTAATCCCACACTTGCGAGCCTCTTTTGTAAACTCTGGCAGCAAGTTATCTCGAGAATGAACTAAATAAGCGAGCGAGTAACTCAAGGAATTCGACAGCCCCTCGGAGTAATGTAAAAAGTGACAGCGCTGATTAGAACTGGCAGGTGCTCGCTTTGAGAGCGCTTGCTGAAACGGAAGACACGCTTTTTTCTTTTGATTGCGAAACGGAGCGAGCGTCTGCTTTGACGTCCGATTGATTTCTTCAATGGCCGAAGTTGTTAACTGGCCCATTCCAACGCCCCCGGTGCCCGCTTGAAAAAAAGCAAAACCCGTTTCGTTGTTCAATTTTTTTAGAACTAGCAAGGGATCAAGTGGCTTCTCTTTGGTTGAGAGACATTCGACCGCGGAATTCACTGCCCACGTCAGATACTCGGCCATGTCAGACGAGACACAAGGTCCTGCTTCATTGGCCGACCCAATTTTAATCGGCTGAGAAGCGGGGCTCCGGCACAAGTACCCTGGGCCGCCGCTCTGGCGCTTCAAGGCGGCAACGACGCAGGCTTTTTTTAATTGGCGATTGGGGAGGGCCGAAGCCACATGGCGAGAGGACTTTGCTTCGAAAAAAAATTCAGCGAACTCGCTTGGCTTTTCTCCGACTTTTTTGCCAACGCCAAAGAGCCGAGATGAATTTTGAAATTGTTTTTCCAAACTCAGATTTCTTGGAGAGCCCGCCAAACATTGCGGTGGTGGCGATCGAGGCGCGCGCGGAGGCATACTCGCTTTGATGTATTTAAGCACGGGCGGCTGAACTTTAGGCCCCTTGTAATTCGGATCTTTTTGCAAACGCACGGATTCATCGGCCCCTGCCAGAAAGCTCGAGGTCAAAAACATCAGGATAAAGACGGTCACCAGGACAAACTTCACCCCTTTTGATCGGCTGTTTTTCAGTAAAGAGTAAGGACCTAGAACTAGATCAAGGGCTTGATTTTAGGCTACCGGCGCCCCGTGGACGTCACTTTGCTTTTTTGCGGCGAGCAAGACGGTATTCGCGGCGCTGCTTGCCCTCAGTAAAACGGCGCTTCTCATCCTCAGTTTCACAAATCAACGAAGGAATTGCAGATGGCTTTCCATTTGAACCGATCGCCACAAAGGTCAGGTAGGCTGTCGCGGTATGAAAGATTTCACCGGTCTTAGGATTTTCAGCATCAATGCGAACGCCCACTTCCATCGAAGTGGTTGAAACAAAGTTCACACTTCCTTTTAAGTTGACGACCCAACCTTTATAAACGGGCGCGACAAAGCTCAAATCATCAAGACTTGCTGTGACGACTTCTTTGCCTGCGTGGCGCTGAGCTGCGATGGCACCACAAATATCAATCCAGGACATGATCACACCACCAAAAATCGAATCAATCGCATTGGTATGTGATGGCAAAACAAGCTCAGTCATCGTCACTTGCGAAGCAGAAACCGGTTTCCCATTCATAAACTGATGCTCCCACAAAGATGCAATTCCACAAATGCGAAATCCCCGTGAGGGGATTTCTAAAAACAGAAAAATTTAGATCTCTGATGATCAGGAAGCTCCGCAAGAAGATTCCCAACCAATAGATGAGCCGCGGTAGCGGATCAGAGGCCCATTGCGCCCATATCGGAGTTACCACCACGGTTGTTACTGCCGATATCGTTGCTGCGACCAGGAATAATCGTTTGAACTGCAGAACCGCCAACTGTGGCTGCGCCAGCAGGGATCGTCGTCGCGCCAAAAGCACTGTTCGCTGACGCTTGAATCGGCGTTTCTTTTTGAGTTTCGTTTTCGACGAATCCCAAATGAGGCAAACACCATACAATCAACTGTGCACGAGACTTCACATTCATTTTTTTATAAATATTCGTGAGGTGAAACTTCACAGTCTTTTCAGTGACAAAAAGTTGATTTGCGACTTCTTTGTTAGATAGACCCTTCGAAACCAGCTCTGCAACTTCTGCCTCACGATTCGAAAGACCTTTTTGAATTAGGACATCTCTGAGCATCCGTGCTCCCTTCCTTTTATGTTACAGACACCTTCCACCGGTATCTTTGGTTAGTGAAACTCAAACTTTCTTGTTTGAACTTTTGTTTCATGACCATTTGAACGTCGGCCTTGCAGCTTTCGATCTGAGAAACGCGACTCTCGCCATCAAACCTTGTCGTTCCTTGACAAGGGTCTTGATTTGAGAGCTCTTTACGGTCTGAAGTTGAGTCCGTACAGTTGCTTTCCTGTCTCAAAGTCTGACAACAATGCCCGCCTTTCGCAAGGGGTTTGAAAATGTCTTTTTTAAAACTAGACCGCCAAAGGGAGGGGTGTCTACCCCCAGGCAACTCTTGCTGGAACTGAATTTCCCTCGAGAATAAAACAAAATCATTGTGGCTGTGGACTTATTATGTTTCTTCGAGGTTCCAGTTTGGTTAAAAATATTTTGCGCTGCCAAGCAACATCGTTTAGCGAGTCTGGTCCTTGCGCTGGCGCCATGCCTGCAAACAATCTTCAGCTCCCGCATCGAGACCTTCAAGTTGTCGGTGATAAAGCGCTTTGAGCTCGGCACCGAGTTCGGGCCCTTTGAGATCAGGCAAATCTTGCGCGCGGATCCACGGCGCAGGCGGTAGCGAGTGCCGGCGCAATCCTTCTCGCAAACGTTGCTCATGACTGAGCAAGCCGTGATTCTTTTCAAGCCACGCCACCAAGCCATCGCGCGCACCAATCGCAAAGCTTCTTTCAATCAAAGAGCCCAAAGATTCTTTGGTCCACTTTAAAGAGGGCTCAAACCACGACAAAAACTGAACCAGCGAACGCTGCTCTTGTTTGGAGAGCTTAAGGCCTACAATTTCATCGACGGACGATTGCCATGAGCTGCCCGACAAAAAAGCCCAAAGCGAAAGCTCCCACCAAACCGCCTCTTCAAGCTGTGAAGGAACGACGTCAAATTGAGCGGGATCAAATTGTAAAGTAGGAAACAACGTTTTTAAGAGCCCAAAATCGACCAGCGACTTTTTAACCAGTTCAAACGCGTCTCCCCGGCGCAACTTCAGATACTCGTCTCGAACCCGCTCGCGACTGACTTTTGAAAGCAAATGTACTTTCGCCTGAATCGCTAAAATCAAATCGGGAGACCACTGAAAACCTAATTGCGAGCGAAAGCGAAAAGCTCGCATAATTCGCAGGTGATCTTCTTGAAACCGCACGAGAGGATCACCCACGGCACGAAGGGTTTGCGACTTTATATCCGCCAGCCCGCCCACATAGTCGTAAACGGCCCGCTCAGTTGGATCATAAAAAAGGGCGTTCACGGTCAAATCACGTCGATGCGCATCTTCTTCAGGTGTCGCCGACTCGACGAGGTTGGGCCGTCTGCCGTCTTGATAGTCAGATTCTTTTCGAAACTGCGCGATCTCAAACTCTTCGCCTTCAAAGATCACCCGCAGCACCCCGAACTGCTCTCCGACTAAGACTGTGTGCGGAAACAGCTTGGCCACTGCTTGAACCGAGGCATTCGTCACCAGATCATAGTCTGCAGCCCTGCGCCCCAAGAGTGCGTCTCGCACGCAGCCTCCGGCAAACCATGCCGTAAAACCCCCGCCCGTTAAGGCTTTCTGAACTTGTAATGCTTTTTGAAAAGTGACAGAGTGATCTGAAATCAACATTTGAATCTTGTGACTCATGACACCCTCCATTTCGTCCCATTTTATTCACGAAAACAGTGACAACTGGAAATCACAGTTTGGCTTCGATCTGCTCGCGTGGGCACCACTTCCTCAGCCCACCCACTTCGAATTCTACTCCAATTGGTTAAAAGAGCAAAGACATGGTGACATGACCTATCTCGAGACGCACGAACCCCTGAAGGTCCACCCGAATCGCATCTTTGGCCAAGCCCGCAGCTTGATCTCGGTCGCGGTGTGCTACAAGCCCCACCCCCAAGCGTTGCCCGAGACTCCCCAAGGTTTAAGAATTGCAAGCTACGCACAAGGGGCCGACTACCACTTTTGGCTCACGGAGCGACTCACAAAACTAGCCGAGCAACTGAAGTCACTGACCCCAGGCTTTGAATATTTAGTCGCCGCAGATTCAAAACCACTGCTTGAGCGTGATCTCGCTCGCCAATTGGGGCTCGGCTGGACAGGCAAGAATACGTGTTTGATTCACCCCGAACAGGGCTCGTTTTTTCTCTTGGCCGAACTTCTGACTAATCTTGAAGTGACCGATCCGCAAGCCATCTCTTTGATTCCTGATTTTTGCGGCAAATGCACCCGCTGCATCGATGCGTGCCCAACAGGAGCCCTCATTGATCCGCGAAAGCTCGATGCAACCAAATGCATCTCTTATTGGACGATCGAGTCCAAATCCGTTGCACCTGAACCTCTGCGATCACAAATCGGCGCGCATTTCTTTGGCTGCGATATCTGCCAAGATGTTTGCCCGTGGAACGAAAAAGCCTTGCGGCTAAAACCCAAGTCAGATGCGATCATAGATCCCGAAACCCAAGAAGAGGAGCTGCGCTTTTTTCTGACGGCGAGCAACCGAGACATTGAGCGCCGGCTGGGTCCCTCGCCCGTGTTGCGCGCTCGTCCGCGAGGCTTGCGCCGAAATGCCCTCATCGTCGTTGGAAATTTAAAACTGCAAGCCTTGGCGCCAGAAGTTCAGCAATGGGTCCAGGATGAAGACCTCGGCGAACTCGCGACTTGGACACTTAAAAAATTAATCTAAACCCAATTTCTTCAAAAGTTCATCGATGTCGGCCTGATTCATCTTGGTCTCTTGACCTTGGTGAACATCAACGGTGCCCGAGTATTCGGCACCGAACTGGTCGGACACCCACTTCAGACGGTCAATCAGCGTTTGACTAAACAAGGTCTTCATGTCGATATCATCCTTATCAAACAAATGCTCGACGAGCTGCTCAATAACCTCGGTGGCATCTTGAAGAAGCGCCACGCAAATATCATAGAAAGTTTCGTTGTCTTTGATTTTAGAGGCTTTGTAGCCGACGGATTTACAAATCGCTGCGCAATCGGCCACTCGCGAGAGTCGCACATTTGGAACGGCGGGCTCTGCCGCCAAAGTTTGCGCGGCCCCCATCATGCGATCAACCGTCTGCCCAAAATCCGCAAGACTTTGGACCTGAGAAAAGTTTCCTTCGCACTGATCCAAGATCTCGGCCATTTTCTTCACGAGTGTCTTGGATTCGGCTTGAAAGTCTCTTAGAATGGAGGAACAGGGTTGGCTCATTGAATGTCCTTTAAGAGATGCCCAGCATAGAACCGACAACTTGCAATGACCAGTCCAGGAGGGCAAAAAAAATGAGTCACGTGCCTATCCGCGTGAGCACTTTGCGAGGCGACCAAAAAATCGAGTTCGACGCTTATGTTAAAATTAATGATAAATTCGTTCTTTATGTTCGCGCCGGCGATAGCTTCGAAGGCCCTCGGCTCAAGCGCCTCAAAGAAAAGAAACTAAAAAAAATGTTTATCTTGGAGACGGCCGAGAGGAACTACCGGCGCTATCTTTCGTCAAACATCGATATGGCTTACGACTCAACGTCAGGCAAGCCGCTTGAGACCCGTGCTGAAATCATTCATGGGGCCCAGCAATCAAATGCCGAGCAGGTCATGGAAAACTCAGACAGCGTCGAAGCCTACAATGAAGCCAAAGAAGGCGCAGCCCGGTTCGTGCAGTTCTTAACTCAAGAAGATAAGGCCGTGGGGCAGATTCTCAACTTCGAAAATTTGGATAAGAACGTCGCGCACCACGGCGTGACCGTCTCAACCCTGGCAACGGCACTCGCCAAGCGGCTTGGAAACACTGACCCCAAACTGACTCAGCTCCTGACCTTAGGGGCACTCCTGCATGACTTTGAACACTTTCACTCAGGCCTGGATATCGCCAGACCCCTGTCTCAGATGTCTGAGGACGAGCACCTGATTTACAAAGAGCATCCCATTTTGGGTGGCCGCAAAGTCCAAACTAAAAAGCATTTTGATAAGACCGTCCTTAGCATTATCGTTCAGCATGAGGAATACATTGACGGCAAGGGCTGGCCCCAAGGGCTTAAAGAGTCGCAGATGGATCCACTCTCGGTGATCGTCGCCTCAGCAAATGCTGTGGACCGACTCCTGACTTTTGAAGGCGTGCCTCGCAAAGAAGTGGCCAAACGCTTGATGCTCAGCTCGTTGGGCCGCTACCCTTTGCAGCATTTACAAATGCTAGGTGATATTCTGAATCAGTAGCAAAACAAATTCGACATTTTAATTGATCAGCGAGTTTGAATATCGGCCGCTACGGGAGCGCTCACACGCGCGCCAACCGCTGGCCCCACGACGACAACTTCGCGATCGAGCAAAGTTTGCAAGGTCGCATCCCATTGCTGGCGCGAAAGCCCCAACTTCACCTCGTGAATTTCGGCCATATCAAAAAGTTGCTCGCGCGAATACTTGCGATCCTCGCGCAGCAAATCGAGGAGCAACGCTTGCTGAAGCGAGAGCTCCATCTCAAAAAAACGCGCTCCCGACTTAACCATGCAATACAAGCCAGGTCCGCGGCCAATCTCATCGAGGTGTTCATGCACCTCCACGAACTGAGCCTGAGGATTGAGTGTGATCAATCCCGGATCAAGGCGCGGGGGCCCCATATCCATCGCGTAGGCTTGAGCGCGTAAATACTCGAACTCCGCCAATTCTTGAACGCGGCGTGGACAATTCTGCATTTTGAGAAACACAGGAAACCAGCGGAGATCCAAACGCAGCTGCTGAACTTCGAGCTCATATTCAAAGGCGCCGACGAGATCGCCCAGGCCTTGCTTCGCAAGCACTTCGATTGTCTTCGTGAAAGCCGCTCGCCATGTCGTCTGCTTCTCGCTCATTATAAAATGGTAACCAAATCTTCAGACAAAGCAAACGCTCATGACGCACAAAATTAATTGATACAGAGCAGCAGTCTCCAGCATTTGACTCTCTTTTAGCTTTCCTGTTTCTTGCGCGTCATGAGGATTATGGCTGCTCTCTTCTTTGTCCTGTTTTCTTCTTTTGCTTTTGCTCGTCCGATTTCTGGATTCGTGTCGATTGAAAGCGGCAAGACTTACTTTATAGAACACGGCACAACGCCAAGATACCCCATCAAACCTAATAAGCCTGAAGTCACCGAGAGCTTGAAAAAATTGGGCAGTTTTGATTTCTTCCAAGGGCAGGGCGAACTCATCAACGGTGAGTTGCATTTGGACCTGATTGACTTCGTGGGCTTACGCTCGCTGCTTGGTTTATGGTCGGTCGACCGCCAGTCACTGTTTGATTTTAAAGATTTTCAGAAAGTGATCATCTACAAATCGTTTTTCAACCTCATGACTCCTCGCGCGCAATTGCAATACTCGATCGCGCCTTCGGCTGGCACGGATTGGAAAATCTTTTTTACCAACGAAAAATCAGTGATCTTAGCGTCGCTGACCCTTTCACGCGACCACGCCACTTTGCGCTTCTACAACCTTGAGAACGGCGAAGTTTATAAAAAGGTTGAACTCACGAAGATTCCAAAGCGAAACTAGCCTGCATGCGCCTGACGCTTGCTGATCCTCAACTTTTCTACTCGAAAAATGACCCCGACGATCCCCGACTTGGTGATCTCGCCGGCCGCCTTCGAACTCAAGACTTAAGCACCAACCCCCAAGACCCCAGCGTTGTCATCTGGGGAGCGCCCGACGATGACGGAATTAAACTCAATGGCGGACGCTTGGGAGCCGCCAGCGCGCCCACCGAAATTCGCCGTGCTTTTTATAAGATGACCCCGCCGGCAAAAGGTTCTTTTCCTAGAACCATTCAAGATTTAGGAAATCTCCCGGGTTCGGATCAACAAGGACGTGACAACGAACCAAACAACGGCGTCACGGACGGGCTCAATGACCGCCATGCTCTAGCACGCGAACTTGCAAAACTTCTCCACAGTCAGGGTCACTTTTGCGTGAGTCTCGGCGGCGGGCACGATTACGGTTTTCCGGACGCGGCGGGATTTGTCGAAGCCTACCATGGACAAAACCCGCTCGTGCTGAATTTTGATGCGCACTTGGATGTACGCCCGCTGGGTAAGGGGTTTCATAGCGGCACCCCGTTTCGCCGCCTTCTCCAAGAATTTAAAGGACAGTTCGAATTTTGGGAACTGGGACTTCAATCCCATTGCAATGCCAAGGCTCACCGCGATTGGGCTCAGGCTCAAGGTGCAAAACTCGTGGACCTTGCAGACTTGCTGGCCGCCACTCCGAAGGCTTTTTTTCCAATGGCTCAACCCAAACGCCCTTGCTTTATCAGTTTGGACATGGATGTTTTCTCCAATAAAGAAGCTCCCGGTTGCTCGGCCTCTTATCCGACTGGCTTGATGATTGAGTCTTTCTTGCCTTGGCTGCATTTTTTGAAACAAAACTTTAGTCTCAAAGGGATGGGCTTTTACGAAGTCTCGCCCCCTCTGGATCTTGATCAACGCACGTCCAAGCTCGCAGCCCTGATCTTGTACCAAACTCTGCTTGATCTTCGGGCCCCAAGAGGCCCCACTTGAAAGTTTCGCCGAAAACTGCACTCAGAAGCTTTGGCAGCGACAATCACTCGGGCGTGCATCCAAAGCTGATGCAGGCCCTCGTTCTTGCCAATCAGGATCATGCCCCCGCTTACGGCACGGATGATTGGTCCCAGCGGGCGACCCTCGAGTTTCAAAAGTTATTTGGAACTTCGAGCGAAACGTTCTTTGTCTTTAATGGAACCGCCGCCAACGTGACGGCCTTGAGTACCTGTGTTCGATCCTTTGAAAGCGTGCTGTGCTCCGCTGTTTCACATTTAAACGTTGATGAGTGCGGGGCTCCCGAATTTTTTACCGGCGCCAAGCTCTTACCGCTTGAACACACAAACGGAATCTTGGACCTTGGCACTTTAACAGCGTCCTTGGTTCGGCGAGGCGACCAACACTTTTCTCAAGCCAGAGTAGTCAGCCTCACTCAGCCCACCGAGTATGGCACCTGCTACAGCGTCCAGCAGATCCGCGATATTTGCTCGTGGGCACACCAAGAAAAACTCTTCGTTCACATTGATGGCGCGCGCCTTGCGAATGCTGTCGTTGCGCTTAAAACCTCGTTCAAAGAAATGCTCACGGAAACGGGCGTTGATGTGGTTTCGTTTGGCGGAACAAAAAACGGACTGATGTTCGGCGAGGCCGTCGTTTTCCTGAATCCCACGCTCGCCGAGTCCTACAAGTATATACGTAAACAGTCTGCGCAACTCCCCTCTAAGACCAGGTTTGTGGCCGCTCAATTTTTAGCCTACATAAAAGACGAGCTCTGGCGGGACATTGCGCAGCACTCACTCGCTCAAGCACAAAAACTGCGCATCAGCCTCGAGGAAATTCGTCAGGTCGAAATCACCACCCCCACTCAGAGCAATGCTGTCTTCGTTCGCTTGCCGAAGCCTTGGATCAAACCGCTTCGCGAACATTCTTTCTTTTATGTTTGGAATGAAAAAACTTTTGAGTGTCGACTCATGACCAGCTGGGACACCAGCCATGAAGACATCGAATCATTTGTCCGTAAAATGAAGGAGCTCGCAAAATGAAATATCCTCCCGTCCATTACCATGACTATCTTGGGATCGATGCTTTACTGGGTTCGCAAAAGCGCCGCTCCGAAGATTACGGCAACCCTGCTCATGATGAAATGCTTTTTATCATTGTTCACCAAGCTTATGAATTGTGGTTCAAGCAAGTTCTTTTTGAATTGGACTCGGTCCTCGAAACCTTTAGCAGCACGCAAGTCGATGAAAAGAAAATGGGCCGCGCCGTCGCAAGGCTTGAACGAGTTCGCGACATTATCACGCACACCATTGGGCAAATCGATATTCTCGAGACCATGACACCGATGGACTTTTTAGACTTTCGCGACTATCTCTACCCCGCCAGTGGCTTTCAATCTTTTCAGTGGCGCATGATCGAGACCAAACTGGGCCTTCAAGCCGACTCACGCTTGGCCTACAGCGAGTCTCCTTTCTGGAAGAGTCTACACCCCACTCAGCAAGCTTCGATGAAAACGATTCTGGGGCAAAAGAGCCTCTTCGAACTACTTGAAGCCTGGCTCGAGCGGACACCTTTTTTATCTGATCCTGGATTTGATTTTTGGAACTCTTATGAAGCCTCTGTTGTGAAAGTTTTGGCCGCGGACGAAGACGTCGTGCGCGCCAATCCACGTTTGAACGACGCCGACAAAGAAAAGACTTTGAAAGGAATTGAAGTCACGCGCCAGACGTATCTTAATTTGTTTAACCCCGAAAAGTACAAAGAGCTTCAAGCTCAAGGCTTGGTGAGATTCTCGGCAAAAGCACTTCAAGGCGCCCTCTTCATCCAGATCTACCGCGACGAACCGATTCTGCAACTGCCCTTTCGCCTGCTGTCTTGCCTCATTGATCTCGATGAGAAAATGACCGAGTGGCGCTACCGACACGCCCTGATGGCTCAGCGCATGCTGGGTAAGAAAATCGGGACCGGCGGAAGCTCTGGTCACGAGTATCTCAAGTCAGCAACAGAAAAACACAAAATTTTTTCTGATCTGGTGAACCTTGCCAGCTTCATGATTCCGCATTCGCAGATTCCTGAACTGCCGGAGAGTATTCGACGACAGATGAATTACTTTAGGCGCGAACAAACTTGAGTGCCCGGGCCTTAAGTTAAGTAGAGCGCGAGCGGCAGGTACTGAAAGAAACTGCCGCAGATCACGCACACATGCCAGATTTCATGACCCCATTTTAAGCGATGGTCATTCAGATAAAAATAAACACCGACGGCGTATGAGGAGTAGCCAAGTCCGATCAAGATTAAACTAAGCATCGACACACGCTGAATAAAATGGCCGGCCGCAAGCAGAATGCTCGACGCCATCGCGACATAGAGGAATAAGGCCACATTTCGCTTTCTGGCTTCGAATAAATACTCAACTAGAATCCCGATAAGGGCCAAGCCCCAAACCGTTCCCAGCACCAAAATCAGATCATTGCCTGATAAAAAAAGCACGGTGTAGGGCGTGTAGTTTCCCGCGATTTTGAGGTAGATCCCCATGTAATCCATGCGCTGAAAAAGCACACGGTGATGCCCCTGGCTGCCGTGGTAAAATGTCGAGATACCAAACAAACCCACAGTCGAGACGGCGTAAACGACAAAGGCGGCAAACTGCATGAGATCGGTACTCGAGATCGACCTCAACAGCAGATAAATGGAACCTGCGCCCGAAAAAATAGTCGCGAAGAAATGTGAAAAGGTATTAAATCTTTCGTTTTCGTGAACTTGCAGCACAACCCTATTTTCATCTGCTGGGAAGGAGCCCGTCTACGGTATTTGCATCCAGGTCTGGTGGTCAGACTCTGTTTTGAAATGCAATTAAACGGCTTTTGTTTGAAGCGTGCCTTTTCAAAATGACTGAATTATGACTAAGATCTGGGTCATCACCAAACTAAGATGAAGGAATCTGTAATCATGTTTCGCCACTTACTTGAACTTGCGGTCGCGGGGCTGGCTTTTTTGTTCGCTTCGATCTCCTTTGCTCAAGCCTCTGAATCATCAGTGACCGAGCTTGCTCCCGTCGAAATTCGCTCCCAGCTCGACAAACAAGGCGCACCACTCGTTAGCACTCCCGGCAGCTTTGCCCATAAAGATCAAAGCCAAATCAATGAACGGGCCGGCTCAACTCTGGGTGACCTGTTAGATTTTGAACCCAACGTCGAATTTGTTGGTGGCCCAAGAGGAGCGGCCGAACTCCCGCAAATTCGAGGGCTCGGCTCTGACCGGATTCTGATCCTAGATGAAGGCGTCAGGCAAAACTTCCAGAGTGGTCACAACGGACGTCTGTTCACGGATTTTTCTTTAATGGAAAGTATCGAAGTCGTTAAGGGCCCCTGGTCCTCGCTCTACGGTAGCGGCGCCATGGGCGGCGTGATTAGTTTTCGTCGCTCAACAGCAGCGGATATCATTCGGCGCACCGGAAAGCAGCGTGGAGCCGAACTCGGCGTTGAAGCTGCCTCGGCCGCTGATCAGTTCGGTCAGCGCCTCACTGCTTTTGGCAAATTTGGAATCTTTGAACCGCTCGTCTCGGTGCACTCTTCCAAAGCCCGAGATGTCAGACTCGGTAGCGATGAGCGTCTCGCGTATTCGGCCAGTGAAGCGGATGATCTATACGGGTCACTCGGATTTCGCTGGAGCGATAAACACCATTTTCATCTCAAGTTAGGAACCAGACAAGAAAAGGCCGACACCCTGATCAATCCAAACAATGAACTGGCACCAGCCAACCCGGCCGCAGACATGACCAGCGTTAAGCAAGACCTTGTGGGTGCCTACCAATTTAAGAATGCCGATTGGGACTTTCACGCCAAACCGTTTTACCGAAAAACCAAAGTCGAAAAAATTCGCGTCTCTGATCAACGAACCGACACACAAACGGTCGAAACGACCGGCATCGACTTGTGGAATAACTTTGCGTTCGTATTTTCTGAATCCGTCCGGTCGGTCATTACTTTTGGCACCGAAACATTTACGGACCGTAACACCGGCACGCGAGGGACGGGAGCGCTCGCTTCCTTTCCAGATGGCCGTGGTCAACAAGTGGGCGTGTACGCTCAACCTTCTGTGATTGTGAATGAAGTTCTCACGCTCACACCCGGACTTCGTCATGACTCTTACAGCACCGAAGATCTGGAAGGAGGAGCCAAATCAACATCGGGCGAAAAGACCTCGGCAAAAATGTACGCCTCCTTCGAGTACAATCCCAAACAGATCGTCTTTGCAGGCTGGGGACAGGCGTTCAATGCTCCGCGCCTGCAAGACCTTTACGTTTCTGGCATTCATTTTCCGGGCAATTTCTTTGTCCCCAACCCCGATCTCAAACCTGAACGGGCCGAAACATTCGAAGTTGGATTCAAAAACCAACGCCAGTTTGCGGACGAGTCTCTGCTGCGCTGGACGGGGACGTACTTTCAAACAACAGCTCGGGACTTTATTCAACAGAATGTCATGGCCACGACGACGAACTTTATCAATATCGACGAGGTCAGGCTGAACGGAATTGAGCTCTCAAGCTTTTATCAACAATCGAATTGGGGTGCCGGGCTCTCCTACGGTTTTGTTCTTTCAAAAGATGTCGCTTTGGAAGAACCTCTAGCGGATACACCGGCAGACCAATTCAATTTAAGAGCTGAAACATACTTGAGCGATCATTTGACTTTGGGTACAGATGCCAAGTGGGCTCTAGAACAAGCTCGTGTCCCCACAGGTTCTGCGAACACGCCGGAGTATTATGCTCAGGATATTTATGTGACCTTTAAAGAATCGATCTGGTCGGCAAACTTGCGGATCAACAACGTCTTAGACCGGAGCTACCGCCGGCATGGATCGGCTATCAAGGAAGTGGGCCGTGATGTTCGATTAACAGCGAGCTACGCGTTTTAGTTCGCGCGCCGCTTCGGGCGCCCTTGAAAACGCGAAACAATTTCAAAGAGAAGAACGATTGCAAGGATCATGATCAAGACCGCACAGAAGCGCCGCCACTGCCCGTATTCTTGGTACGCGTGAAGCCTGAGGCCTAAGCCGCCCGCTCCGACGTAACCGATAATCGCTGCCGAACGAATATTGTACTCAAGCATCCACACGCAATGAGCCAAGTAGCGGGCTTTAAGCTGCGGCCAAAATCCCAAGTAAAACGACCACAGCGGTGAAAGCCCCCAGCGCAGGTACATGCGCGTGAGGTCCATATTGAGTGTCCGCAAATCATCGAGCAAAAATTTTCCGAGATAGCCGATCGAGTAAAATGTAAGTGCAATGACCCCGGCTCGCGGAAACGGCCCCACGGCGGCAACAGCAATGACAGCCCAAACAAGACTTGGGACCGATCGAATCAGTGCAAACAAGGACAACACCGAGAATTGTCCCGACCGATGAACCCAGGGACCACCCAAGAGACCAAGGCCAAGCGACAAGACGGCGGCAATGACCGTCGCTAAAAATCCAATTTGTGCCGTTTCGATCAGCCCATTTAACAACTCCTGGCCATCCGAAAAGTCGGGCGGAAAAAAGCGGACAAAAAAATGTAAGAACGAGCCGACTGAATCCAGGTCTCGGTCCGACCCTTGAAAGGCAGGCCACGCAAGCGCAATCAAGACGAGAAGAGCGAGCCAACCGAAGAGGGTCTTACTTTTAATTCTCATCGCTGACCTTCGGGCTGAACATGCCCACGTCCGTCAAAAACCAAAATGCGATCCGAATACTTTCTCGCGAGCTCAGGTTGGTGAAGTGCCCAAACGATTGATCCGTTTCGCCGCTTGGCCTCCTCTCGCAGTGCAGAAAGGACTTTATGAGCATTGGTTTCATCAAGCTGAGAAATGGGCTCGTCGGCAAAAAGAATTTTCCATTCCGTGACGAGCGCGCGCACCAGGCACACGCGCTGCTTCTCCCCGCCCGAGAGCGAATTTACTTTCTGATCAGGATTTGCGAGACCCCAGACTTTGAGCAGCTCCATAATGCGAGGCTGTTCACTTTTAATTTTTTTGAATCCAGACCAGAATGAAACATCCTTCAGCAGTCCCACATTCACATTTTGCAAAGCACTGAGTTCCGGATTTAAGGATTCGTCTTGCGGAATCTCGGCCCAGTCCTTTTCGAACGAGACGTGCCCTTTTTGCAAAGGCCTCTCTTGCGTGAGCGTTTTCAGCACGGATGTCTTGCCGCAGCCTGAGCTCCCCATAAACGCCACAACTTCTCCGGGCGCGACTCGAAAGCTCAAATCCTCAACGAGGACCCGGTCTCCAATTTGCAAAAAAAGATTCTGGACTTTGATCAATTCAGTTACTCCAGCACGATGCCGGTTTGCTCGAGCGCTTTCGCCAAAGACGACACATGTTTGTCATACGTCGTCTTAACCAGCTTTGCCGTAAATAAGCGGTCCCGGAGTTCTGTTTTTTTGTTGAGCTTGAGCAGCGCCTTTTGCAAGAGCTCTCGGTCTTCTTTTTTCAACGAAGAGCGGACCGCTAAGATGTGAGTGGGCACTGGCCCTTGCTTGGTCACGATTTTCAATTTTTCTTTTTGCTCGGGCGTGAGATGTTTGTCTTTTTTCATGACATAGTCACTCACGGCCGCGGCTTCTGATTGACCCGCAAGCACGCGTTCAATCGCAGAGACATAACCTGTGCCAAAAGTCACATGGCCGGCGCCAAAGAAATCTTCGGGCGCCGCTTTTTCTTTCATCAACTTTTTTTGCACCAAGTCGGCCATAGGAATCAAAAAGCCTGATGTGCTCGTACGGCTGGCAAAAGTGACGGGCTTTCCTTTGAGGTCTTGCACTTTTGCATAGGGCTTGTCTTTAAGGCTGACCCAATAAGATTCATAGGAGGTCCTCCCATCAACCTCGGTGACGAGCAAGAGATCAGCGGCCTTCGTTTTTGCGGCGCGAACCATCTCAAGTCCTGAGACGTAAGCTAGATCGATCGTGCCGTTGATAAAGCCCTCTTGGATGACCGAGCCCGTTAACGGAATCACAACTTGAACTTTGCGTCCAGTTTCTAGAGCCAAGTAAGCTTCGAGCTCCTTGCGCTCTTGAATCATGGCTTCAGGATTTTTATCAGGTTTGAGAGCAATCACGAACGTCGAAACCTCTTTCGTTGTTTGGCTCATGCTGTGGCAAGAAAACATCAAGATAAGACCTAGAACTGCATTTATCATTGGCATTCGTCACTCCATTTCATTTCGCTTTCATTTGGCTGTCAGCAGACTTGCAAATGCCGAGGTTTTTTTTCAAACCTTCACCGAAAGATAAAAAGCGGTTAAATCATCGGGCACAACCTAACTCTACTCTCAGGAGAAGCAAATGAAAAAAACAGCTATGGCTCTTTTGGTCGCTTTGACCGCGCAGACGGCAACCGCTGACCTGACACTTTACACAGACCGACCCACCGCTCGCCTCACACCTGTTGCTCAAAAATTTCAAGCATTGACGGGAGAGAAGGTTATCATCGTCGAAGCTGGATATCCGGCTTTGATTGCAAAACTGACCGCTGAAGGCAGCCAGACTCCGGCCGATAGTCTCATGACCAAGGACCTTGTGAATTTGATTGAGGCTTCGCAAAAAAATTTGTTCCAACCCATGGCAACCACACGCGAAACCTCACGAGTCATCCCCGCCATGCGCGACCCCCAAAATCTTTGGATCGGCCTGACCTTCCGCGCTCGGACGGCCGCCTTCGACCCCTCTCGCGTGAACGCTTCTGACATTAATAACTATGCAGATCTCGCGGATGCAAAATGGGCAGGGCGCTTGTGCCTACGCAGTTCAAGCGGAGGTTATAGCGAAGCACTTGGAGCCTACTTGATCTCGACTTACGGTGCAGAAAAAGCAAAAGAAATTCTGATGGGATTTATTGCGAACTTGGCGACGACTGTGTTTCCAAATGACACCGCTTTACTTGAAGCGATCGCAACGGGTGTGTGCGACGTTGGCATCGTCAATTCGTATTACTTGGCTGGGATCGTCGCACAAAAGCCCAACTTCCCGGTCAAAATCCAGTTCCTCGAGCAATCAAAAGGTGGCGTTCACACAAATGGTTCGGGCATGGGAATTTTGAAAACTTCTCAGAAGCTAGCGTTAGCGCAGAAATTTATCGAGCTCTTGTTAACCGAGGAGGTTCAATTGCAAATTTCATCAGGCCACTTGGACTACCCCGTCATTCAAGGTTTGATTCCCAATACTTTCATCAAAGACTGGGGCACCTTCAAAACGGATTCGACTCCTTGGTCGCAAATTGGAACTTTTGTTCCCCAAGCCCGCCAAATATTTTCGGAAATTGGTTATAA
The DNA here is from genome assembly GCA_046318155.1 of Bdellovibrio sp. GTDB lineage: Bacteria > Bdellovibrionota > Bdellovibrionia > Bdellovibrionales > Bdellovibrionaceae > JAHBUS01. Next base: position 62,255 of record JBKCUU010000011.1, on the reverse strand, counting down.
ATGAAGTTGAAGCGGCGCGGAGCCATTGGCCTTTCGCTCGGTCTGCACGTCTCTCTGGTCGCCCTGATGGGCGGTCTGAGATTTTTTCCGGATCTATCGAACACCGGTCAGCAACCCATCGAAATCCAAACTTTGCTGCCGCTCAAGACTGACGTTCGCGAAAAAAACCAACTCGTCGCCAGCAAGCCACGGCCAATCGAAGGCACCGCAAACTCAAAGACAGATCTCGCAACTCCGGCGCTAGATCAGGCTGCGGACTCTGGTCCAAGTTCTTCGGCAGACGTTCCCTCGGCGCAAGGCACTTCATCTCAAGTCGCTGAAACGGCCTCGCAAATCAGTCTTCAATCACGCTACGAACATTATGTTCGCACGCAGATTGCTAAGCAAAAGACTTACCCACCGGCCGCTCGCCGGTTGGGACACACCGGCCGCGTCGTTCTGACCTTTCGAGTTTTGGCTTCAGGTGAAGTTCAAAACACAGAGCTGCGCCAGGCAAGCCCCTATGATTCGATCAATCAAGATGCCCTCAAAATTCTTAAATCTTTAGCGCGCCTCGAACCGATTCCGAAAGAACTGAACCGTACCTACTGGGATTTCCTAGTCCCGCTTGATTATGACTTGGAGTAACGGATGAACTCACTGAACTACAAACAACTGCCTCTGCTTTTTCTCACACTTGCCCTCGTCGCTTGCAGTGACTTCACCAACAACAATAAACCCGAGGCGAACAATCCACCTGCGCCCGGCACACCCGCCGGCCCCCAAAAGCCGCTCCCTCCGGAGCTGCAAAAACCAAATGAGGGCGAATTCACTAAAGAAAAAATGCTCTACAACATGGGGCTGTTACTGACCCAAAAAGTAAAAGAGTACCAAGTTGAAGCTCAGGTTTTTGCCTTGGGTCTGGACGGCGCCTGCGAAAATCTGACGGATGCAAAATGGATGGAGCTTCAAAATAAATACAAAGCAGCTCTTTTGCGTTTTCAAGCCTTGCTCGCGGCGCCCATCGGTCCGCTTGAAGACAATGGCAATTTTTTGATCGACAATATTTATGCGTGGCCGATCGTGAACTACTGTGGAATTGACCGCGAAGTTCTTCAGTCACCAACCGAGCGCACACCTGCGGCCCGCTTACTTCATACGATCAAAGGGCTTTCAGCTCTCGAGTACCTTCTGTTTGAAAAATCTTTAGTCAGCGTGTGCAACTCCAGAGCTTATCCCGAAACCAAAATCTGGTCCGAAAAGCCTGTGCTCGAAAAACGCCAGTCGCGTTGTACAATGGCCGCCGGCCTCGCCAAAGACCTTGAGGATAAAACGGCTCTTCTTTGGAAAGCCTGGAACCCCGCTGAAGGGCACTTTGCAAAAGCCCTCGTCGACGGTTCAAGATACAAAACGGCACAGGCCTCTTTGAATGATTTTTCTGATCATCTCTTTCGCATTGAGGTCATAAAGGACTCCAAACTTGGAAAGCCCTTAGGACGTCACAAAGATTGCTTGAGTGCGAGCTGCCCCGAGCAAGCCGAGCTTCGCTATTCAGATTTAAGCTTTGCGGCGATCAAAGAAAACCTCTCGATGCTTCAGATTTTATTCTGGGGTGCAAAATCTCGAGACGAGCTTGGGTTTGGCCTTGATGATGGCCTTAAAAAACTGGGCCGTTCCGATGTTGCTGATCGTTTGCATGATGCCATTGACCGCGCGGTCAAACAATCGACCCAAATGCAAAATGAATCCATGCAGACAATCTTGGCCACCCTTGATGCCAATGAGTGCGCAAAAACCACTTGGGATTCGCGCCTTGTTCCCGCTTGCGCTCTTTTTCAAGATATTCGCCAAGTCAGCATCTTGATGAAATCCGAATTCTTGAGCGTTTTTGACCTGCGGCCACCGAAAACCATCGAAGGGGACAATGATTAAGAGCTCCTGGCTCCTGCGCTCTCATGATAATGCGTCCCTGGTTTTTTACCGGGTGTACTTTGGGCTTTTGGTCGCCTGGAGTTTGACGCGTTTTTGGTGGAACGGCTGGCTGGAGCGCTCGTTTATTGAACCCACGCACTTCTTTAGCTATTGGGGCTTTGACTGGGTCACTGTCCCCGCGCCAGTTTTTGTGTATGCTTTGTTCGTGATCGGGATCCTCAGTGGCTTGGCCGTCGCCTTTGGATTTTTATACCGCTTTGCAAGCTTGGCGCTGTTTTTAAGTTTTACTTACATCGAGTTGATGGACCTCTCGAATTACTTAAACCACTACTACCTGGTTTCGCTGCTCGCCTTTTTAAATTTATTTTTACCTTTGAACACCCGGCTTTCGCTTGACGTCGTCTTTGGATGGACCACCGAAAACAAAACTGCACCCGCGTGGTGCTTGAATTTGCTTCGGTTTCAGGTGGCCACCGTTTATTTTTTTGCGGGCATCGCCAAACTCGGATCGGATTGGTTGCTTTTTGCTCAGCCCATGCACGGCTGGATGATGGCCCAAGGCGATCTCCCTTTGATCGGCACATGGCTCACGCAAACTTGGGTTCAGTATGTGATGGCCTGGTCGGGCTTTTTATTTGATACGACGATTTGGATTTGGATGCTGATTCCGCGCACGCGTTTGGTCGCTTACGGTGTCATCGTCGTCTTTCACGCGTTGACGAGTCTGTTCTTTCCGATTGGACTCTTTCCACTCATCATGATCGGCATGGCCACAGTCTTCTTTTCGCCAACGTGGCCGCTTCAGCTTGCGGCACATCTCCAAACCTTGACGCCTTGGCGGGTGGATCGAGATTCAGTCTCAGCCCCAAGCGTAACTTCGACCGCGCCGAGCTTGTCCAGAGCCCGAGGTTTTCTGCTCCAGGCCGGAATTGGCTCGTGGGTTTGCTTCCAATTTTTAATGCCGCTCAGGCACCTGGCCTATGACAGTCACTTGTTGTGGTCGGAAGAAGGCATGCGTTTTTCTTGGAAGGTGATGGTTCGAGAGAAGAATGGTCAAGTGACCTTTAAAGTGGTCGACCGAAAGTCTGATCGAACTTGGGACGTGTCGCCGGCCCAATACTTAGCACAGCACCAAGAGCTCGAGATGTCGGGCCAACCCGATTTAATTTTACAAATGGCTCATTTGATTCGTGATGATTTTAAAGGCAAAGGTTTTGATGTCGCCGTTTATGCCGAGGCTTGGGTTTCACTCAATTCGCGGCCCGCGCAATTGATGATTGATCCCAAAGTGGATCTCACGACACAGGCCGACCGGCTCACACAAAAAAATTGGATTCTCCCCGCGCCTTCAAAACAGCCGACAGCCCCCAGACCGGTCGTTGCCTTGAAAGACGCCGCTGCTAAAAACGAGGCCCGCCCATGATGATCATTTTACTTTTTTCTCTTCTTCCATCACCCCTGTGGGCCCAGTCGACTTCCATCGAGAAAATGCCAGACGCCGCCCTCTCGGCTCCCGCAGACAGCAAAACGACGACGCTGGAGACGATCCGGATTCTTGATAACCGCGAACGTCTTGATCAAGTGTCGGCCTCGCAAACCGTAGGATCTCAGGTTTTACAAAATCAAAAAATTCAAGACGTGAACCGTGCTCTGAAGCAGGTTCCGGGTGTTCAGATTCAAGAAGAAGATGGCATGGGTCTTCGCCCCAACATTGGTTTACGCGGAACCCATCCCCACCGCTCGCGCAAAGTGGTGCTCCTCGAAGACGGCGTTCTGATTGGACCCGCACCTTACGCCGCTCCTGCTGCTTACTACTCGCCCTCGATGCTTCATACGGGTAACCTCGAAGTCATGAAGGGACTTGCCGCCGTTCCGTATGGTCCGAACTCAATTGGCGGCGCAATCAATTACCGCACGCGCCCCATTCCGCTGCAAAATCAAACGCGCGCCCAAGTTTCGGGTGGATCCTTTGGTCAGCAAATTTATTTGCTCGAAGGCGGCGGCAAATCGAACGGGTTGGCGGGTTTGCTTAATGTTTCAAAAGCCGAGTCGAATGGCTTCAAAAAACTTCCCGATGATAAGTCCACGGGTTTTTCAAAAAATGATCTCTTGATGAAATCCGAGTACGAACTGCCGGGAGCGAGCCACCAAGCCAAAGTGGGATTTAAACTGGGCTACGCCGATGAAATTTCGGATGAGACCTACACGGGCCTGACCGCCAATGATTTTGCCCAAGATCCGTTTCGCCGTTACGCCTCGAGCGCTCAAGATGAGATGCGCTGGAAACACACGCGTCTTCAGTTTGATTACCAGCAGCTCTTAGGTCAGGGGACCATCAAAGCGACCGCTTACCGTCACGATTTTCATCGTAATTGGAACCGCCTGAACGGATTTCGAAATCAGGCGATGAGCATCGACCAAGTCATGCGAAATCCTACCGGGAGGCAGTTGCCTTATTACCAAGTCCTGACTGGCGAAGAAGACTCCTCTTCGATTGGAACGGGCGGAGACTTGGCCGTTATTCAAAATGACCGTTTCTTTTATAGCCAAGGCGTTCAAACCGAACTTTGGCAAAGCTTTACCCAAGGCGAGAAAGAACACCGTTTGTCGGTCAGCTTTCGCTTGCACCAAGATCAGATCGAGCGTCACCACCGCACCGACTATTTTTCGATGACTCAAGGCCAGCTCGAGCGGGTGACGCCCACCTCGCTACTAACCGCGCAAAACCGTGATTCGGCCTCGGCGCGAACCTTGGGTGTGGGCTACGAGATGGATATTCGCCGCTGGAGATTTCAGTTCATGGGCCGAGCCGAATCGGTTGAGTACGCAATGAACAATGATCTCAGCGGCGAATCTGAGTCCAAATCCGTTGAGGGTTTTGCGCCCGGCGCGGGGCTGGCCTACAAAGTCACCGACAATTGGACAGTGGGATCCACCGTGGCTCGCGGACTGACTCTGGTTGGCGTCAACGCCGTTGATGATGAGGATCCTGAACAGAGCATCAACTATGAAGTGTTCTCTCGTTATTTGAATGAAGATCTTGAAGTTCAAGCTGAGCTTGCAGGCTTTTTTAACGATTACCAAAATATCAAAGGCACCGCGAGCTTTGCTTCGGGCTCGACCAATGATCAACTCAATGAAGAGTACTCGGGCGGTAAAGCTAAGGTGTATGGCCTTGAAGGACGACTCGCCAAACGCTTTCGTTATGGTTCTCTAGGACTTCCAATCCGCGCGAATATGACTTGGCTCTCGGCGCAGTTTGCCGAGAACAGTGAATCCAAAAATCCAGAATGGGGTACGGGCCAAATTCAATCCGGGGATCCGCTTCCTTACATCCCTGCTTTTCAGGGAACCTTGGCCTTTGGAACCGAATTTCGCAAATGGCAACAAGAGCTGCTCTTTCAATACACGAGCGCGGTCTATGACCAGTCGGTCAGCCAAGGGCGACTGCAACTGCCAGCCTACGGTATCATCGACTGGAACACGCGGTATCAGTACACCAGGCAGGGCCATCTGTTTGCTCGGGTCGACAATCTTCTGGGCAAAGAGTACGCCGTTTCTTGGCGTCCCTTCGGTTTGCGTCCGGGCAAACCCCAAAGCGTGATGGTGGGGATCGAACAGGTTTTCTAATTCTGTTCCAAGTCACCAGGCCGCGAGCCCCTTGAACACGCCCTCAAACAGCAAATATTGCGACGCGTTACATTTTTTAAAGAGTCCGGAAATTTAACACAAATGCCAATTAAATCTATTACTTAGCGCCATCCTTTGGGAGATCACTTATGTGCCAGATAACAAAATGTGATTTGCACAGCGGCGTGATTCGTTGGAAACAACCAGCAGCTTTTCGCCGGGGGGAACCAATGAAAGCAAATTTGATCGAACTACTCAAAATCACCGTGGCAAGCCTTTCAGTTTTGACTGCGCTTGGGTGCAGTCCTGAAGGTCAAACTGCTCGCTCCATCGAGCTTGCAAGCCCTGATGCAACGACAACGATTGTCAATGGTAGAATCGTGACCGCGGATGACGTGATTTCAAAATCAACCGTTGCTCTGTATTTAAAATTTCCGGACTCCACACGTGTTGAAAATTTTTGCACGGCCACGATCATCGCGAGCGACACTCTTGTCACGGCCGCTCACTGCCTGGCTGACGTCGCCAAAATGTTTGACCTCACCGTCGATCAACTTTTACCGAATCTGCGAATTGGTCTCGGATTAAAGTTGGTCAAATCGATTGATGATTCGCGCACGCAGTGGATCGAGCTGAAATCCGCAACCGTTCACCCCGATTACGTGATGGCTGAGGATGCTCTCGAAAAAGCAGGCAACGGTGTCGCGTTTTACGATATCGCGATTATCCGTTTGAACTCGTCCATCCCTGCTGGCTACAAAGCCGCAAAACTTTTGGACTCACCCGCTCGCCTCGTTGCAGGACTTAAGCTGGTTCTTGCTGGTTACGGCGTGACTCGGGGAGCTCCCTTTCCCATTGCATCAAATGAACTTCGCAAAACAGAAGTGACCGTCGACAATGCCGCTCTAAATCCCGTGCAGTTCGCTTACAAGGTGACGAATGGTCAAACGGCTTGCTCGGGCGACTCTGGTGGTCCTGCCTACATGGTCGAGGGCAATCAACTCACATTGGTTGGTGCGACAAGTTGGGGTGACGGTCCTTGCGTCCAACAAGGCGTCTACACTTCGATCCCGGCGATGTACGACTGGATTCAGCAAACGATCCACTAGTCCCTTGGTCTAGGCGGCAAATGACGCGAGCTCTATCATCTCAAACCTCAGACAACTGTTTCTCTGAGTCTAACATGACCCTCGCCATCGTGGGTCGCTCTCCATCGTCTTCGTAGAATCTTAGCAATATCAGGTCTCGTTTTTTTTTTCGACACACTTCACACTATTTTCGGACTCAAGTGATTTTCTTGATCACCGAAACTCTAGTGAAGGATCGACATGTTTGCACCCACGACACGGATTCTCATTCTTGATGACATGATGACAATGCGAAAGATCGTCGTCAAAGCGCTAAAGGACATTGGCTTTACCGATGTGCAGGATGGCATTGATGGCCTTCAAGGTTGGGAAATTTTGAATTCATCCACACCACCAATTGAGCTTGTTATTTCGGATTGGAACATGCCAAACTGCACAGGCTTCGAGCTTTTGAAGCGAGTGCGGGCAAGCGAAAATTTTGCAAAATTGCCTTTTGTCCTCCTGACGGCCGAATCCGAATCGCACCAGGTCTTGTCGGCACTGCAACTCGACGTCACCAATTACATTATCAAGCCGTTTACGACGCAAACGCTGCGGGAAAAGCTTGAGCAAGCCCACAAAAAGGTAACTGAAAAATGAGCGGAAAAATTAAGGCGATCCCCGCCCATATTGACAAATCAATCGTGAATGCATTCCACGTCCAGCTCTCAACAAAAGCTCAGGTTCGCAACCTCAGTATGAAGCCAGAGACCGCTGAGCTCTATTCGATCGACTGCCTGAGTACGCTTCCGATGAAGTCGAGTGGCTATGCGGGATCGCTCTCAATTGGCTTTCCTGAAAAAACCTATTTCAAGTTGATCGAGCAAATGCTGGGAGAAAAAATCGACAAGATCACAGTCGAAAATGCGGATGCCGCCAGTGAGATTTTAAACATCGTTTACGCCAGCGCTCGAAAAGACATCAACGAAGATGGTTTTGATTTTGAGCCTTCATTCCCGACGGCCATCATCGGTCAGAACTTAGCGATGTCGAAATCCGCGCTGTCGGGGCATGGCCTCTTTTTTCAATGCAGCTCTGATCTGGGGGATTTTTTGGTCCTGCTGGCACTCCGAACTCGCGAAAAAGAAAAGAGTTAAGCCGCCGCCGCGCGCACCCTGGTAAACTTTGGCTTACCAAGAAGATCGCGTTTGAACCACACTCCAAGCTTGCTCTGAAAACAAATCGGGCTTTTCAAAGAGCAGCGCGCGTACCGGTGAAGCATCTGAATCTTTGAATGGCAGCGGAAGCGCCACCAGCGTGTATAGGCTTTCGGGCACTCCGTCCAAAACAATGCCTTCCAGAACAGACATCTGAGTTTTATAAAGTGCATGATGGGACTCAAGTCCCTTGGATGTTTCGGGATCAACACTGGGTGTATCGATTCCGACGAGGCGCACACCTTGATGATCTAAATACTCGATAAGCTCTGGAGACAGGCTCGCAAAATCAGAATTCCAAACACGCGGGTTCGGAAAAGTCCCCGTGCAAAACAGAACTCGCTTAGCAAGAATGGGACGATCGTTTAAATGAGCAACCCCAATCCTCTCTCCCCGTTTAACGGCAACTTTGATCACTTGCGTGCATCCGCAATAACTTTGCAGATCTCGCTTATCGATACCTTCACCCTGGGCGTGGTAGTGCGAACTTGAATCCGCGTGAGCACCAAGATGGAAGGTGGTTCGAAATGCCGACAGCAAAAGGTGCTGTCCCCTCTTAAAGTCCATTGAAACTTCGCGCGTGTAACCGACATCGCCCGGAAACACGGCGAGCTCGGGCTCAATCAAGGGCGTCAGATCATATACTTTCATGTCACAGACAAACTTTGAACTTTGCTGAGGACTTCTTGCGCATTTTCTTCGGCTTTAACGCCGCGCCATTCGGCTGCAAGCCTGCCTTCGCGATCAATCAAAAAAGTGCTGCGCTCAACCCCCCACACTTTTTTGCCGTACATGTTTTTTTCCTTCATGACGCCAAAAAGACGACACAAGGCTTCGTCTTCATCGCTCAAAAGATCAAAGGTGTAACACTCTTTGGCCTTAAATTTTTCGTGCGACTTGATGCTATCGCGAGAGATGCCAAAAACTTCGGTGCCTGTTTTTTTAAACTCCGGGAGAAGTTTGGTGAACTCATGCCCCTGGATTGTGCAACCGGGCGTCGCATCCTTGGGGTAAAAATAAAGGACAACATTTTTCCCTTTGAATTTTTGCAAATCAAATTCTGAACCTGAAGTCGCCGGCACTGTAAAGGACGGAACCACTTCACCCACTTGGACTTTCGAAGATCCCACAACGCGACCTTTTGCAGGCGCAGCCGCTTTTTTTGCGAGTGTCTTCTTCGCTGGCTGCTGAAACGCCTTTAAAGAGCTTTTTTTAGTCGCTTTTTTAGTCGCTGTCTTGATTGCTTTTTTGGTCGTTTTTCTTGCGATTTTCTTCTTTGTCTTTTTGACTGCTTTTTTTGCCATGGATCCTCCCGAGGTCTAGGACCTAGAGAATCCAATCTTCACGGACAAATCAAGGGATCAATCCCAGCAAGCTGCAAAGTGGCATTAGCGGATTTGTTCTCGCCCCTCTTGAACCGGCGCAGCTTCGTGCTCCTCCGGCGTTGCGGGTTCTGAGGGATTCAATTCTGCGGGCAACGTATACAGAGTCTCAGGCTCAACTGGGTGACCGGTGACGGCGTCAACGACGGTCTGGCCCGGAGATGCAACCGAAGCTTCGGGAGCAACGGGACGCACATACTCCGGCAAGGGCTCTTCGGGTCTGAGCCCCAAACGGTCGCGCAGTTCACGCTCACTCATGGGCTTTGGCTCGGGTTGCTCGGTCGGCGCCGTTTGAGCAGGTGCTCCGGAAGCTCCAGTCTGACGGGTACGAAGACCGTTCGCAGACCCGGGCGCGTTGCGCGTATCCGTCATCTCGCCATCCAAAGGCTCGGGTGCAGGGCGACCAAAGGTCGGCCGCGCTTGACCGGGTTTTGCTCCCGGCTTAGCAGGCCGCGTTTGTTCCTGAGCTTGAACCGATTCGATTTTTTTGTTTTCAAACTCGATCCGGCGCAATTCTTTTTCGTACTGCTCGCGGTCTTCCGTGCGCACCAAGTTTTCAGAAATCCGGATCGCACCAGCCAAGGGAACAGTGATGTCAATGCAAGGACGAGGCTCTGGAACTTCGCAAGATTTTTGAAACTTGTGGTACTTTGAACCACGGATAATCATCATTTTTTGTGACGAGCGGCTGTACTCGAAATGGTCAAAAACAACGTGCGTTTCGGACTCCCGGTTTTGACCAAGTCCCACACATTTTAAGTTTTCCATTTTATTCTGTGCATTGAGCAGAATCCGGCATTGAGCAACCCCGCCCACGGTCTCAAGGCTGAGACCAAAACCATCGCGAAAGTGACCCCGATGCATTTTGATCAGAATTTCTTGGGGCTTAAACGTCAATTCAGCGACATCAGAACTCACGCGGTTTTGACAAGAGACTCGCGACAACTTCAGCTTCGAGATCAACTCGCGTCCACCGATGGTCTGTTTTTGGATCGTCAACTTGCTGGCATAGCTGGGGCACTGCTCAAACGTCTCGACCCAGCCAGAATTGCCCTTTTGGTGACGCAGCAAACGCTTTTTGAGAGCGAAAAAGGGCGATTCAATCTCTTGACGGCCTTGGGGCCAAACATGAAACCAAACTTGCTGAAACATTTGGTGCGACATTTCTAAAGTCTTGAGAAGTTCCAAAACATCCTGGGGCGTGTTTTCACCCGTGGCTTTGGCTTTCGGCCCAGCAGGTACAGGGGTGCTATTTCCGGCGCGGCCGATTTCAGGTTTGGAGTCCTTCTGATTTGAGCAGGCGACCGTACCAAGAATCACGGTCAGGCTGAGTGTCACAAGTTTCCAGTTTTTCATCATGGCCTCCACCCCCTGCTAAGAGCAAGGCCGGGGCCCCGGAGCCAAAACAAAAGCGCTCTCATTTCAGGTGGTTACGCCCTTCTTCGGCAGCAAAGAACCATAACAGCGTTCTAGAAGTGGCAAATTGTTCGACAGCCGCCCAAATCCTGATGCAAACTAAAACCTCAATAAATCTGAGAGGTTCATCATGCTTGAAACACCCGTTGCGAATCAAAAAGTTTGGCTCAAATCCTACCCCGCAAACGTCGTCCCTGAGATCGATCTCTCGGCCTACAAATCCATTCTGACCGTTTTTGATGAAGCGGTTCGCACCTACAAAGACTCTCCTTGCTTTACCAACTTAGGTGTCACTTTGAGTTTTGGTGATCTCGAAAGACAGTCTGCCCACATGGCTTCTTTCTTTCAGAATGAATTGAAGCTTAAGAAAGGCGATCGCATCGCCTTGCAAATGCCCAATCTCTTGCAGTTTCCCGTCGCTCTGTTTGGGGCGATTCGGGCAGGCCTCATCGTCGTTAACACCAATCCTTTGTACACACCAACCGAGATGCGCCATCAGTTTAAAGATTCAGGCGCCAAGGCCATTGTCATTTTAGCCAATTTCGCCGCCAACCTCCAAGAGATCATCAAAGACACTCACATTGAATCGGTCGTCATCACCGAAATTGGTGATGCGTGCCCCTTTCCTAAAAATTTGCTCGTGAACACCGTTGTTAAGTACGTGAAAAAAATGGTCCCGAGTTACTCTCTCCCCCAAGCCTACAGCTGGAAGTCAGCTCTAGAGCTGGGCGCAAAAGCAAAGCACTCGGTCGTTGATCTGTCGCTCGACGACATCGCCTTTTTGCAATACACCGGAGGCACCACAGGCCTTTCAAAAGGCGCAGTCCTTACGCACCGAAATATCATGGCCAACATGCAGCAGATCGTTGAGTGGATGAAGCCTGTGTTAAAACCCGGCGCCGAAGTGGTGATCACCGCCTTGCCGCTTTACCACATCTTCTCGCTCACCGTGAATTGCCTGACCTTCATGCGTTTTGGTGGACACAATGTTTTGATCACCAACCCGCGCGACATCCCCGCCTTTATAAAAACTTTGCGCACGACTCCTTTTACCGTGATGACCGGGGTTAATACTCTTTTCAATGGGTTGATGAACCATCCCGACTTTAAAGAAATCGATTTCAAAAAAGTAAAAATGTCAGTCGCTGGAGCCATGGCTTTGCAAAAAGCGGTCAGCGATCGCTGGAAACAATTGACCGGCACACCTGTGTTCGAAGGCTACGGCCTGACCGAAGCCAGCCCCGTTGTCTGCTGCAATCCCATTGCGGGCGGAGACATCGTCGGCACGATCGGCTTTCCGCTCCCCTCCACAATCGTGGCCATCATGGATGACAACGGCAAGGAAGTCCCGCAGGGACAAGAGGGCGAACTTTTTGCCAAGGGCCCGCAGGTCATGCAAGGGTACTGGCAACGTCCTGAAGAAACCGCAAAAACTCTGCAAGACGGCTGGCTGAAAACGGGCGATATCGCGATGATGAACGAAAAAGGCTATTTCAAGATTGTCGACCGAAAAAAAGATATGATCATCGTTTCGGGATTTAATGTTTATCCCAATGAGGTCGAAGATGCGATCGCAACTCACCCCGGCGTTCTTGAGGTTGCAGTGATCGGTATTGAGGATGATAAATCGGGCGAAGTCGTCAAGGCCTTTGTGGTCAAAAAAGACCCCGGCCTCAAAGCCGATGATGTGATTGCGCACGCCAAACGCACGCTCACGAATTACAAAGTTCCCCGGTTGATCGAGTTCAGAGCTGAACTGCCAAAAACCAATGTCGGAAAAATCCTACGCCGTGCTTTGCGCGACAAACCAACGGCGTAGTTTTTTTGAGGCCTTAGGCTTTTTTTGCCCAAGAGGTGCACCAAGCTTGTCCTTTGACGAGCTGACCAGCAAAGAGCTGGCATTTTCCGACTTCGGCGGCGCCAGCGCCCTTTTCTTTTGAATAGAGCAGACAATTGTTACAGTACTGCTTCTCAAAAGGGACCCCTGAACGCTCCGTCTTGAGCTTGGCGTCTTTGATATCGCTGTGCTTTTCGGCGTAGTTCAGACTCACGGCCATCCCAACACCGGGCTTCACCATGGGAAGCTCGCCGGGCTTGGCACCTGCATCGCGTGAGCGGCGGCGCTCTTCGGCTTGAACGACACGAGAGAGTAGAGTGGGTAAAACAAGACCGAGTCCCACAACGGTCAGGGTCTTTCTAAAAAATTCGCGACGAGATGAATCCATGAAGGTCCTCCAAGTAAGTTGAAGCCCCATTTTTCATGAAAACCAAATGAAAGTGAAATGAAAACTAGCGGTGTTGATGAACGGCACAATTGCAGGACTGCTGGTTCTTCCAATGGGCCGCGACGAGCAAGACACTCCCGACTGAAATCCATAGGGGTTCGGGACCCAGTGCCTGATATTCGTGCAAAATAAATGGACTGATCACCACCAAAAACAAACCCGGCAGACCCCAGATCCAAACCCACTTGTTGTGATGATAGCGGTAGCCACGGGCAAAGGCAAAAAGACCCAAGGGCAAAAGAACGGCCGCCATAAAAAAGTGAAAGTAAGGATGCAAAAGATAGTAGCGGGCCATGATTGGCAGCGACAAAATCAAAAATGGGGTCACCAGGCAGTGAAGCATACAAAGCGCCGACAAGAAAATCCCAAGCCGATCAAGCAGGCTTGAGTCTTCGCGAGTTTTGAGTTGGCTTTGGAGCACGAGACGCATAGACAAAACTTGTGAGCCAGCCCTCTGATTCTGTCAACACAAAGGCCCTCCTTGCAAAAAATCTCCTCGAATTGGGGCCGGAATTCTATGATGCCGTCAAGCCGGCTGTCTTTCCTGAAAGTCACCTACGGTATTGGAATCAGGATCTTGTCGATCAAATGGGCTGGACGGCCGAGTATCCAGAGCTGGCGCAAAAAAGAGAACGGTTTCAAGAATTTAAGCCGTTTCCCTCAAGCCTTACAAAGCCTCTCGCGCTTCGCTACCACGGGCATCAGTTTCAACATTACAATCCTGACCTGGGGGATGGACGCGGCTTTTTGTACGCTCAGGTGCAGTGGCAAGGAAAACTCTGGGACTTTGGCACCAAGGGCTCCGGCACCACACCCTACTCTCGGCGAGGCGACGGCCGCCTGACCCTTAAAGGGGCCTTCAGAGAATCATTGGCCACGGAACTTCTCGAGGCCGTTGGCGTCAACACCAGCCGCACGTTCTGCTTCTTTGAAACGGGTGAGCCCTTGACCAGGGGCGATGAACCCTCGCCCACACGATCGGCCGTGCTGACCAGGTTTAGCCACTCGCACATCAGGATCGGCACCTTTCAGCGCCTGGCCTACTTTCAAAATAAGACAGCACTTGAAGCTCTACTTCGCTATTCAGCCAGACACCTCATCACCGAACTAGATCCCAATGAAGACACGGGCCTGCTTGCCGTTCAATTTCTTAAGAACGTGAGCCACCGATTGGCGCACCTGACAGCGCAGTGGATGATTGCCGGCTTTGTTCATGCCGTTCTGAATACGGATAATTTAAACATCACCGGCGAATCTTTTGATTACGGGCCCTACCGGTTTCTCCCCCACTACGATCCGGGATTTACGGCCGCTTACTTTGACCATCAAGGCCTGTACGCGTTTGGCCGGCAACCACAAATGGTCTTGTGGGCTGTCCAGCAGCTCGCGAGCAGCCTTGAAGTCTTGGTACCCGAACTCCCGACCTCCGAAATTTTGGCCGATTTTGGCGACATTTTTTCGGACAGCACGATGCTGATGTTTTTGCACAAGCTGAACTTGAAACCGCGCACGACTGACGAGAATAACACCCTGCTTCGAGCCTTTTTCCACTTTCAAGAGGCTCAGCCAACCAAATACGAGCAGACCTTCTTTGATTGCTGCCGTCGAAACTGGAACACCTTGGATCAAGGCACCGGCCCATGGCCGATGTCACCGCAGGCCGCTCTCTACACGGGAACTCAAGCGGGTCTTTTGCTTTGCGATGAACTCAAAAAATTTGCAATCGACAGCCACGAGCGAGGTGAGCACCCCCTCTTGCAAAGAGCCGCGCCCGTGACGCTTTTGATTGATGAGATCGAAGCCCTCTGGGCGCCGATTGATCAGCAAGATGATTGGGGTCCTTACAACAAAAAGCTCGAAGAAATCAGATCTCTTCGAGCCTTGATGAACCTAAAAACAGTCAAACCAGATTACTTTGGACCCGCGATTTGATCCACGGTCACGGGACCCGAATGACGAGCATGGGCTCCTGTCTTTCCGTCACGGAGACGCAAAACTAGACGCGACGACCACAGTCTAAAGTCATCGATATAACCGTAAGCCGCCGGAACCACCAACAACGTCAAGAACGTCGAGCTGATCAGACCACCAATGATCGCAACTCCCATCGAAGTTCGCTGAGCCGAGGCTTCATTGAGGCCGATGGCAATTGGGATGACTCCGCCGATCAAAGCAAAGCTTGTCATCAAGATGGGGCGAAGCCGTGTGCGTCCCGCTTTCACGATAGCGCGGCTTCGATCCATTCCGCCCTCGGTCAAATGCTTGGTGTAATCCACAAGTAAGATCGAATTCTTGGCCACGACTCCGAGGAGCATGACAAAACCAATCATCGAAAACAGGTCCAGGGTCTTACCCATTATTAAGAGCGCAAACAAGGCACCCGAAATCCCCAAGGGGAGTGCCAGCAAGATCGTGAAGGGGGTGACAAAACTCTCATACAGCGAAGCCAGAACTAGGTAGATGAACAACACACCCAAGAGCATCGCCAGAATCATGTTTTGCATGAGCTCTTTAAAATCTTCGGCCTGCCCGATGAACTTGTAACTCACACCCGCAGGCGGCGCAAATTCAGGCTCTTTGGCGATGATGTTCTCGATGTCTGTTGTCGCATTTCCAAGCGATCCGCCCGCACCCAAATTTGCTCCGATATTGATGTACCGGGCTTTGTTCTGACGGTTGATCTGTGAAAATCCCTTGGTCTCGACGCCCTCGGCAATTTTCGCCAAGGGAATCTGATTGAAGTTGGTGTTCGGAACCATCGTCGTTGCAAACTCTTGGCGCAAATCACGGTCCCGATCTCGCAGACGCACGCGAATGTCGTACTCGATTCCGTTGTTGCGGAAGGTCCCAGCGATCACCCCCTCAACCCGTGCACGCAACTCAGCCCCCGCTGTCACCGTCGAGACCCCCAGTGATTCTGACTGCGAACGCTTAAAGTCGATGTGAAATTCTGGCTTACCACTGCGGTAATTGGTATCCACGTCAGCCAATCCTTTTACTTGCTTAACCCGAGCGGCCAGCTTGTCGGCATAGGCGCTTAAGGTGTCCAGATCATCCCCGATTAAGTTTAGGTTCAAGACCTTCTCGGCATTGCCACCGATGTTAATGTCCCCGATCTCGAGTCGAGCTTCGGCCTGCAAAGGTTCAAATGTTTTACGCAAGGTCTCTTTAACCCCCGTCGTATTTGAATCCCGGTCTTTGCGTGGCACCAGGCGCACGTAGAAAGAACCTTTATTGGATTCACTTTGCCCCGAGGTCGACCCCACTGTCGAGGCAATCAGTTCAACGGACTTGTTGTCTTTGAGCATCTGTTCAACTTTGAGCATAAACTGACCCGTCGCTTCGAGCGAAGTCCCCACGGGTTTTTCGATCCCCACGATAAACTCGCCGTTATCCTGCGCGGGCAAAAAGGTCGCCGGGATAAACCGGGCCAATAAAATGCTGGCAACGAAAGTTCCAAACCCCATCAGCAAGACTTTTTTAGGATTTTTAAGAACCCACTCCAGCGAAGATTCGTAGACACTTTCGAGCCCTGTTTGAAAACGATCAAAGCCCGCCAGCATTCGGGCGATGAAACCTGTGCCTTTGTCTTTCTCGTGCTTGGTTGCCATGTAGGCTGACAGCATCGGAGCGACGGTAAAAGCGTCGAACAATGAGATCAGCATCGTAAAGACCACGGTCAGACCAAACTGCTTGAAAAACTGCCCCACGATCCCCGATAAAAAGGCGATCGGACCAAACACCGCGATAACAACAAGAGTTGTCGCAATCACAGCGAGAGCAACCTCTTTTGTTCCCTCAAGCGCCGCCTGCATGGGCGATTTACCCATTTCTAAGTGACGAAAAATATTTTCTCGAACCACGATCGCATCGTCGATCAAAAGACCCACGGCTAACGACAGGGCGAGCAAGGTCAGGATATTAATCGTAAACCCCATGGCGTACATAATGACAAATCCACCAAGCAGCGAATTTGGCAGAGCCATGGCCGTAATAAAGGTCGAGCGTCCGGATCCCAAGAAAAAGAAAACCACGATGATACAAAGAATGATCCCGATCACGATCGACTCGCGAACGTCTGCGACGTTCAAGCGAATGGGGCGCGCATTTTCTCGAACAACTTTAACCTCAGCCTTAATACCGCGGTCCTTCAGCATCTTGTTCACCTCGGGTAAACGCTTGAGCGACGTATCCACGACGGCAATCGTGTTCGAACCCGATTGCTTGAAGACAGAGACAAAGATCGAGGGGACTTTTTTAAAGTCCTCTGAGCGGACCATGACTGTCGCAATGGATTTGCGTTCTTCTAAGCCTTCCTTGACCTCGGCGATTGATTCAAGTGCAACGGCCTGATCACTACCAAAAAAGCTCACGTTTACTTTTTTGAGAGAGTCTACTTTTTCAAACTCCCCCGTCGCACGAAACACCATCTCGCTATCACCTGTATCCAGCTTTCCGACAGGAACGTCTTTCGACGTACTGCGAATGCGGTCCGAAACCTGTAGCAACGACAAGCGACGGTCTTGCAATTTAGACTTATCAACCAGGACTTGGATCTCTTTTTTGGTTCCACCAACAATCAAAACCTGACCGACACCGGCCACGGTTTCGAACTTGGGTTTGATGATTTCATTCGTGACGTCATAAAGCTCGGCAGGATCCATATCCGACACGACGGCCAACTGAACAACGGCTTGATCAGCAGGATCAAGCCGACGAATCACGGGTTGTTCGAGTTCATCCGGAAGATTCTTGCGAATATTCCCAATGCGCTGCCGGACCTGCTGTTCAGCATCCTTAATGTCAGTCCCAAGTTTAAATTTTAAAATGACGTAAGAGACAGACTCCGCATTTGTTGAGGACATTGTATCCAGACCCGAAAGCGAACCCAGTTCATCTTCGATCGGTTTTGAAACAAGCTTTTCCATGTCGACCGGCGACGCCCCGGGGTAGATCGACTGAACAAAAACAATCGGAAACGTCACGTCGGGAAACAGATCGACACTCATCTTTTTCATACTCATTGCGCCGAGCACGAGCATCAAGAGTACAATGCACGTAATAAAAATCGGACGTTTGATTGAGAGTGCTGCCAAATTCATAAATTACTCCTCATAGGTCACAAACAAGCGACCTTGGGCTTCTAGTTTACGCTGTTCGGTCTTTAGACGAATCAAAGTCGACACGGCTTCGGCCGCATCTTGTTCGGCCGTAATCACGTCCGAGGTGATCGAGCGACCTTTTGAAAGCTTGTCACGCTGAGCGGCGGCTTTTTTGGTTTGCAGATCGCTCACCACTTGAGCAGCTTGAATCTTTCGTCCTAGCTCGATGTGGCGGCGGTTGATTTCACTCCAAGCTGAATCGCTCTCGAGCAATTGCCGTTCTTTCTTCAGGGCGGCCGAAAGCGCCTCAGACTTTGCCGTTTGGCGGGCCGCATTTTTGACATCGTCGTCCAAAAGCCAAACC
Source organism: Bdellovibrio sp. (assembly GCA_046318155.1). Taxonomy (GTDB): domain Bacteria; phylum Bdellovibrionota; class Bdellovibrionia; order Bdellovibrionales; family Bdellovibrionaceae; genus JAHBUS01. Next base: position 43,881 of record JBKCUU010000011.1, on the reverse strand, counting down.
AACTTCACGCCAATTGACTGCGTGGGACGACTGCGATCAGAGATTTGATTTGAAGCCTCTCGCAAGTTCGCTTCTGCCGAATTAGTGCGGTACAAACCCTCGAGCACGAGATCTGGCCTGTAACTGTCTTCGACTTCGTCGGCGATGATGACTTTTGTTTTGGCCTCGAGGACAGCCAGATAAGCATCCAGACGGATTTTGCGGCCAGATTGACCTTGCGCCATTTGCTCGAGGCGACGAACGCCGTTCAGGTCTCCGGTCAAGATTGGCAGCTTCTCTCCCGGTGGCAACTCAAGGATGTCTCTTAAACGCTGCTCGACCGCAATCAGGTCATCTTGTGCGACCAGCAACTGAAGTTCACGTCCCGCAACCAAGCTTTGTGCGTTGTACGAATCTGCTTCATCACCGATGCCATTAGAAACTCGGCGGCTGACCCATGAACCGATCCGCTTGGCACGCTCGAGCGAATCTTTGCGCAGTTTCAATTCATCACGTTGAAACAAGACATCCCAATAAGCCGCTTCTGCTTGAATCAAAATTTGTTGCCCCTGCAGATCATAGGATTGTCTTTCGGTGCGTTCGATTTGGACTTCGCGCGCTTGCCGGAAGCGAACGTTGCGACCAAAACCGCCCTTCCAGAGCGATTGTGACAACGCAAGGCCCAAGGACCCCGTCCCGTTGGTTTGACTGATTGATCCGGGTGGGGTTGAACCAAAATTTGTTCCCGAAACCGTGGTTGCATTGGCGTTGGCGGTGATCTGAGCATTCGTCCCGGTCGAAAACGACTTTCCCAAACCCAACGAGTAATCGACAACTTCGGTATGATCCGTTACGAAGTTGCCCAAGTTTTGTGGCTTTTTGTCATCGAGAGACGTTGCTTTTAAAGTCAAAACAGGAGAGAGGCCCACATCCCCAGCTTCGCGCCGTGCAAGAGCCGCGCTTTTCGAAGCCTGCAAAGCTTGCAAGCCTCGGTGTTTAGATTTGACCTGAGCGAGGTATTCCTCAAGCGTCAGTGCTTGCACCATAAAAGGTGCCAAAAGCACCAATAACACGGCAACTTGCCATCTCATTTCATCACTCCCTCAACAAATATCTTGGTGAATTGATCAACTAAAAGTTCTTTGTCCTGCGGCATCTTGTACGACTGCTGCATAAACGGGGTTCCGCATTTACTGGCGAAAAAATAAACGTCCATCGAATGAATCATCGAAAAAAGCAAAGTATGAACATTCACATCAGAATGAACGATCCCCTTTTTCTGGGCCATCGTGAGCACATTCATAATACGAACGGCAACGGTGTTAAATAGAGTTTCATAAACGTCACGCATGTGCGGAAGACCCGCCAGCATTTCTCGCATCATCAATTCGCTCATATAGGGAGAGCGGATTTTAAACGTAATGATGCCAGTTAAAATTCCACGCATGAGCTTCACGTAAGTTACTTGATCAAGCGTCTGGGCTGCGTAGCCATCCATCAATGCGGTCAACTCAAGCACGGCAGCTTCGGCAAATTCCTTGATCGTTGTTTTGTACAGACCCTCTTTACCGCCGAAGTAGTAGCTGATCAGACTGATGTTCACGCCTGCTTCTTTGGCGATATCGCGCGTACTCACGCCATCAATTCCACGCTCCGCAAACAAGCGCATGGCCACGTCTTTAAGTTTGTCGCGCGAGCCGCTCTCGAGATCGGCAGGAAGAATCGAGCCTTCTGTTTCTTGCGCCACTCGATCACTGATTTGTTTTTCAGTTTTTTTGTCATTTCTTGTGTCATCAACCATGAAATCATCGTATTTCAATCACTTGATTAACACAACGTTATATTCAATCAAACGTTTGAATATGATAATAATCGAGTTGTTTCAGCATATTAAGAAAGCTTAAAAGGAAACAACCCAGCTCCTTTGTTGGCTGGCAAACTCGACCACTGCTGCCACGCATAAACAAAGAAATGGTGCGTCGTTGCAGGCGCGACCATATGAGTCTTGAGAGAAACCTGACGGAGCTCTACTTGATTCTTTGGTCGGGGCCGGTTTCAATTGATTCAACGAGGGGGATTCATGTTCAAACTGCACGGCTTGTCTCGTGTGTCTTGGGCGGTCGGACTACTACTAGTGTCCACCACCACGTTTGCTTTTCAGATCGACAGTCATCTCTCCGGTCAAAAAACAGATCCATCAAGAGAACTTGAGTACTTCACTCTTGACGAGGCCTCGACCGCAAAAAATTCCAGTTGGGAAGATCCCGTTACTCTGTTTGTTGACACTGAACTTTTCACAGCCGCTGAAGCCGCAGCCTCTTCGATCTCTCTTCTCAAATGGGTTCATCACGACAAGGCACCTCCTGTGGCCTCCGAACCTTACAGCCGTCGCAAGCACTTTGGCAGCTGGGTCAATGATCCCGATGATGAAAACTGCTACAATGTCCGTGCAAAAGTCTTGATCCGCGACTCCTCAAAGAAAGTGACCTTTCGTGGCAACAACAAATGTCTTGTCGACACGGGTCTTTGGAAAGACCCCTACACAGGGGACTTGTATGAGTCCTCTCGGCAAATTCAAATTGATCACATGGTTCCGCTCAAGCACGCCTACATCTCCGGTGGCTGGCAATGGACGCCAGAGACTCGCTGTCTTTACGGAAACTTTTTGGGAAACACCTTCCACCTCATCTCAGCGAGCGGACGCGAAAACATGCGCAAGGGTGATCGCGGTCCTGATGAGTACATGCCGCCAAACACCAAATATCAGTGCACGTACTTAACGAACTGGCTGAAAATCAAATTGATTTGGAAAATGGTGATGTTCGCTAACGAGACCGAAAAAATTTCGGATCTCTTGCTCGCCAATGGCTGTGACACCAAAGATCTTCAGATCACTCGTACCGAGCTCGCGAAGATCCGCAATGAAATGCGCAAACCCGGTGCCTGCTCAGCTCCCGATATCAAAGCTGGATTTACTCAGACAGCTGAAGTGTTTTAAGAAGAACCGCCATTTCGATCGGCCGCGCGACGGTCATGGTCCCAATGGGATCTTGAAACTGATTCGTCAAAACGCGCGAGACCAACTCAACCTCAACTGATTTGCCCGTTTTGGTCAGCATCTGTGACCTGACGACCTTGTGGTAGCCTTGAGACAAAATTGTCTTCAAACCCTCTTCCGCATACTTGTGGGCTTCTTTCGGATACAAATCAAAAATTGTTTTACCAATCAACTCGCCGTACGGAAACTCGAGCACGCTGTGAAGCATCTCATTGGCCATCTGAATGACGCCGTCTTTGTTCACAGAATGCATCATGAATGGACTTTTATCAAAAAAGCTTTCGTACATATAGAGATCTGACTTGAGAGACTCGTTTTGGTCGGTGGGTTTTCCGCGAGGCGCCGCCGTAAAGTAAGGCAAAACATCCTTGGCGGTCACGTAACCCACAACCTGGCCCCCGTTGTTGATCACAAATATGCGGTGGCCAACGGCCGTCAGAAGTTTTCTGACCACCTCGGGGAAGACTTCCTCTTCGTGGATCAGCTGCATCGGCTCCAAAAGATCGCGATAAAGAATCAGAGCCTCTTTGTCCGCTTGGAGTTGGTAGCGCAAGTAAACGCGAACCAAGCCGCCTTCGGTCAGCACCCCTTGAAAACGTTCGTCGCTGGCACGAACGGCGACAAAACCGGCCGAGTTTTTTCTCATAAATTCAATAGCTTCCGCGACGGTCGCATCAAAGCTCAGCACCGGGGTCGAGAGATTCATGACGTGTTTTGCTTGAATCATGGCTTAAGCATAAAAAGACGCTCCGGAGATGGCACTGGATTTGTTTAAATTGAGGCCATTGTCGAGGGGCGACTGCAACCCTTGCGAACTCGCCACCAAATTTTTGGAACACGGTCCTAACTGTCGAACAAATCACACAGTGATTGAAAAAGGGGAACGGTGGTAAGAATTCTAATCAAAACCATGCTTTATAAGCTAAGCTTCGACCACTTTCAGGGGACCTCCATGCGCTCACTTCTAACACCTTCGGGATCACTTTCGGCCCTTGTCGCCTTTGTTTTGTTGAGTTCGACATCTTTCGCTCAAACACGCGGCGGACTCTCTGCCAAGCGTTCGGCTCAACTCTCGAGCGAGAGCATCATCCAGTTCCACGAGCTCCGCCAGCGAACGCAAGCCATCACAGCTCAGACCTCAACCCCTTCAGCTCTTCAAGCCAAAAAAGCCTGGAAAGAAGCCAACTGGAAGGGAGTTCCCGCCTTGGCGCCTGAGCTCCTGCAGGGACGTTTTCAAGACCTCCGTGATGAAAAGATGCTCAAAGATGCTCAAAACCGCGACCGCCGACTGACTTGGCTTTTTCCGGATGATGGTTGCTACGCGAGGGCTGAACTGGCCGCCCGCCACCTTCAAGCACAGGGAGCTCTGGCGCCTGCAAAGATTTTTGCCTTTGGTAGTCTGGCCGTGAACAGTCCCAATCATCCGGACGGAGTCGTCACTTGGTGGTACCATGTGGCGCCAATCGTTCGCGTTGGGACTGAGTACTACGTCTTTGACCCGGCCATTGAAGCGAAACGTCCATTGAAAGCGCAAGAGTGGCTCGATCTGATGCATGCACCGAACGCCGCGATTTCGATCTGCTCGACCAACAGTTACGATCCCAATTCGGCTTGCGACACCAAGCAGTCCTCTGAGCAGACGGCTCGTGTCGAAGGACGTCGTTTTTTGGCCCGCGAATGGGAACGCCTCCAGTATCTAGGCCGTTCGCCAGAAGCTGAACTTGGTCATTCTCCGCCCTGGAAAAACTAAAATCTATTTAATGGCTCCCGCCGAGCACGCCCGGGAAAGCCGCAACGCTCGCGCCTTGCCGTGATGCCAATCTTGGGTGTGAACTGGTCTTCAATCTTAACGAAGGCCCTGGGCCTTCAAAATACTTCAAAGTAACGGAGGCTTTCATGAAACTCTATATTAGACCCGGCGCTTGCTCTTTGGCTTCGCACATTTCTTTGATCGAAGCGGGTCTGCGCTTTGAGACCGAAACTGTTTCAACAAAAGACGGCGGTGCCAAACTCACGGCAAAAGGGACCAACTTTTTGACCCTAAATGCCAAGGGGTACGTCCCCGCTCTCGAAACTCAAACGGGCGAGATATTGACCGAAGGCCAAGCGATTTTGCAATACATCGCCGACCGCGCACCCGAAAAAGGATTGGCCCCAGCCCATGGTACTTTTGAGCGCTATAAACTGCAAGAGTGGCTCACCTTCATCGGAACTGAACTTCACAAAGGCGTCACGCCTCTGTGGTATCCCGCAACTTCAGAATCCTACCGCGCAACTGTTCTCGACAATGTGAGCAAGCGCCTCGACTGGGTCTCGTCACAACTGCAAGGCCGACCCTTTTTGATGGGCCAAACCTTTACGGTCGCAGATGCGTACCTGTTTACGGTGTTGAGCTGGAACAAAATGTTGAATTTAGATCTGACAAAATGGCCGACGTTAATGGGCTACATGGAACGGGTTCAGAATCGCCCGGCCGTTCATCAGGCCCTGAAATCAGAAGGACTCTTAAAGTAATCGCAAAGCCCCTCGTGATGAGGGGCTTGTTTTATTTCTTCAAGGCTGCCTTTTGTGTCTGAATCCAGCTTCGCGTCAGATTCTCAAAGACATCCATCGGCAAGGCGCCGTGCCGCAAAACTTCGTCGTGGTAAGCACGTAAGTCAAAAGCCTCACCCAATTCGCGCCGAGCCTCTTCGCGAAGCTCGCGGAACTTAAGCTGTCCCACTTTGTAAGCCAAGGCTTGTCCGGGCCAAGTGATGTATCGATCGATCTCGACTTCGGACTCCAGTTGGGACTTCGGCATGAACTCCTTAAAATAAGTCAGGGCCCGCTCGCGCGACCAGCCTTTGGCATGCATCCCTGTATCCACCACGAGGCGAACCGCGCGCCAAAGCTCATAAGACAGCGCGCCATATTTGGAATAGGGATCCTTGTAAAAGCCCAACTCGGCACCAAGACTCTCGGCATACAAGGCCCAACCCTCAGTGAAAGCTGTGTAACCACCGTGTTTACGAAATTCAGGCAGACCTTCAATCTCTTGAGCCAGGGCGATTTGCAAATGGTGCCCTGGCACCGCTTCATGCATTGTCAGCGCTTCCATCCCCCACTTAGGGCGCGCTCTGAGGTCAAAAGTGTTGGCTTCAAAGAAGCCGGCCCGGCCTCCCTCGCGGCTGCCGGGCATGTAATAGGCGGTCGGAGCAGATTTGGCTTTGTACGCCGGCATTTCACGAACACCATACGGGAGCCGTGGCAGTCGCCCAAAAAGCTTGGGAAGTTCAGCATCAATCCGCTTCGCTAAATCTCGGTAAGCCATCATCAAGTCTTCAGGCTTTTCAAAATAAAATTGAGAATCCTTGAGGAGCATTTTGTTAAAGGCCGGGATGTCGCCCTTGAATTTAACCTCTTTGATCACGTCGCGCATTTGCGCCGTGATGCGCTCAACTTCTGCTAACCCCAAGGCATGAAGATGCTCAGCCGAGCGGTCCGTCGTGGTTTGAATTCGAACCATGAAATCGTACCATCTCACGCCGTCAGGCATTTCGCTCCAGGCTATGCTCTCGCGTGCGCCCGGGATGTAATCGCGAACAAGAAAGTTGCGCAAAATCTCGAGGGCCGGATAAGCCTTTTCTTTAACTAGGGACTTGGCTTTTTCTTGCAAACGCGATTGATCCACAGGGCTCACATTCGCATTCATCGATTTGAACGGCGCAAACAAGGGACTGTCCTCGGGGTTCTTGGTCAAAATGGCATCGAACTGCGCCGGGACTTTTTGTAAAAACATTTTGACCGGCGTGATTTTTTTCTCGAGTCCCTTGCGCAGCAAGGCTTCATGCTGACGAACCAGGACTGGGATTTTCTCTAAACGCGCCAAGATGTCTTCGTAATCTTTGACCGTCGCGGCCGGCATGGCCTGAAATAACTCCGGCAAATCCAAGTGCACACCGCTCAAGTGACTTAAAACGAGATAATCACCTTCAAATTGCTGAGACTCCACATCTTGACGCAGATTTCTCAACAAAAGATCCAGGGTGACTTGATCAACCTCTTTAAGAGCCGGCCGGCTTATTCTTTCGGCCGCTTTCAAGTGGCAACGGGCTTCATTCTTGCGGCGCTGGATGGCGCCTATCGAGACGTCCGTGAAATCTTGTCCGTGGCCTTTAAGTCCCACGAACGTGGCCCATTCTGGAAACTCGTTCATATTGTAGTTCCATTGGACATCCAAAAATCTTTTCAGTCTTTGCGCCGCAGGTCCGCTCGCGACCGCGAGTTCAAAGGCTTGGCAGATCGAGGCCTTTGCTTTTTGCGCTTGCGCCTGTGTGGGTCTCAGCAGAGTCAAACTCAGCGCGAACGCCATTAAAAAAATCTGTGTCATGACTGCTCCTTGGCTAACGCGGTCAAGCTCGCGAAACAAAACAGAAGGCTCGTGATCAAATGGCGAAACCTGAAATTTATTTCTCGGCTGGAACTTTAGAGGGATCAACCGCGATTTCAATCTCGACGCGGCGATTTTTTTTGCGCCCCTCGGCTGAATCATTTGCAGCCACTGGTTTCGAAGGACCCCAGCCTTGAGCTTTCACGGTCTCGGCAGGAAGACCGTTGGCGACCAAGGTTTGACGAACAGCTTCGGCTCGTTTCTCTGAAAGTTTTTCGTTGATTTTTGCTCCGCCTGTATTGTCGGTGTAACCGTTCACGGTCAAAACATTCTCGGGATATTTCTTCATGATCGTCGCCATTTCGCGCAAATTATTTTTGGCTTCAGGCTTCAAGGTGGACTGACCCGTATCAAACAGAATGTCGCTCTTAAGTTTTGTCACGATCCCTTCTTCGGTTCGTTTCGTTTCAGCAACGGCCGCTAGTTCTTTAGCTTGCTTGTCCATTCGCCGACCCATGTGAGCACCAACACCCGCACCAAGAGCTCCCCCGATGATCGCGCCTTTTGTTGAATCACCAAATTGATTCCCGATGACAGCACCAAGCAGAGCGCCTGCACCCGCTCCGATACCAATACCTTTTTTTGTATTTTTATTTTCGTCGTTGGTGGCGCAGCCCGCGATCATCGCCGCAACGAGAAACAAACCGATCATGAGCTTTTTCATTTTTTCTCCTTAAAGAATTAGGATCAGCAAGAAATTAGTCGAGCGTCGCAGAGAAATCAATTGATGACCCAGCCTGGCACCAGACCATTTTAGACTTGCCTGTTGACAGAAAAACCAGCCCCCCGCAAGTTGAACTTTGAGCGCAGCGACAGGAGACCACCATGTACGAACGGAACGACGAAATTGCAGACCGCGAGATCGTCGCCAGCCGAATCTTTGATACGCCTCGCGAGATCGCTTTTGAGGCCTGGACCAATGTCAAACATATCACTCAGTGGTGGGGCCCAAAAGGGTTTACCAATACGACGACCGAGATGGACGTCATCCCAGGCGGCGCGTGGCGCTCAACGATGCATGGTCCTGATGGAAAAAACTCGTCCCAACTTGTCACCTACAACGAAGTGATCCGTCCTGAAAAGTTGGTTTTTTCTCAAGGTGTCGATTCAGAAGCCCCTTTTCGAGTCACGGTTTCGTTTGAGGCCAAAGAAAACAAAACCAAAATTGTCATGCGTATGCTCTTTGATACAATCGAACAAAAAAACCGGGCCGCCCGTGAATTTGGTGCAATCGAAGGTCAAAAGCAAACGATGGAGCGCCTCGCTGACTACTACAAGATTATGCCGAGCGAACGCCAAGTGCTGATCACCCGCCTTTACCAAGCGCCGCGAACCTTAGTTTACAAGGCTTGGAGCAAACCCGAGGCCCTGGCTTTGTGGTATGCGCCTTACGGCTGTACGGTTCAGTTTGAAAGACTGGACTTTAAAGTTGGCGGCGACTTTTTAGCACGGCTTCATGATCCCAAGAGTGGTGACTCTTGGACGACCGGCACGTATCTGGAGATCCAAGCTCCCGAGAGACTCAGCTACACGCGCACGACCTGCGAAAACGAGGGCACTCCCATCGACCCAGCGGGCGGCGGCGGCGGCGGCTCTGGGATCAATACCGAGTGGCCCCAGACGACCACCGTCACGACCACCTTCGAAGAGCGTCATGGTAAAACCAAAGTGACTTTGCATCAGACGGTTCGAGAAGAACTAGCTCTCCGCACCGGCGCCCACTCCAACTGGCAACAAATGCTTGACCGCCTTGCGAAAAACTTGCGTCAGATTAATTAAAACAACCTTGCTCGACCATAGGCAATCTAAAAATTCCCCGTTTTGGCGGAGTCAGATCGCTTCAATAGTTGGACTTTTTTCTTGAGTTCACGACCTGCAAGAGTCCGATCATTTTTTTCTTCTGGTGATCTGAGGATGCAAGTTTGTCTTGACCTGATTGGGCCTCGTAGAGTTCGAATCGACGTTTCTCAATTTCAAAAATACGCTGGATCGACTCCAACAAAGTCACTTCGTCGAAAGGCTTCTCGATGACATCGCTGACTCCCAGCCTTACGGCCGTGAGCAAGACTTCATGCGTGGCATGGCCCGTGATGAAGACCACGGGCTCAATCCGACCAATCGACCTGAGGAACTCGACCAATTCATGCCCGGGCAAACCCGGCATTTTAATGTCGCTCATCACGAGTGAGTAGGTTCTGGATCTCAAATTTTCTTGCGCCTCTAAGGCAGAGTTAAAGTAGACGACCTCGCTATAAAGTGGTTCCAGAAGGTCCTTCAAATAACTGCCGATTTCGACTTCATCTTCGACGATGACAATGCTTTTATTTTCTTTCATGGTGATCTTATCGTCGGACTTGTGCGAGACCTAAACAATCACCTTTTGATATAATCAAATCTTAAACGAATCGGACTCTTGGATGCACAGCGTTCGCAGAAACTGTTTCCAATTGAGACGTCACTTTTTCTGCGGACAAGGCACCCCATTACTCAAATTCAAACCCGTAACCGATCTCATGAATTCTTTGATCCATGAGATTTCGAACGCAAACTAAAAGAAGAAAATGTCGCATTCAAAAAAGATTGAACAATTCCGACTCAAGTCCTTCTCTGCTCTCTGCCAAGCCAGGTTTTCTTGAGTGCCGCAAAACAGATAAAAATGGCGAGCAGAATCAGCGCCACCGAAACTAAAGAGTTGAATAGATTCGTGTCAAAACCTTGACTGGCTTCGAAGCCCGATTTTGCGATCAGAATGAGCGCAGTTAATGTCGTCATTAAAACAAACAGCATCGGAATCAAGGTAAACGCGATCCGCCGGCGCGCCTCATACAACCACAACGTCACACTCAGCAACGTCAGTGCTGCGAGCAGCTGATTTGAAGCGCCAAAGAGCGTCCAAAATTTGATCCAGCTTCCATCTGCGGTCATGGCCAAAATCAAAGCTGGGACACCGATGGTCAGCAGAGTTCCAAGCCATGCTCCCACCGAACCTCGAAGACCCGTCAATTCCTGAATCAAGTAACGGCCAAGCCGCGTGGACACATCCAAGGTATCAAACACGAAAGTTGAAAAGGCCATGGCGCCCATCGTAATCGCAAAGGGCAAATGCTGTTCACCAATAACCAATGTCATATACCTGCCCAAGCCTTGCCCATAGATGGTTCCAGGTCGCAAGCCCGCCGCCTCATCTAAGCTCAAGATCATAATGGTCGAAAGTGCAATGAAAGCGACAAAAGCTTCGGCTAGCATGGCGCCATACCCAATCGGGTGCATATGTGATTCGCGATCAATTTGCTTCGAAGTTGTTCCCGAACACACCAGTCCATGAAATCCCGAACACGCTCCGCAGGCGATCGTCACAAATAGAAATGGGAACAACATCCCCGTCGAAGTTCCGACGTCAAAGGCTGTAAACATCGGTTGCTTGATTTCATACCCACCAAAAAAGATTCCGATCACGCCCACAATCAAAGAAAAATACAAAATGAACCCGCCCAAAAAGCCGCGGGGTTGTAAAAGCAGCCAAACCGGAGTCATGGAGCCTAACGCACAATAGACAACGATCAGGAGCGCCCAGCTTTTGACGTCCATGATGAAAAACTCAGAAATCTGGGTGCCGATCATGGCTGAAACAAAGGCCAGAGGCACAAAAATCAAGGAGACCACCCAGAGCGGCGGTTTCAGATACCTCTGAACAACCCCCAAAAGCAGCGACAAAGCCAAAAACAAAATGCTGGCTGCCGCGACGGCACCGCCAGGATTAAAATTGACAATCATCGCCCCAAGTTCATCAGGTTTCGTGACGAAAGATCCGGCGGTGATATCAGCAAAGGCGACAATAATGTAAACTAGCGCCAACCAAATAAAGATCATCAAGGCTCGCCCGGCGGGACCATCGATCTGTCGACGCGCAACTTCTGCGATCGAACAGGCTCCGTGCCGCACAGAAGCCGCCAGACTTGTAAAGTCATGGACGGCGCCAATCATCACAACACCCACGAGGATCCAAAGCAAACAGGGTCCCCAGCCAAAAAGGGTGCAAGCGACGATAGGACCCGCAATCGGCCCTGCTGCTGCGATGGCAGAAAAATGTTGACCAAAAAGATAAAACACCTTGGTGGGGACGAAGTCCGTCCCATCATTTTGCGTATGTGCCGGAGTGACCGAGCGGTCATCCAGCTCCAGAACGCCCGCAACCCATCGACCGTAACCGAAGTATCCGAGCGTTAGAATTCCAAGAAATAAGACAGCAAGAAGCGGCAACGTCATATAGGCAAGTAGGCTAAAATGACAAAACTGATTTTGCAATGAGCTTCTGTAATGAAAAAAACATCCTTCTGTAGTAGAAGAGGTGAACCACCACCACATCTCGCAAAATTTGCAGGCGTTCCTAGGAATACCATGAACAGCTTCCCACTCAATAGCTTTTACTTTACGAGATGCTTTTCCGCATAAACTTCATTCTCAAGATCGTTTCCATTTTTAAACTCAGAGATATTTCGGAGCGTCACTTGGGCAATGTTCTCTAATGCCTCTTTTGTTAAAAATGCTTGATGGGAAGTCATAAGCACGTTGGGAAAAGTTAACAAGCGAGCTAGTTTATCATCCTGAAGAATTTGTTCAGACAAATCTTCAAAGAAGAGACCTTCCTCTTCTTCGTAAACATCAAGCCCTGCGGACCCAATATGTCCTGACTTTAAATATTTTATCAGTGCACGGGTGTCGATGAGAGCGCCGCGACCCGTGTTGATGAGCATGACTCCCGGTTTAGTAAGTGCAAGTGCGCGCTCGTCTATCAAATATCGCGTCTTTGGCGTCAGCGGCACATGCAAAGAAATGATGTCTGACTTTCGAAAAACTTCATCAAGGTCCACATACTTCACACCCATCTCGATAAGCTTAGGGTTCTGTGCAAGATCGTGGGCAATCACATTGCACCCAAACCCCGTTAGTATTTTTGCAAAGACAAATCCAATTCGTCCCGTGCCGACAACTCCCACGGTCTTCTTGTTTAGATCAAATCCGACGAGGCCATCCAAAGAGAAGTTTCCTTCTCTGACTCGATTGTAAGCGCGATGAATCTTTCTGTTGAGCGAAAGTATCAGTGCAACAGCATGCTCGGCCACTGCATGAGGGGAATACTCAGGAACCCTCACAACTCTAAGTCCCAGTGATTGTGCGGAGGCCAAGTCCACATGATTGAATCCAGCGGATCTCAGAGCAATAAGCTGAGTTCCTCCGGCCGCAAGGGATTGAAGGGTTTTTTTATCCAAGCGGTCGTTTACAAATACACAAATGCAAGGGTAGCCAGAAGCTAAGTTTGCCGTTTGCTCAGTCAGTCTCGTTTCAAAATAAGAAATCTCGTGTTGAGTGCTTTTGTTTGCCTTCTGAAAAACGGACTTTTCAAATCCATGGGTATCAAAGAATGCGATTTTCACGATTGGCCTCCTTTTTCAGATGAATGATTCACGTGAGAACTTTGCGCACTCTTTTTTCTCTTATTCATTTCACTTGGCGCTCCTGCGTCAAAAAGTGAAGGTATCAAGGTCAAGATCACTAGGCAACTAGCATCTCCCCTGCTAGAATCAGCCGATCTTCCCTTTCCGAGAATAATAAGGAGAATAAAAAATGAAAGCGCTGTGGGCACTTGAGCCGTTTCATCAAGACGAAAAAAGACTAAAGGGTATGCACAAGACGCTTAGCCTTCTCGTTGGCTCGCCATCGAAGGTTGAAGTCGGGTTTGTTGCTACTCGCACCGAATCTTCACTCAATTTGGCTTTTGATATTCCGGAAGAAGAGCGGTTTAGTGTTTATCCGCATAGGTTGATAAAACAAGAGTTAACAAAAGCTCGAATAAAACACGAGGATAGAAACATCCATGTCGTCGATTATCAAACAATGTCTAACACAAAGTCTGTGGATCGACTTTTGAAACTTGCCTCTGATCGCGGCGCAGATCTGATTGGTCTTTTTACGCACGCCAGAAAGGGCTATAGACGTCTTGCCATCGGAAGCTTCGCAGAAACGGCCATTCATAGAAGTAAATTAAGCTTACTGATTTTCAATCCACAAACCAAAGTAGCGCCCAAAATTAAAAATGTCCTCTACACGAGTGATTTCAGTCCCACCTCAAAAAAGCATCTGAAAACTGTTCTAGCTTATTGCAAAAAACTAAAATCAGATCTCACCGTGTTTCATCAAGCAGAAGTGATTTACAAATGGTCTTTTGATGAATCCAATCCGAAAATTCACGCCTATCGAAGAAAAGTCGATCGAATGAAGGCGTGGATCGAGCAAGAGTCCCATCGCGCGGGCATTTCTGTTGAAGTCATTGTCGCTTCTGAGTTTAAGGCTACATCTGATCTCATTTTTGAAAACATGAAAAAGAAGAGAATTGATCTCGTGGCTGTTAGCGCAAAAGCTGGCCCCTTGGCAGCACTTATGGGCGGCAGCCTGACCCGCCAGATTGTCAGAGGCAGTCAGGTTCCCGTTTTGGTTTTGAAATAGCAAGGTGACCGCAATGAATGGAAAATGTTGTCGAGTTGTTTTAACTGGAGGACCAGGGGGAGGAAAGACAACTGCAGCAGATTTATTTCGCAGAGAAATTGGCGACGAAGTCGTCATAGTCCCAGAGGCCGCGACCCTGCTCTATTCGGGTGGCTTTCCCCGCGGAGGAGAAACTGGAGTTCGTCGCGCAACTCAGCGTGCGATCTATCATGTTCAGTTAAATCTCGAAGATGCGCAGTCAGCTCATTATCAAAGTCGTGTGCTTCTTTGTGATCGAGGTACGGTGGATGGAGCCGTTTACTGGCCGGGCGAGCCTGAAGAGTTTTTTGAACACTTGGGTACCAACCTAGAGAAAGAACTTTCGCGCTACGACGCCGTCATTTTTTTTGAAACCGCCGCTGTTGGTGGAATATCAATCGAAGGCGGCAATCCAACCCGTGTTGAATCGATTGAAGAGGCGCTTCAGCTTGACCATAAACTCAAACGTCTATGGTCGCGTCATCCTCACTTTGTATTCGTGCCTCACGACAAATCATTTATTAAGAAAGTAAACTCTGGGCTTGGCGAGCTGACAAAAATCGTAGCTCAGCTCTATAAAGAATGATTTAACTTAGGCGTAAAATCGATGGGTTCAACTGACAATTCATTTTGTAAACTTCGACAGCAGCACAGCACGCAAGACTTGCACACGAATACATATCGAAAATTTTAAAGCGTCGACTTGATCGTCGGGAAGTTTATGAAAATTAAATTTGAGGGTGCGGCCCAAACCGTCACCGGTAGTCAGACAGTTGTTAGTCATCGGGGTTATACTTCGGTGGTGGATTGCGGGCTTTACCAAGCTCCAAAACCACTGCGCCTGTTGAATTGGGAAAAGCCCACGTACTTCCAAGATATTAAATCAATAATTCTAACCCATGCGCACATTGATCACTCTGGTCTTCTTCCGCGTTGGTGTTATTGGGGTTGGAAAGGACCAGTTTATTGCACTCCTTCAACAGCTGATCTTTTATCGATTTTGCTTCTCGACTCCGCAAAGCTGCAGGAGGAAGACGCCCGCTTTGCCAACAAAACAAAACACTCTCGCCATGATCCAGCTTTGCCGCTTTATACGACAGAAGATGCTGAGGCTGCGCTAAAGCTGCTCCGTCCGTTGCCCTTTGATCAGTGGCAGGAACTATCACCTTTTATAAGTTTTAGATTTCTGCGCGCCGGTCATATTCTGGGAAGTGCGATTGTACAATTCGCATATACGGACGAACACCGCTCAAAAATTCTTACTTTCAGCGGAGATTTAGGTGGCGGCCACTCTGATTTGCTAAATGATCCGATAAAGGGGCTGGAGTCAGACGAGCTTGTACTTGAATCAACTTATGGTGACAGGCAAGTGGGTGCTGAGGGGCGCGAAAGACGACTTGCGGAAGTTGTGAATAAAGTGATTGGCCGTGGCGGCACTCTTGTCATACCGGCATTTGCGCTGGGGCGAACTCAAGACCTGCTCTTTTCGCTTTATCGCCTGAGTCAAAACAATTTAATCCCAGACGTGCCCGTCTATCTAGATAGCCCGATGGCGAATGCGGTGACCAAGATCTATCAAAAACATCTTGATGAACTCAGTATCGATCCCGTTAACAATCAGATCGAAGAATCTCTGTCGACCCGCAACTTTCGTGCGGTCGAAAGTCCTGACGAGTCTATGCTTCTGTGCATGTCAGACGAACCCAAAATAGTGTTGTCGGCATCTGGCATGCTTCAAGGCGGTCGGGTCTTACATCATCTAAAACAAAAACTTCCCAACGAAAAAAATGGCGTTTTGTTTGTTGGCTTTCAAGGAAAGGGAACCAAGGGTCGTTTGCTATTGGAGAAAATCCCGACCATTCGAATTCACCACCAGGAAATTTCTGTCGAAGCCGAAATATTTTCTTTGGAAGGATATTCAGCGCACGGTGATGCGAATGATTTAATGAACTGGCTAAAGTCTTTCAGAAAACCACCTGAGCGCATTTTTCTAAACCATGGGGAAATAGAAGCTCAAACCATTTTTGCTGAAAGAATTCGTAAAGAGTTTGGCTTTAACGTTGTGATTCCAGAGTTGCATGAGGAATTTGTCTTTTAAACACCATCGTGATCGACTTGCCACATTTAACGAGCTTCGAATCGCTCAGTACAAAATCTTGAAAGAGTCTCAGAGTTTGAAATGGGGCAAGCCCTTGATCATCAATGCCAGAAAGTAGACCGCTACTACGACAGCAGGCAGGTACCAGGAAGCCTTAACAAAATTGCAGCTAAGGTAGAAAAAATCATTTTACGAAAATCTCATAATGAGAATTTTATTTAGGCTGTTAAATTGAATCTGGAAGTTGTCCTGCACCTGCACAGATTGCTTGGATTTAGCTTGAGTTAATCTTTGTTCATTTTTGAGACCCTGATCAACAACGCAGTCCTGGGCTCCGATACAGTTTCATTAGCAAGAAATGAGGACCACAAGATGGCAAATTACAAGGTAAAGACGCTTTTGACTTTGTTCACAATGGCGGCACTTCTTATGGGTTGCACCAGGCCGACTGAAGAAGTGAGTACGGTCAAGATTCAACTGCCATCGATGACGACGACTGGATCCTCTGTCATGTCACAACAGGCCATGAATGAAGGACAAAATTGGGGGCAGCCAGATCCTTCAAGTATTTCGGAAATTGATTGCTGGGGAGTTTTTGTTAAAAGTGCCGAATCAAACTCGAGTGTTTGCACGGTTGGCACGGGCACAAGCTCCTTTAGAGCACTTCAATTTTCAGAAAAAGCAGGTCTGGCCGCCAGTGGCTCGGCCCTTCAGGTCGATGTGAAAACCGGGCTCAGAACCTTTTATCTGGTTGGCTTTAAAAAGGGCTCTGCTAGCTGCGAAAATTTTGATCAGCTGCCAAGCTCAAACCTTTCGAGCCCCTTTGTTTTGGGCGAGGCAACCAAAGAAATCTCGGGCGGATCTGATACCGTAACCATCAACGCGACCCTAAACGCCGCTAATCTTAATGACAGCCGCATCGGGGATTGCAAATTTGACGGCGCTGAAGCGGTTTCACATTTAAATTTTATCGGACCTGTCACGCAAACTGGTAGTGACTATCAACTCAATCTCAAAGATCAAACCTGCGGAATCTATTACATACGCTTATCAAATTCTGCGAATGGCGAAGGGGGCGGCGGCGTCATCAATTTGAAGCCGAGAGAATTGGTCGTTAGCTATCAAACGTTGACGCAAACGTCAGCTTGGACGACAGAACCTCGTTTTTATAGGGATCGAGAGTGTTCAACTCTGGTTAACAACGGAGACTCCTTCCTCATTCCCGCAGGTGAAAACGCCGTTGATGTTTTTGTTCAGGGGAAAGGTGCTGCTTGGGTCGATGGAACGGACTCCGGAAGCCAGGTGTTTACAATTTCAGATCCAACGTCGCAGCTGCAACCTGTTTCTGGATTGATCAATATCAAGGCCTTTGCACCATCAAATCCAACACTGAGCTTCTTTAACGAAAAGCTTTTTGTCGCCCCCGGAAAAACAAAGGCGTTTGAATTTTTCTTCACTGCAATAGATGGGTCGACCGTGTACTCGATCCCGCGAATTGATGCAACATTTAGTCTAATGAATGCGGACTTAACAGCTGTGGCAACAATGCCACCCACAACCTCTGGGTTCTCAGAAGGGTTCAGCACTGCCAAAGACTCAACTCTCGAGGTCACCACCTCGACTTACAATAAATCGTTTGCAATGCGTTTTTTTACTGTCGGATTGGACTGGACAACTTCAAATCAAAATCTTGCCATTGTTGCAACCCCTGATACCCCGGGTGCGTTTAGCGCAAGTAGCCCCTTGTACTTGAATCCCTCACCCTAATGCGGGGTCTAAAAAAATCATTCATCCGGGGTCTTGAAAAAAATTAGAAATGAGCTGACCACAAGAAAAAAGCCGCGACTTCTCTGGTCGCGGCTTTTCAGCATTTTAGAGCCTTTGAATCAAGTGGTTTTGCCTACTTGAGTTTCAGGTGAACGCAGTTGTAAAGAAGTGCACCGTCACCAAAAAGAGCCGCTGTTTTGTCGATCGAGCCCACAAGATCAGTGCCATCGACAGAAAATTGAATAACGACTTTTCCACCATTGTCGAGATGGCCAACTTTTGAGAAACTCTCACCGATCAATTCATAGGTCGTCTTGACGATTTTGTTTCCCGGAAAAAACCTTCCGCCAACTACTGAGTAAACTCCGGGCTCTGCTTGGTTGTCTTTGACAAACTGGACTAAAAGGCCCGCATTCGGAGACCGATCTGGCGCCCCGCCTTCAATCTTGCAAAGAATCTTAAGCGGCGTCGTCTCTTGACCTTCAAGAATTTCTTTATCGGTGGCTGCCATTGCAAACAGAGGAAGAAAACTAAGTGCTACAATCATCTTTTTCATAAGAGTTCCTTTCGTTTAAACGATTGCAATACTCTAGACACAAAAAAAACAAATTTACCTGTCAGGAACTTGTTTTTTTGAATATTTCAAGAACCTGAAAAGTACAAAAGGTTAAAGCTTCAGAACCCAACCCCATGAGGCGCTGCCAATAGGCTGTAAATTTTTTACCATACGGTTTGTGAATAAAAAATTGTGCAGAACATGATTTTGTTTTTCGCCTGACTGGATTATAGCTGGTCTCGACACAAAAAAGGGAGAATTAGATGAAAAAGTTGATGTGTGTTTTGTTGTTAGTGGTTGCGACATCTGCTCAGGCCGAAGTCAAAGCACGGGCCGATCTTGGGCAAGTGACTTTGTCTGGAGTCACCAGCCGAACAACTTTCGCAGAAGCAGCAGATGCAGTTTTGCGTGGAATTCGGGCCTCCTACTACAGAGACGGCTTTGAAAAGATCAGCACGTCTGAAGCTGAATTTGTCGATATCATAGAACTTGATCAATTGGCGGAACGTGAAGACCTTAACGGCAATGCAAAATTGGATGCAGCTCAGAAGCAAGACTTGAAGAGCTTTGCCGACCAAAATGCAGGCCAACTGTTTGTGGCACAAATTGGGTACTCACAATACAGCGGAGATGGCGTCGCAGCTCTTTTTGTTGTTATCGCCAGAGACAAGAAATCAGCGTACTACGAAACTGTTGACGTCGACGCAGAATAAAACGACTTTGCCTCAAGGAGGACAGTCGAGTAGCGACTGTCCTTGAACACTGGTCGCGGCAGCGAACATTCCAAGGACACCACGACCCTTTGCTCAGCTTAAAACTGTCGGTGCGGCATAAGCAAAAAAAGAGCCCACAAGAGAAACGCCGAGGCTCGCAAAGTAGACAACCTGGCTTGTTCGACGGCCTGTTCGGCACGCATCTCGAAGGGCCGGGTCAATCGGACAAGGCGCATTGCGACTTCTCCAAAGCCAAATGCCGTTTCCTAACAGCATTGCCCCTGCAAAAAGAAAAACACCTGTTTTATTTTCTGACAGCCAAATCAAGCCAGGAACTTGACTGGCAAGTCCCGCCATCACGGCGCCAAGACCTAAGCTCACAAGAAGCGCAGGTAGCGCGCAACAGACCAGCGTGCTGACTGACGTAAACAGCGTGAGAAAGTTCGCTACGCGGTTCACTTTTCTCTCTCGATCTTCACCACTTCGTAGCCAGACTCGGTCACGATCTTTTTAATTTGATCATCACTGATGTCTGTTCCTTCCTTCGTTTCGAGATCGACCATCTTTGTCTTAAGGCTTACACTGATTGAAGCCGTCTCGGGAAGTGCATTGAATTTCTTCTCGATTCCTTGGGCGCAGAAGCCACAGACCATTCCCCTGACTTGAATAGAGATCGATTTTGCCTGAGCCAATATTGGAAGCGAAAGAAAGGCCGCCATTAAAATTAGTTTTCTCAAAATTCCTCCAGTTAAAAGTGAAACATATAGTTCATCATCCAATCGCCATCGAGACTAACTCCCGTCTCCATCAAAAAGCTCTTAAAGAAAATGCGCGCCAGCGGCGTGAAGACGAACTCTTGTTGCAATGTGGGATGCCATTGGGCTTGAACCATGAACCACGTCGCAAGCTCTGTGTACTCAGCCTCGTAAGGCGCAATGCCAAGACGGGCCTCCAAGTGATTGAAGTCGTCGGCAATATTCGTCTGCATGGATTCGGCCTTGATGAGTGAGAAGTACTTTCGGTTCTCGGCATCCGCTTCAAATCCTCCAAAGTATCCGACTTCGTTCTGACTGTTGAAGTCCACGTTTCCGGCGCCGCCATAAACATAGATATTTGCTTGGTGGTCGTCACCGTTCCAGCGTTTGACGAGATAGTCGTACTGCAATCCTGAGTAACTGAGTCTTCCCTCGGGCATTTCCATACGCACGAACCTGCCAGCGATGGCCATATCTGGTCTAAAGCTGTAGGTCATCCAGTGGTCCGACATGAACGGTTGATTCCATGACATCACCCCGGTGGCCCCTTGATAGGCTACGGGATGGGCAAACGACGTCATGCCGGTGAGCAAAATGGACAACCCTAAGGATAGTTTTCTTCGTATCATGACATCTCCCGTCTACTCCTTTACGAACCAAGCATGAGATTTGTGACACAAAAAAAGAGTGACCGCGCAAGTCATTGAAAATAGTAACAAAGTTAACTATTTTGAGGGCGCCTGTCACAACTCGTCAACGACAAGCGTAGAAGAAAGCAAAGGAGCTGATTTGCTGAAGAGTCGCAAAACCGATGAAGAGTTAATGGCCCTTTACCAAGAGGGCTCTGAAGACGCTTTCAATGCTCTCTATGTTCGGCACTCTGGGAAGGTGTTTGGATATTTGAGATTCCGATCAGCATCGGCCGAAGAAGCGACGGATTTACTTCAGGAGGTCTTTGTTAAAATTCATAAATCAAAGCACCTTTACAACCCCTCTTTGCCTGCATTGCCTTGGATTTTCTCGGTTACGCACTCCGTTCTTGTCGATGGAAAAAGAAAGACCGAGCGCAAGAAAGAGGTTTTTGGCTTTGATTTCGATCAGCTTCCCGTCAACGAAGACCAAGAAAGTAGCCAACTTGCGTCCGTCACTCCACTGATTCAGGGCTTGCCCGAGAATCAGAATCTGGCGCTTCAGATGCGATTTGTGGATGAAAAAACATTTGAGGAGATCGCGAGAACGTTAAGGACGTCGCCGACCAACGCTCGGCAAATGATCAGCCGAGGGGTAAAAAACTTAAAGCGGCTTGTGAATGGAGGAAGCAAAACATGAAAAGCCCTGAAAAGAACTGGCTGAGTGAGTACGAAGCCTTTTTGAAATCTGAAGACACTTCCGTGCCTCGTGAGATTACAGACAAAGTTTTTACTCGAATGCGTGAACTTGTAAGGCCGAGCGCTTGGACGGTCTTCTTTAAAATTCTTGGTGTTCACTTAGCTGTTGGCTTTCTTTCCTTAAGTGTCTGTCATCAATTTGGCATGAACCCGTTTGGCACTGAAAGTTCGCTTGATAGCTGGATGATGGCGATGTGGGGCCACAGTACTTGCATGATTATCTGTGGGGTTTTGTTTTTAAGTGTCAGCCTTTTGACCGCCGGATACTTTCTTTCGATCGAAGAGGTTCGAGCCTTGAAACGAACTGAGTTTCTCCAGACTCTGGCCTTGGGCACAGTCTCGCTCTCGCTCTTTGGTTTCTTTGGTGCAGAACTCGCGATAACGTTCGCGAGCTTATGGCTTTTGGGTGCGCTTGTCGGAGGTTACGTCGCAACTGAAGCTGTTTATAGACTCAAATTTGTCAGCATACAAAGACAAAGAGGCTAGGCAAAAGAGGGCGCAAACTTCAAGAGCCCATTTTCTTGGTCCTTTTTTGCCTCAAGCCAAACGAGTCTTCATTGAAACCAACCCCAGGATCCTGTAAACTCTTGTCGATGACTAACGCCAAAGAAAATTGCAGGCCCCAGCCACAAATTTGCGACTCCTGCCAAAGTCGGCAAGACAATCCTCTTTGCTCGGTTGAGGGAGCCTTTGAGACAGTCAAACAGGCACGCACGACATCCAATTTCAAGGCTGGACAGACGATATTTTATACTGGCAACGAACCTTTGGGTCTGTACACCGTTCAGTCGGGACTTGTGAAACTTGAAGTTCTCTCAAATGATGGCTCCGCTCACACCTTGCGGCTCATGGGACCAGGACAAGCCCTCGGCTATCGCTCCCTCTTTGCCAAAGAATCCTATCAAGCAACCGCAATCGCCGTTGAAGATTCACGTCTTTGCTTTTTACCTAAGAACACTCTTCTCAGCCTGGTTGAAAAAACACCTGAGGTTGCCGTCAATTTGCTCCGTCGCCTGTCTGATGATTTACGCACGGCTGAAGAAAAATGGGTTGCACAAGTTGATAAAGATGCAGGGTCCCGGGTGGCCGAAGCGGTTTTGTTTTTAGCCGATCATTTTAAAGATCAGGTCTGGACCCGGCGCGAAATTAGCGAATGGGCTGGCACCACCCCCGAGACTGTCATGCGAACACTGGCCCAATTTGAGAAAGACCAATGGATCGAAGCAAAAGGTCGCCATTATAAGATCCTGGACCGGGAACGCATCCTTAAAAAAGCACACGGAACATGATGGCCATCATGTTCCAAAACGACTGAGCGTTCGATAGTGGGCTATGCCCATTTCAACTTTAGAGCCGACAACCTGTCTCCATTGCCATTCGAGCACCTTGGTCCAAGGACCTTTTTGTTGCGAGGCTTGCCGGCTCTTGCATGACACCGGCTGGACGGAGCAGGCCAGAAACCTGGCGATCCTGCCTGAGTACTTGAACTATGACGGCGCCGCGCTCTCGACCAGCTTCAACCAGTCTCAAGTTTCGAATCATGCGGTGTACGAATTCTTTGTCGAGGGATTGCAATGCTCCTCTTGTGTTCACCTTTTGGAATCAATGCCTGAATACTTTCCAGAAATTTTGGCCGCGCGCCTTAACTTTGCGTCCTCGCATCTTCTGTTAAGCACAAGGAACGATCTTTCTCTGGCCCAAGTTTTAACCTGGATCCGTCGCATGGGTTACGAGGCCCACCCTTTACGCTCACGAAAAGACCTGACCGAACGTCAAACACAGGATGACCGCAATCAACTCAAAAGATTGGGTGTTGCAGGTGCCGTGGCTGGAAACATTATGCTATTGACGATCGGGATTTATGCCGGGGCGAGCGCTGAGCTTGCCCGCATTTTTCACACAATTTCGGGCTTACTGTTTTTGCCCGCTTTGTTTTATGCGGCTGTTCCGATCTACAAAAGTGCGTGGACAGGAATCAAAGCCCGCTCCTTTAATGTCGACGTTCCGCTCGCGATCGCATTCTGGGCAGGATCCATCGCCTCCTATGCCAACTTGATTCGAAGTGAGGGGTCCATTTACTTTGACTCCTCGGCAGGTTTTCTCTTTCTCATTCTTATTTCACGCTGGTTTCTTAAAAAATCGCAAAGACAATGGCTCGAGAGTCCTTTGCTTGAGCTCCCCTGGACAAAACGCTTTTCAGAACTGCGGGCAGGCGAACGCATTGCACTTCATCCAGGGCAGTGGATACCGGTCGACGCCGTCTTATTGGACGAGGCGGGTCTCTTTGACACCTCGTGGGTGACGGGCGAATCGCTCCCCCGGCAAATTTTGGGTGGCTCCCTCCTTTTTGCTGGCTACCGGAACCTCTCGGCCGAAATCAGTATCGAAGCCCGAAGCGGTGTCGCGGATAGTTCGCTCGCAAAACAACAGCAGGAGGCCGAACGTCAGGCGCTGACAAAAAGTCCCAAGCTCAACCAATTTGATGTTGTGAGCCAGCGATTGCTGGCCGCCGTTTGCCTCACGGCGATTGCGTTAGTCCTGACAGGTCCCACTTTTTTTAAACTCTCTTACCCGCAGGCTTTCGAGCGGGCCCTGAGTCTTTTAATTGTCGCCTGTCCTTGCGCGCTTGCCTTTGGTGGTCCTCTTGCCTATGCCGCCGCCATTCGAAAATGTGCCCGCCACGGAATTCTCGTCAAGGATGCAGCTACCCTCGACCGCTTGGTCAAATGCAAAAGCTTAGTTTTTGATAAAACCGGGACTCTCACAGAGGGACACCTGCAATTGGTTTCACAAGTCCCCTCGGTCCTCCCTCTGTGGATCCAACAGGTCATTCTGGGACTCGAAAAAAATTCAGTTCACCCCGTTGCACAAGCTTTTCGCTCATCCATGGCGGGCGTCAGCGAATATGCCGCCCAACTGCGAGATGTTCACGAGCACATTGGTGAGAAGGTCTTTGGAATTTTTGAAGGCCGACTTTATTCGCTTAAAAAATCTCAAGGTGCGAGCACAGAGGGAATTAAGGTTGTCCTTGAGCAAGATATGATCGCACTTGCTGAGTTTACTTTTGAAGACCGGATCCGCACTGAAGCCCCCCGCACACTTCGAGCACTGGCTTCTCAATTCAAAATTTTCGTCTCCTCGGGAGATCATCAGGAACGGGTCCAAAACTTACTCAAAAAATTAGAGCTGACCGGCGTCGCGGGCAAAGGTGACCGCAGTCCGAGCGACAAGGTGGCCGATGTCCAAGCTCACTCCCCTTGCATCATGATTGGCGATGGTGTGAATGACAGCTCAGCCATGGCAGCGGCAGAAGTTGGTGTCTGCATGAAAGGTGCAATTGAGCGGGGACTAAAAACGGCATCGGTGTACCTCATGGAACCTGGCCTTGAGCCACTTCTAAAACTCGTTCAAATCGGAAAGCAAACTCAAAAATTAGTGCGTCGAAACTTAAGTTTTGCATTGGCTTACAATGTGGGAGCAGGAGCTGCTGCTCTGCTTGGCTTTGTAACGCCGCTCACGGCCGCGATCTTGATGCCGATCAGCTCGGTTCTTATCTTACTCAGCACCTGGGAGTCCTCTCGATGAGTGTCATCCTTATTCTTATGATCCCGATGGCACTCCTGATGGGCTTTGGATTTTTGGCCGCGTTTCTCTTTGGCGTTGGCGATGGCCAGTTTGACGACGCCGAAACCCCTGCTCACCGAATACTTAAAAACGAAAACCCCACCTTGGGAAAGGACTGAATCACGTGAACCCCCTAGGATCCACACAAACGGTAACTTTTGATGATAAGGTCGTGCGCTACTTTTTGCTGGCCATGATTTTCTGGGCGGCAGCCGCGTTTGCGGCCGGACTCTTAGCTGCTCTTCAGCTCGCCTATTGGCCCTTGAACATGAATTTGGAGTGGATCACCTTCGGGCGGCTGCGCCCTCTCCACACGAATGCCGCGATCTTTGCCTTTGCGGGTAACGCGATCTTTGCCGGCATCTATCACTCGAGCCAGCGGCTTCTCAAAGCTCGGATGTTCAACGACCTCTTGAGTAAAATCCACTTTTGGGGCTGGCAGCTCATCATCTTGGCAGCGGCCATTTCGTTACCGCTCGGCTACACTCAGTCAAAAGAGTACGCCGAACTTGAATGGCCCATCGACATCGCCATTACCGTCATCTGGGTCGTCTTTGCAGTGAATTTTTTTGGCACGATTGCGCGCAGACGTGAACGGCATTTGTACGTCGCACTGTGGTTTTACATCGCGACCATTATCACCGTGGCCATTCTCCACATCGTCAACTCAATCGAAATCCCGGTCAGTCTCACTCAAAGTTATCCTGTTTGGGCTGGTATTCAGGATGCGCTGATTCAGTGGTGGTATGGCCATAATGCCGTCGCCTTTTTTCTCACCACCCCGTTTTTGGGCCTCATGTACTACTACGTTCCAAAGGCCGCGAATCGCCCCGTCTACTCTTATCGACTTTCGATTATTCATTTTTGGGCTCTTGTGTTCATCTACATTTGGGCCGGCCCCCATCATTTGCTCTACACGTCGATGCCTGATTGGGCTCAAACTGTGGGGATGGTTTTCTCGATCATGCTTTGGGCTCCAAGCTGGGGTGGCATGATCAATGGTTTGCTCACCCTTCGCGGTGCCTGGCACTTGCTTCGAACAGAACCGATCATCAAGTTTTTTGTTGCCGCGATCACTTTTTACGGGATGGCGACGTTCGAAGGCCCACTACTCTCGATCAAATCCGTCAGCTCGCTGGGACATTACACGGATTGGATCGTGGGCCACGTTCACGGCGGCGCCCTGGGTTGGAATGGCATGCTCGCCTTCGGCATGGCTTATTACCTCATTCCGCGCCTGTGGCAGACTGATAAACTGTCGAAAAAACTCTGTGAATGGCACTTTTGGCTCGCCCTGCTAGGAGTTATTCTTTACTACGTCTCGATGGTTTCTGCGGGCATCACACAAGGATTGATGTGGCAGGCCCTGAATCCCGAAGGCAAACTTGTCTATCCTGACTTTGTCGAGACCGTCATGCGCATCGTTCCTCTTTACTGGGTTCGAGCCCTCGCCGGTACTCTATACATAGCTGGATTTGTTCTCATGGTCATCAATGTGGTCAAAGCCATTCGCCACCAACCCGTGATTAATGGATCCATTCAAGTGGCAGGACCCGTCCCTCAACTTGCAGAATCAGGCCACCGACGACTGGAGGGATTGGCCACCGTTTTTTCGGTTCTTACATTTGTCGCGGTCGCAGTGGCCTCTGTGATTTCGATTTTTCCAATCTTAAACTTAAAGGCTTATGTTACTTTCGAAAAGGCAACTCAGCCTTGGACTCCGCTTGAGCAAGCGGGCCGCGATATTTATGTCAAAGAAGGCTGCTACAATTGCCACAGTCAGCAAATCCGCCAACTTTCCTTTGACGTTCTTCGATTTGGTGAACCTTCAACCATCGAAGAATCGATGTGGGATCGCCCCTTTCAATGGGGATCAAAACGCACAGGTCCCGATCTTGCCAGAGTCGGCAAAAAGTACCCGCACCTTTGGCACTACCGCCATATGCTGGATCCTCGCGCGATCATCGAGAAATCAATTATGCCTGCCTATCCCTGGCTCGTCGCGAAAGACACGGATTTTGTCGGTCTTCGCCGCAAATTCTCGGTGCTCAAACAACTGGGCACTCCCTACTCGGATGAAACTGTCGCCAATGCCGATATTCTTGCGCAAAAAGAAGCGGCCATCATCGCACAAGAGTTGGCCGAACAAGGGGCACCTCAGGGTCTCGAGAAAAAACAAATCGTTGCCTTGATCGCTTATTTGCAAGCTTTGGGACAAAAATCGAACCCCGCACAAGGAGGCCAAAAGTGAAAGCCCTCGCCTTTGCTCACTACACCGACATCCCTCTGACGATCGTTGGGCTTTGTTTGTTTCTAACCGTCTTTTTTGGCGTTCTTTGGTGGACCGGTTTAAAAATGAACAAAGCCAAATACGCGGCACTCTCTCATTCTCTATTTAACGAGGAAAAACAAAATGACTCCGCAAGATAATGATCAACTGACAGATCACGAGTATGACGGCATTCAGGAGTTTGACAATCCACTGCCAAATTGGTGGTTGATGACTTTTTTTGGAACGATCATTTTTGCTTTCATTTACTGGCTTCACTATGAAATTGGTGGTGGGCCTACATTACAAGCCGAATTGAAGCAAGCCATGCTCGCGCTGCAGGCTCAAAACCACCAAGTTGTGACAAAAGAACTCAGCGAAGAAGAGCTCGAAGTGATGCTCAAGGATCCACAATTGGCTGCGGGCGGACTCGTTGCCTTTACGGGAAAGTGTGCCGCCTGCCACGGTCCCGAACTTCAAGGCGGCATCGGACCGAACCTCACGGATGCTTATTGGATTCATGGGAAGGGATCACGAGCTGATATCTTGCAGATGATTAAAAAAGGAGTCCCTGACAAAGGCATGCCGCCTTGGGAAAGCATGCTCGACCAAAAAGAGATCCTCTCGCTCACCGCCCTGATTCTGAGCAAGCAAGACTCAAATCCACCCGGGGCAAAAGCTCCGCAAGGAAACAAGGCAAGGTAGAATGACAAATCGAGGCCTCGATCCTGAACGACTCTCGAGCTTGGATGATCACGGTCATCGAAAGCAGATGATTCCGGGCGAGGTCCGCGGGTTCTACCGCCGGCGGCGCACTCAGGTTCAGGCGGTCTTAATTTTTATATTCTTGTTTCTTCCTTGGATCCCAATCGGTGGGCAGCAGGCCATCCTCCTTGATGTGGGTGCACGGCGTTTTTTGTTCTTTGGATTAGAACTGTACGCGCACGATGCACCGCTCATCTTTTTCTTAATTGCGACTTTGGCCATTGGCCTTGCTTTTATGACGGCCGTCTGGGGCCGTGTCTGGTGCGGTTGGGCCTGCCCGCAAACCGTGTTCATCGATGGCGTCTTTCGTCGGATCGAATTCTGGACCGAGGGAAACTATCTTGAACGCCGAAAAATGGCTCGCTCACCCTTAAGTCCAATCGGCTTTGCTCGTAAGGTTTTGAAGTGGATTCTTTTTGTTTTGACGTCTTCGCTCATCGCTCACAGTTTTGCCGCGTACTTTGTTGGCGGCGACCGGCTTTTACGAATGATGTACGGATCGCCGACAGCCAATTGGTCTTATTTTGTCATGATCAGTGCTGTGACTTTGTTGATTCTCTTTGATTTTGCATGGTTCCGAGAACAATTTTGCATCATCATGTGTCCCTACGGTCGATTCCAAGGCCTTTTGATGGATCGCAAATCGCTCGCAGTTCTTTATGATGAGTCGCGCGGAGAACCTCGCCGAGGTCTCATTGCCCCTGAGAAAAAACAAGGAGACTGCGTCGCCTGCAATCGCTGCGTGGAAGTTTGCCCAACCGGAATCGACATTCGCCAAGGTCTGCAAATGGAATGCATCAATTGCACGGCCTGCATGGATGCTTGTGATGAAATCATGACCAAAGTGCAAAAGCCAAAGAAACTGATTCGTCTGGCAAGTCTTGATGGCAAAGGATGGACCTTAAAAAGTCCGCGCGCCTTGCTTTATCTTGCCCTCCTCGTCCTCTTAACCGCGGGCCTGAGCATCTCGATTGCGATCCGTTCACCCGTCGACATGGTCGTTTTGCGCGTGCCCGGCGAACTTTACCAGGAACTCAGCGGGACCGATGGTCAGCCGGGCTTCATCAATCACCTGAAGCTTCATCTTAAAAACCAGACGGGGCAGAAGACGCTCCTAAGAATATCAGCTCGTTCAGAAAGCGCCGGAGAGCTTGAGCTGACCACTGCCGTGAACCCTCTCCCGCTTTTGCCTGGCGAAGATCGTGCCGTGCATCTCTTTATTCGTTTTCAAAGAGATATCTTGGACGAGCATGGCGAGAACTTGATCAAGATAAAAATCGAGAACCAAATTGCAGAGCTTCCTTTTCAGGTGCAAAAAAGCTATCGACTTTTAGGACCAAGCCGATGACCGCAGAGACCCCTGCTCTTTTGCTGACAATCTTAAGCGCTGCCGTTTTTGGTAGCTGGCACTGTGCCGCGATGTGCGGACCTATTGCGGCCGCCATTGCGAACAAAGGCTCTATTTGGCCTTACCATTTAGGCCGAGGGATTTCTTACATGGGAGCAGGCGCCTTGATCGGCTCTGTCGGTCAAAATATTCTGTTCTCAGAGCGACTGGCTCCAAAAATTTTACTGGGTTTATTCTTAAGCGCGTATTTCATTCATTCGTTTGTTTGGCCGCTCAAGCAGCTGGCACCGCCTGGAATGGGACGACTCTACAGATTCTTGGTGAACTCAAAAACTGGTGGAGGCGTGCTGGGCCTTTGCAGCGTTTTACTTCCTTGCGCATGGCTTTGGACGTTTTTGGCGGCTGCTGCGGCAACGGGATCGCCCTACTCGGGCGCGTTGATCCTCTTCGTTCTTTGGATCAGCTCACTTCCCGCACTCAGCGCGATTCATTTTTATTTTGTAAAAGGACTTAGCAAAGCGTCTCCCCAAAAGACAATCTGGATTCGGCGCACGTTGACCGTTGCCGGCATGTACGCGCTCGTCTCGCACCTCTTTTTCAAGTTCTAATCCGGCAGGGCTACTTTGGAGAGCTCAAACGAAAGGCTCCCGCCTCCGCAAGAGCCTGCAAGCTGGCAAGAGCCCCTCGGCTGCCGGGTCTATTGAGATAAGCACCAACCAAACAGCCTTTTTGTGCATTCAAATCTTTAATCATCTTTAAAAGTTCACGTGAGCGTTTTGTCTCGATCAATTGACCGCCAAAACTGAGATAGGTTTTTGACTTCTCTCCGTCTTCATCTTTGGACTCAAACCAAAGCACAGGGCTCGTCGCTTGACTCAGCCAGATGGTGGATCTGGCGCTCAACTTGGCAGGTCGAACCGGAAGCACCTTAAATCCTTGAGTTGAGATGTGCCTCATCCATGTTTTTAAGAACGCGGTTTTGAGCTGGCGCGAAGTCAGGCTTTGCAGAGCTTTGATCGTCTGCAAGTATTGATCTGGGAGTTGATCGACTTGACCGTCTTTCCGGTGAAGCTTCTTGAAGGGCATGGTCGGAGCAAAACACAAATCACCGATCTTCTCGTTCAACAAGGTCTGAAGAGCTTCGGACACTTGCTGCTGATGAGTCTGGTCCAGCCAAATGCCAAGGCTCCAGGTCGCGCTAAACTCACCATCGGATTCAGCGATATGATAAGCCGACGACGGCCAGTAAACCATATCGCCGGGCTTTGCTGTCATCACCTTTGAGTTCTTTTTGAATTTTGCATAATCAAAAGCGCGATCGAGCGTCGGATTCTTCTTAACAAACTCCGTCGTCCAAAGCCGAAAAGTCTTTGTCCCCGTCACTGGTAAACTAAAGACTCCGCAGCTGTCGACATGAACACCGAAGGGCGTCCGCTGATAATTACCCAGGTACAATCCCATCTCGGCAAACCGGTTCGGAAAACCGACATGTCGGTACAATTCATCAGTAAATTGCTTAAGCCGGGCTTGTTTTTCAAGATTGACCTGCAAGAGTTCGTCGCAAACCAGGCAGTAGTCGGTGAACAACACGTTCATCCGGGCATGATAACCCCGCAAGGATTTGTCATTTTTAACTGGCAAGACTTGAAGAACATCATAATCGTGAGCTCTGATTCCCTCGACAAAAAATTTGAAACCTTCGGAGTTTTTAGCTTTGCGGCAGCGGTCCGCATAACTGACGAGCAAGGCAAAAATTTCGTCTTCATTGATTTCGAGTAAAGACGACTGAACATCACGCAGAACCAAGGGTTTACGTTCCCAAATATTTTTAGCAAAATCACTCCAGAACGTGGAGTTCAATTGCATAGGTTTCTGGGTCTTCATAGGGCCCGAGCCTCAGTCTTAAGCAGGGCAGAGTCAAACAAATGAATCCCTTTTTGAACCCCTTCGCCACTCTTCGGGCCTTCAAGATCTCGAGTGCCTTATGTCACTTTGCAGCATAGAGGAATGACCTTCACAATCATTTTTGATCGCTCGATAATCATGCTGTGAACCAAACGAGCAAAAAAACGATTCTGAGCGGCAGCACGGTCACGGGCGACCTGACTCTTGGCAATTACATTGGCGCCATCAATAACTGGAGACAGTTGCAAGATGAGTACAACTGCCTTTACTTTTTGGCCGACCTTCATGCCTTGACGGTTTATCAAGACCCCAAAGTTTTACGTGAACGAACCTCAAGTTTTTTTGCCCAGTACTTGGCTTTGGGGCTTGACCCTAAAAAGAACATTATCTTTGCTCAGTCCCAGGTGCATGAGCACGCCGAATTGGCTTGGATTTTGATGTGCCTCGCACCCATGGGTTACTTAAACCGCATGACCCAGTTCAAAGAGAAGTCCGAGAAAAACATCAAAAACATCAATGCCGGTCTTTACACCTATCCCGTCTTAATGGCGGCGGACATCTTGCTTTACCAGGCTGACATGGTGCCTGTTGGTGAAGATCAAAAACAACATATCGAACTGTGCCGGGATCTGGTTGGTTTTTTTGAGAATCGGTATGGCTCAGGAATTTTTAAGATGCCTCAGCCCTTTATCGGAAAAATGGGGGCTCGGATTATGGCTCTGCAAGACCCCGAAAAGAAGATGTCAAAGTCAGATGAGAACCAAAAAAATTTTATTTCAATCATCGATGACGCCAAGAACATTGAAAAAAAAATTAAGTCAGCAACAACGGACTCGGGAACTGAAATCCGCTTTGATGCCGAAAACAAACCTGGGCTCGCAAATCTTTTGACGATCTATTCAGTTCTGAGCCAAAAAACAATGGACCAGCTTGAACAGGATTATGCCGGCAAAATGTATGGACACTTAAAAGTTGATTTGGCAGATCTCGTCGTCGAGACGCTCAAGCCCGTGAGAGAAAAGTACGACGAGCTGATGAAAAATCGTGATCATCTTGATGCCCTGTTAAAAGAAGGTGCAGAACGGGCGCAAATAAGAGCACGAGGCACTCTCGACAACGTTTACAAGGCCGTCGGCTTGGTTCGCTAAGGATGCCCCCTGCTTGAGCAAAAATAGCACAATCAATGTCATGCAGAGTTCAACGATGGACCTCGTCCGTTCTGTTTAGGGCCATGCTTTGTTAATTGACAAGCGCAGCAGTTGCAGGCCATGTTAAACGAACTATGGAAAAAATCTTTTTAGGGAACGCAATTCGAGATGCCCGCCTAGAAAAGGGGCTGACACAATTGGAACTCGCCAAAGCCCTTGGCTATTCCAGTCCACAGTTTGTTTATCTGATGGAACGAAATGTCTCAAAAGTTCCCTTGGAAATTTTAGGAAAACTCATTGTGATCCTCGGCTTAGAGGAAGCGGCGATGATAGATATCTTGCTGTCAGACTTTCGCAAGAACGCGGCTGAACAGATCGCGATCGGTAAAAAGCAAGTTCGCAAGCTGCGCGCTCGCTAAACTTGCAAACATCCCCAAACCTAATGCGGCGCACTAGACTTGCATATGGTCATGATCTTCGTTAGCAAGCGTCATCACGCAATTCCCGCGGAGTAAAATGCTTATGATGACACATTTTTTACTTGGTCTTTTTGTTGTGGTTGCTTCCTCGGCAGCGGCGCCTCAACTGGCTTGGGCGACGGAATCAATCGATGATTCCCCGAGCGTCTCTGATGAGATCAACCCCTTTGACCCTCATATCGAAAGAGTTTTGAACGAATTCGATCAAATCTATCAAGACGAAATGGGCCAACCCACGATCTTGCCTCAGCTGAATCTGCTCTTTGCAGCGTCTTGCTACCGTCAAGGTTGCCCTGTTTATGCGTATGTTTCTTTGGCCGAACAGCGCATGTACTTGTACTTGAATGGCCAACAGATCGATTCTTTCTTGGTGTCGTCTGGCGCGCCTGGCCATAGCACCCCTTCTTTTGACCGGCGTCCGAACGGACGTATTTATGACCGTTACACGTCGACGAAATACCCCGAGGGTGACTACCGCGGCTTGGGCAACATGCCTTACGCTGTTTTTATCGAAGGTGGTTTCGCAATCCATGGAACGACTGAAGGCAACTTTGCCCGTTTGGGCACTCGCGCTTCTCATGGCTGCATCCGTGTTCATCCCGACAAAGGTTACAAATTCAATCGTTTGGTTCGCCAATTCGGCATTTCGCAAACTTGGATCACCATTCAGTAATTCGCGAATCAACAGCTTGCTCGCGGCGACGTCAAGATCGTTTTCGATCCTCACACCGAAAGCATCAAGCTTCTGACTCGAAACGACTGGACTCAGCGCTCCTCTTCCGATTCAAAAAAGATCCCATAGGCCTTTGCCGAAGATGACGTGTCGAAGGTTACGGCGCTCGGCGCATCTTGATCTCCAGATTTTCTTTGAGGTCAGGCTTGGGTTGCCTAATTTGAAACTCAACTCTTTCGGTATCCCGAAGAAGTCCGTTGGTTTCAAAAGCGTTGTCTTTACGCAAGAAACTCAGCTCGGTGGTTTTTCCGCCGGGGCCGTAGGCCGTTGCTCGAACCGACAAGCGATCAAATTTAATGTCTGCGGCTTTGTTACCAGCAATGTAAAAGGTCGTCGTCTTATCACCCGGCACCATGCGGACGGTAAAGATTTCTCCTTGCCGGACAAGGTGTGTGGGGTCGTTGATGTCGATCGTTTTTGGTTCTTGGGCCTGAGAAAAGGATGCTGCGGTTGCAAGAGTCAGGAAAACAAGGATAACTCGTAACGTGATCATGAGCGAACTCCTTTGATTTGAGTGCCCTTTACTTTTTAGCTAAACTGGATCAGGGTCAAGGGGATGACCGTCAAAATCGAACATCACTTATGTCCCTGCTCGAGCGGTCAACCTTACCAGATCTGCTGCGAACCCCTTCATCTGGGAGACCAGAACGCTCTGAGTGCCGAAGCGCTCATGCGCTCGCGTTACGCTGCCTTTGCCACAAAGAATGTCGATTATCTTGTTGCCACGATGGATCCGGCCTCGCGAGCTCGCTTTAGTCCCGAAGAGGCCCGGCGATGGATGGACACCGCCGACTTTGTCGGCCTTGAAATTTTAGAAGCGACCGAAGATTCAAAGACAGCTCTGGTCGAGTTTAAAGCCTGGTTTATCGACAAGGCCTTGCCACAGACAAGGCAAGTCCACCACGAACGCAGCCTGTTTCGAAAAAAGGACGGCGCTTGGCTCTATATCGAAGCCAAGACTCCACATCACTCTTAGTGGCGACCTTGATGCGCCGAGTTTCTCTCGATGAGTGCTTAAACTTGGGCTAAGCTGCTTGAATGTTGCAGACAGCGGCACTGATTTTTTTATGCTTTCCACTCTTTGTCTTGGCTGATGCCACGGATGCCTACAAAGAAATCAAGCCGCTCATCTTTCAAGTCAAAGTCTCGGCCAACTCAAGCCTCGACAAAAACTCTTACGGCACGGGCTTTGTCGTTGATCGCAAGGGCCTACTCGTCACGAACTACCATGTCGTCGCCGAAGCCATATGGAAGCCGCAACACAATAAAGTTTTTGTCGAGATCCTCAAAGACCGGGTCGAGGCTCAGATTCTGGCCGTTGATTTTGTCAATGACCTGGCCCTCATTCAGGTTCCGACGACTTTTGATTCTGAAGTTCGGATTTCAAAGAGATCGCCTCCCCAAGGTGGTGATCTCTTTTCGCTGGGCTTGCCTGAAGATGTGAACTGGACGGTTGTTCGCGGTGTTTACAATGGCTTTGTTGATCAAGGCCCTTACGAATTGATTTACATGGCCACCCCACTCAATCCTGGGATGAGCGGCGGCCCGACAGTCAATGATAAGAAAGAGCTCGTCGCTGTCAACGTGTCGACTCACCGGTACTCGCAGCAAATTTCGTTTGGCGTCCCCGCTAAGTTTGTCGATGCGATGATGGCTCGTTATCGAACAAAGCCAGTGGAAGAAGCCGACTTGATTGGCAGCCTCGGGCGCCAGCTCGCAGCATTACAGCTGGCGTTCAAGGAACTGATTATTGAGGGCTACAAAGACGCCAAGCCGATTGATTCAGCAAGACTCCCCCACTTTTCTAAAAAAATTCGCTGCTGGGGCTCAAGCAAAAAAGATGATGATGACATGAAGTTTGATGCACAGACTGAGTCGTGCGCGATCGATCAAAATATCTCGCTTTCTGAGGGGACAAGCACTGGTGTGTTTACCAGCGAGTTCTCGGTTATCAAAAACAAAACGATGCCGTTGCTTTCGTTCAATATGAAACGTGTCGGCGGCTGGGGTCAGTACCCGGCGGCCATGTCAGTCAAAAGTTTTGATCAGGACTCAAAAATCAACTTTATGCCGATGAAGTGCTCGCGCGAACGCGTCACCCCCAAAATGGGACTCATGCGAACAATCTCGGTTTGTTTGCAATCGATGATGCCTCTGTCTGAATTTTATGACGTCTACATTGAGGCGGTCGTGCCGTTGGCCTCGGGCAGCTACGTCCATGGTGAGCTGGCACTTGGTGGCCTCACGCTTGAAACTGTCAAAGACGTCACACGGGCGATCATCGAACACGATTACGAAGTCTTGGTGAAACCATGATTAGAATCGAGCTTCGCGACGCGAAAAATCACGTCCTGATGACAAAAGACTTTTGGCAAGAGACCATCGTGATTGGCCGAGCGCTTGATTGCGATTTTATTGTTCCGGATCTCGAGATCAAAAAAACAGAATTGACCTTAGTTGCAAACGAACTCAAAGAATTACAAAAGACGATCTCAATCGGAAACCATCACTTGCGCATCACGAACTTAGCGCTGTACGCACTTGCCGAATCGACGTCGGCGCAGAACTTTTCTTGGGGCTGGATCCGCGTGCGAGAGCTGCGTGGGCTTTGGACCGTCATGGGCTTAATCTTATTCTTGTTGATCGTCGAACAAGTCTTTTTGTCGGTGGCGAATGTTGAAGTTTATAAAATTTTTGAAAACTTGCTCGCTCTTTTTGTCGGACCACTTGTGATCGCAACACTGCTGTCGGTTTTGTCTCGCGCTTTGCATGGCGAGTACCGCGTGCTTAGACTTTATGAATGGTCGCTTTGGTCTTTGTTGGGTTTTGCCGTCGTATCGCAAGACCTTTACAATGTGCGCTGGCTTTTGCCAGACATCTTTAAGTACAAAGAAATCTACAGCGTATTTTTTGTCTTGTGGCTGGCACTTGTGATTTGGAGTTTCTTAGCTCTTGTTTTTGAGCAGCTGAGTCGCCAAATTCGCGGTTTGATTGTCGTCCTCATTTTATTGCCAATTATTGTCGTGCGAAGCTTTGAGTACATTCCTTCGCGCAAAAAACACCGAATGTTGCAACCACAGACGTCCCCGCCCCGCATCGAGCTGATCGAGTCACGTCCTATGGATACCGAGACATTTCTTAAAACTTTGTAGCCGGCTATGCATCCCTATGATATCGATATTCCAAGGGGCCGCCATTCATGCGCAAGACCAAGAACCTGATACTGGGCAGTGTTGTTTTTCTATTTTCAAATGCATTTGCATTTGAGTCGCCCGTGGAAGGCTTGACCGGAGGTCCGCCCAGGACAAAGTTCAGTTACCAGGGCGTGTTTTATCCGTGGGACACCTCGCAATGGCAGCAGCTCAGCGCCAACCTCCCCGTCTATAAGACCGAGACGCAAGCTCTTAGCGTGACGGCGCAAGAGACGACGTTTAAGGTCCCAGAAACGCTTTATTTGAACCGTGCTGCGGACCTTGAGGTTCCAAAAGCTTTGCGAAGTCAGCAATTTGGGCTTGGATATTCACACAGCTTGGAGGGTGACAAGAGTCTTTCGGTTCGAGCGACATTTGGATCGGCAAGCGACAAAACTTTTGAGAGCAAAGAAGTCAATACGGTGTCCTTGAGCTTGTCTTACGTCTTTCCGAGCGAAGACAATCCGGCGGACAAGTGGATCTGGTTTGTGTTTTACTCGAACAACAACCCTGTTTTTCGAGATTTCCCCTTGCCGGGATTTGCTTACCTTCAAAAGCGCCCTGACCTGTTGGCCGTTTATGGTGTGCCGTTTGTTTTCGTGAAATGGTTCCCCACGGGGAAATCTTGGAACGCCTCACTGCTTGCTTTTGGCGGAACAGTTTGGAAAACGGAATTGGCACTAGGCGCACCTTTTGGTGGCCCGAGCGCATTTACGGGTTTGGAATGGACTCAGCAGACTTGGCTCCGCGAAAGCCGAGACGAAACCCGCGAAAAACTCTTTTACGATCAAAAACAAATCCACGTCGGCTACCGGCAACCGCTGGCCAAGTGGTTCTCGCTCCATGCACAGGTGGGATACGCTTTTCAGCGGCGCTTTTTCGAAGGCCGCAGTTACTGGGATTTCGCGAGTGAAGAGGCCGTGCTACCGGACAATGGGTTCTTGAGTTTGCAGGCGAAGATCGATCTTTAATCTTTGCCTGAGTGGGTGGGGCGATTTGATGACTTGGGTGCCTAAACTTTTACCTTTTGCTCGGGCCAAGGACTCCTGCTACCCTCCCCACCATGGTCTCGAATCAGTTTGATATCATTATCATTGGCGGGGGTTTGGCAGGTTGCCTGGCTCTGCATGCTATTAAGCAGACCAGCCCGAAACTCAAAATCCTGCTGATCGAAAAAAACGACAAGCTCGCCGGTAACCATACCTGGTCGTTTCATGAATCTGATTTGCCAGCTTCTTGTCAGGCTTGGCTACGCCCGCTCATCACTTATTCATGGCCTGGTTATTGGGTTCACTTTCCGGCGTACTCGCGCGAGTTCAACTCGCCCTATCACAGCATCACGTCTGAGGACTTGCGCGACAAAACGATGCAAAAATTTGGACGCACGGTCGTGCTCAATGCCGAGGTCCTGTCGACAAAACAGGATAAAGAACTCGGGCACCATCAAGTGCAAGTCCGCCAAAGCGGTGACGACAACATCCTTACGCTGCAAGCCGAAACTGTGCTTCTTGCCCGGGGTTGGGCCGAACAAAACGAACCGGTCGCGTGGCAAAAGTTTGTCGGGCTGGATATCGAACTTGAACAGCCCCACCAACTCACCAAGGTCGTCCTGATGGATGCGCGCATCCAGCAAATTGATGGCTATCGTTTTTTTTACCTTTTGCCTTGGTCACCAACCCGCCTCT
Organism: Bdellovibrio sp.; assembly: GCA_046318155.1. Taxonomy (GTDB): domain Bacteria; phylum Bdellovibrionota; class Bdellovibrionia; order Bdellovibrionales; family Bdellovibrionaceae; genus JAHBUS01. The sequence continues at coordinate 5,469 of JBKCUU010000011.1, read as the reverse complement.
TGGTCGAAGACACCTATTACAGTCACCACAGCGGCCTCAAAATCGAGCGCATTGAGCAAGAGATCCTGGCCTACATCCAGAAGCAAAACTGGAAGATCAAATCCTTGATCCGCAAAGAGTCAGGCGCATTGCCCCTGACCCTCACCCTCCCCTCCGGCACAAAGCAAGACCGAGAGGAGTTTCCAAGCATCGGCGCTGAAAGCGGCTACTTCCATCCCGTAACCGGTTACACCGCGCCAACCCTACTCAAGCAGCTTTGCGCCATTTGTGATCACAGCAATCTGACGGCCGCAGCGATGCGCCGGGTGCTTGCAAAAGTCGAACAGAATTCGACCGGCCGCCTTCGCTATTACCGCTTCTTAAATCGAATGTTGTTCAAGGGCGCCGAGGCGACGGAGCGCTACAAAGTTCTTTCGCACTTTTATAAAATGCCCGAACCCGTGATCTCGCGCTTTTACTCGGGGCAGACGACCATTTGGGATCAGCTCCGCATCCTGATGGGAAAACCACCTGTAGCCGTCAGCAAAGCCCTCCGCGTTCTTCGCGAAAAGACCTAAACACCACTCAAGCGGCAGACCCGCCATGTGTCGCCCGTCTGACAGCACTCGTCATGACCCGTCAAAACCCGACATAAAACCAGAGATCAACTGACAGAGCCGCCAACACGAGGCACTCTGGTCAATGTATGGAATTGATTGGTTTTGGCGTCCTCATTTTTGCTGTGACATTCCTCTTTGGCGGCTTAGCTGGGTATCTGGCTTTTCGGGTCTATACGGCCCAAGTTAAAAGCCGCGCGCAAAAAGAAGCTCAAGAGATCATCGCCGAAGCTCAAAATGAGCTCGAACTCATCGAGCTTGATCAAAAAGAAAAGCTCCAAGAAATCGAACTTGAACTCTGGACGCAAGAAGAAAGTGCACTGATCAAGCTCGAAGAAAAAATCGAAGAGCTCGAAGAGATCGTGACCGAAAGAAAGCAAAAGGCCGACGATCGTTACAGCCAAGAACGCCAAAAAAGTTCGCAGACTGAGCAAAATATCAAAAAAGAAGAAGATCGCATCAAGCAACTCGAGGAAGCTCAAAAAAAGATTGCCCGCGACCGCCAGCAACTTAACCAAACGTTTATCGATAATCTTTGCGTGCGCCTGGAGACCAACCGCACCGACGTCAGGACTCGGCTCATTCAAGAGCTCGAGACCGAAACTCGTCAAATGGCTGAAAGTCGAATCGCCTTTATCGAAGAAGACACGAAGCTGCACGCCGAAACCAAAGCAAAAATGATCTTAGACCGAGCCCTCGTTCGGTTTCACCGTCCTTACAGCTCTGAGCGAGGCATTTCGGCCGTTTACTTTGAAACACCCGAGCAACGCCAAATCATCAAAGACAACAAGGGTGAGAACCTGCGCGTTCTTTCTGAGGTCACCGGCTGTGAAATTGCGATTCAAGATGACATGGAGTTTATCGGGGTGGCCGGCTTTGATCCCGTTCGCCGAGAGCTCGCCCGCCGAATCCTTGAACGCTGTCTGAAAGAAAAACGTCCTATTGGGCCCGAATTCATCCGCAAAACTGCGGACAACATCAAACGCGAGCTCATGGCTTTGATTAAAAAAGATGGCGATAGCCTCGCCAAAGAACTCAAACTTGATGGACTTCACCCCGAAATCCGTCAAATGATGGGCAGCCTCCGCTACCGCTATTCATTTACGCAAAATCAGTATTTTCATTGCGGCGAAGTCGGCTGGCTGTGCGGCTTGCTCGCTTCTGAATTGGGTGGAGTTCCGCTGAAAAAGGCCCGCCGCGCCGGCATGCTGCATGATCTTGGCAAGTCAATGGATCACGAGATGGATGGCGGTCACGCGGTCATTGGCGCAAACTTCATCCAAGAGCGCGGCGAAGCTCCCGATATCATCCATGCCGTCAAAGCCCATCACTACGACGAGCAACCCTCGACCGACATGGCTTACTTGGTCATCGGCGCCGATGCGATTTCGGGCGCGCGCCCCGGCGCTCGCCGATCCACGATGGAATCCTACAATCAAAAGGTCACCGAACTCGAAACAATCTCCAAGAGCTTTCATGGCGTCACCGACTGTTATGTGCTGAATGGCGGCCGAGAATGCCGAGTCATCGTCAACGGTCGCCAAATTGATGATCGCAAAGCACTTGATTTGTCAGCCGCGATCGCTCACAAAATCGAAGAAGAGTGCAACTACCCCGGCCAAATCAAAGTCGTTGTTGTACGTGAGACGACTTCTTACGAAACAACTCGGCCTCACGCCTAAGTATGACTCCTCAAGAGCTTGAGTCGTACATCCGAAGCCAAATCCCCGCCTTGCAGGGCTTTGAGTGCAGGATCACGGCCTTAGGCCCTTACAACATCCGCGTCGATGCCAGATTGCAAGATCACCTGAACCATAAAGGCACGGGATTTGGTGGCTCACTTTATCAAGTGGCCATTGTCGCCAGCTACGGACTTTTTCTGCATTTAGTTCGCGAGGCCCAAATCCCCACGCAAGATTTTGTGATCTCAAGAGGCGAGCTGCATTACCGCGCACCGGTCGAGAGCGACTTCACCGCCGAACTTGAGGTTTCAAAGGACGAAGCCCAAAAGTTTTTGAACAAACTTAAAACCAGGGGCAAAGCCGATCTCTGGATGAACACCGAGATCAAAACCGGCAACAAGCTCTGCGCTGAATTGCACGCACGCTTCGTCGCCTTTTACACGCCCGCCGCAAACTAATGCAGCTCAACGCGCCCCGTCTGGGACAGCAATGTCACAGAGGTCCTCGGGATTTGAGTCAAATTGCCACAAGCCTCGACCTCAGCTCACGTCACAACGAGGAGAGAGTTGGTCTCTTCTTTGCGTAGCTGATGGTCAAACACCCTAAGGACGGAGGACCTCCATGACAAAATTTTTATTCTCAGCCATGATCGCACTCGGATTGACCAGCTTCAGTTTTACAGCTCAAGCAGATCAACCCGCTCAGCCCGCAAAAGAAGTGCTTGTCGGAGTTGCGGACGCCTTTGTTCCCTCTGGCTTTGACTCCAACTCAGAGGCTTATGTTGTTGCCAGTGGATTGTTCCCCAATGGTTGCTATCGATTTTCTCGTTCTGAAGTCACCCACCAAGCTGGCTTAGCGCATGAAGTTCGCATCTTTGCTTCGGTTCAGCAAGGAATGTGCTTAATGGTTCTGGTGCCCTTCAACAAAGAGGTGTCGCTTGGCAAACTTGAAGCTGGTGTTCACACGATTCGCTTCATGGGTGGCGACGGAACCTTTATTGAAAAAAAGCTCGAGATTCGATAGCCTTGACGAATGGGAATGAAACGAATGTCTAAATTGCTTCTCCTCATGGTCTTTGTTACTGCATCCGCTGGATGCCATAAAAAAAGCCAAGAGCCTTTGACCACTCTCGAGTGGGCCAAGGGCTCTTCAGCTTCTGTCCCTTCGATTTTTACCAACGTCCAGTTCAATCAAATGCAGCGACCCATCATGGTCGATGGCGAGACGGTTTTGACGACCCGGCAACAAGTTGGGTCTGCCTTCGTCGAAGGCGGCACGCTTCATACCGTCAATAAAAATGGCGATCTTCAATATGGCAAACTTTCTTATGGAATTTCGCCTGAAACAGCATCAAAGGCGAACCTTGAAGAAATTGAGGCCCTCCACAAAAACCGATCGTCTTTCTTTGTCCAAGCAAAAAAACGTAACTATGAAATTCGCCACTCTGAACTGCTCTCGGACATCGAGGTCGTTCTCCTCGAAATGCGTGGAGCCCTGACGCCCGTCTATGCAATGGATTTGCTCAACTTTGACAATACCGGCGTTGAACGCTGGTACCTCAAGCCCAACTTCCGAGTTGTGAAGCGACTCGCGGTGAGTTCGTATTTTGACCACACCGCCTTTGTTTTTGATCCCCAAAAAATGACCCAAGTTCAAGAGGTGATCTTAAAGGGCCTCATGAATTCAAAATTTTTAGAGACGGACTCACTTCGAGTGAAGACTCGGCATCCAGAAGGCGTCAATATCTTGGATGGCCCTTTTCAATTTCAAACAGAGGATCCTAAGTTTTATCAGGCCCAGGCCTTTTTCTTTGTACAAAAAGCACTCAAGTTTTTTGAGTTTGATCTTGGGTTTCGACTTCCTGTTCGGGTCGAAGTCGAGACCTCAATGGGCTACCCGCAAAAAACTAATGCCGCTTTCACTTATAACAATCAGATTCGTCTTGGCGACGGTGATAGCCAGATTTATCAAAATATTCCGAATGATCCGACCGTTGTTATTCACGAAGTGGCCCACATTCTAAACAGCGTGATTGCCCACCTCCCGAACCAGGGAGAAGGCGGATCGCTCAATGAAGGCTTCGCTGATTTTTTTACCGCCAGTTATTTGAACACTCCCTTGATGGGTTCGTATTCTTTTAAACAAGGCTCGGCCCGCCGCAATCTTGAGGATGTCGTCAACTACAAAGACAAGTCGGGTTCGCTCTATGGCGATAGCAAGATCGTCAGTGGCACACTTTGGCAGATTCGCAAAGAGCTCGGAGCTGACGTCTCGCAAAAGCTTGCGCTCCGAACACTGACTCGCTTGGGTGCCTCCAACTCGCTCGCTGATTTTAGCAATGCCGTGACTTTGGCTGCTAGAGAACATTTGGACTCCGAGCAAATCATCAAGATTGAAGCTATCTTGAAAGAACGCCAATGGCCCGCACCGACCTTGCCCCTTTAGTTCCTCGCTAAGCTCGGCAAAACCCCGAAATGCAGCTGGCCCTTTGATTGCTCTTTTCAGAGTCGATGACTCGGCTCTTTCTGACCTTCTGGCTTGCGATGACCCTTTTGACCTCGCTCTCTGCGAACGCGCGGACTTGCGCGCAATTATACAGCGATTGGAGCGTTAAATGGATCGGCTCAGGCATCAGCGGAACGGCCTACCTGCACCAGAATTCTGTGACAAATCAGAGCTTTGTCGAAAAGATATACAACATGCCTTCACAGCGGGAAAACGACCAGAAAGCGTTTGCTTTGCTTCACAAACTGACCGACCTCAGCGGCTCAAGCGTCAAAGACCTGCAAATCTTGAAGCCTGAATGGCTCCCGCTCGAGCAACCCGCGCAAGGCCGACCAATCGCCAAGAGCCGCCTGCCCTATGCTCGCGGCGAGACGCTCGAATCCGCTTTAATCAAAGCGGCTCCTGAGCAAAAGATCAAACTCCTCGCGCAGTATGAGCGCGCGTTAAGCGAGCTTCTTGGTCTTTGCCAAAGCTCAGGTCTCTGCCGCGGAGAAATCGAAAAAGACGCCTACAACCCCGCCCCGACGCTCAAGATGGGCGGCATGGGCGCTTTGGTCCTGATTAAAACCGACAACGTTATCTACGACCGCAGCACCGAAGTGCTGACGATCATAGATCCATTTTAGTTTAACTTATCTTTGACTAGTGAATCTGAGCCGCAGGCTGAGACATCTCAGGCGGGATCA
>JBKCUU010000010.1:0-4522 GCA_046318155.1 Bdellovibrio sp. | reverse complement strand
ATTCAAGTCGTCGTTGGCGTGTACGAACAAGCGAAGAAACTGAAGATCCCTGAGGCGCAAATTCCTCAGGTGGCAGCGGAGATTCTGGATAACGTGAAAAAATCCAACACGGTAAATGCGAAGAACGTTCCCTTCTTGGTCATCGCCGGCAAAGTGATGGAAAAACGTACAGAGACAAATGCAGTGATGAAAGAACTGGTTAAACTTGTGATCGTTGAAGAGAGCGTTTTGAAAACCAACTTAGGCATTATCGTGAACAACTTGCAGACTTTGAGCAAATTGAACTCGATGATCAATCCTGAGTTCAATCGCTAAGATCCTGATTCAAGTTTACTTTTTAAAGCCCTCTCAAGTTGTTCTTGAGGGGGCGTTTTTTTAGTGACGACTTCGCCATGAAACGGAAACACGGCCGCCAGCTCAATCGGTTCATCGATCGGGATCTTGCCGATGTGCCTGAGGGCCCACGCGTAGATCTCAAGCTGCGCGAGCGCGGAGTCTACTTTGTCGGGGCTTCCGGTCTTGTAATCGACGACCCAGAGCCTTTGCTGAGCATCGCGGCCCCAAAGATCGATCTGACCTTGAATCAAAAATCCCGAAAGTTGGGCGGCAAATCCCCACTCGACCTCGCCAGAGCGAATCACGTCCAGTAGGAACTGACCTTTTCCAGTATGCAGAAAATCCAAAGCCACTTGGTATTCAGGCGTCGCCCGCTTTTGCGAAGGGTCGTACTTCAGACTTTCCAGCAACCGGTGCACGTCGGTTCCGCGCACGGAACGACGAACACGTTCCCACGTCTTGCGGGCTGAGGAGGCGGCCGCCAGTGCTAAATTGGCGGGGGCTTCATAGGGCTCGCCCATCGACAGCACTTGGGTGACCGAAATCACTTGTCCACGCGCTTTTTGAGTCACGGGTGAACTCCAAGGACCTCGGACTTCAAAGTCACTTTGAAAGCTCTTGTCGAGAGCGGTGGGAGCCGGACGGTCTTTTCGAAACAGACCTGTCCAATTGGCGCCTTCAATCCCGTACGATTCGTCTTCAGAATCTTGAGAGAATAAATCTAACTTTTGCACCCACTTGTTTTTTTCCACGCTCTTCCAAAAAAGATGCAGGGATTCTTGCGCGCGCGTGAGCGCCACGTATAAAACCCGGTCCGCTTCTTCGAGCTCTCTGGACTTATGTGCTTCGACTTGTTCGCCAATAATGGGTGGAACAATTTTTTCATGAGATTCAGGGTCTTTGAGGCAAAGAGACCAAATGCCGGCATCAGGATTAAAGCCAAAGAATGGATTCTTACGTTTCGCCGCGATTTCATCCAAGTAAGGAACAAGCACGTGCGGAAATTGCAACCCCTTAGACCCGTGAACAGTCATCAGCTGCACGCGCTTGGGCTCAATCACTGGACTGGCGTCGCCATCCGAAGACTCATCAATCGAGATGGGATCGGACTGCTCGACAAACTCAAGATACTGAAAGCCCGGATCCCGCTCTTGAATCAGTAGACTTTGCACCAGCTTCCAGAGATTGGCTTCTCGTCTGCCAGAGGGATCGATTTTAACGGCGTAGTCAAAGAAGCCACGCTCCATTAAGAACCGTCGCCATGTTCGAGCGACGCCTTCGGTTTGCAAGGCGGCCAAAAAACCCGCCAGTAAGTCGGCCGTTTCACTAAAAATGGTGTCGGCTTTTTTCGACAGCAAAACCGACCAGTACGAGCGGGCGCGCAGGGCACAAATCTGCAAGAGCTCTTGGTCGGTCATCGACAGCCAAGGACTTCGCAGCAACTTGACTAAGTTCACGTTATCATCGGGGTTGAGCAAAAATTTTAGGACGACCAGGGCATCACGAACTTCTTGCCGTTGATAAAACTCACCAGCCGCGTGCATCTGGCAGGGAATCCCCAACTCGCTGGCGCGCGCAGCAATCAGGGCAAGGTCCGATCGTTTTCGAGCAATCACGCAGATGCTTTCCAGCGGGACGCCCAAGGCCTTTAACTCGAGAATCCGCTGGGCCACGGCCTCGACTTGGACCCGTTCTTTTTTATTGTCTTGGCTGACTTGCCAAAGGGTGACGGGCGCAAAATCCAGGGGCGAGGGTTTCTTACCGACCGACATTTTTGTCAGCTGAGTGCTGGCCGAAAGAAAAAGCTCGTTCATAAACTCTAAAACCGGCGGGGCTGTTCGGTAATTGGTCATTTGCTCAATCAAATGGCCGCCTTGGGCACGCATACGAGCTTCGGCATTGAAAAAGACTTCGGAACGGGCCCCTCGAAAAAGGTAAATCGATTGCTGAGGATCACCGACCAAAAACATTTTTTGTCCGTGGGTCAGCGCTTCGATCAATTGCACTTGGCGCGGCGAAGTGTCTTGATACTCATCGATCAGCCAATAATCCCACTCCAAACTAAACTTTCGCGCGGACTCTTTGGATTCGGCAATCAACCGTAACGAGACCAACTCGAGATCTTCCATCGTCAAAACAGCCGTCTGTACTTTTTGTTCTTCGAATTTTTGCGACCACAAAAGAGCGATGCGTTCAAATCGCATCGAGAGGTCATCCAATTTTTTGAGATGATCAGGATCAAAAAAAGGATCCGCCAATGCTTTTGCTTCAGTGAACACATCAGTAACGGCTTGAATCACCGTTTCTGGAATGGCTTTGCCTTTAAGCGCGCCGCCCTTTGCAGCAGCGAGCGCTTGCAATCGCTGCGGCCAAGGCCTGTCCGAGATCAAAAAGTCGCCAAGCGCAGCTTCTCGTTTTTGCCAAGTGTCCGTCAGCTCAAGGGACTGTAAGCTTGGCAAAATGGCTTGAACATTTTTTTGAAGCTGTTTTTGCCGGGCGCCAGCCTCTTTCAGAATCGCTTCGACCGAGAGACGGGTGACACCAGCGCCCTTTTCGAGCTTTGTGGCAGCAAATTGGTGAACACTCGCTTCGAGCGTCGCCATATCAATGTCTTCACGCAAAACTTGAAAGTCATCAGCAAAGGCTTCGTCATGCGTGAGCAATTGCCGAAGTGTTTGACGAAACAAGCGGTGCGACTGGCGCTCACTCACCAATTGAAAGTCAGGGGGCAGCTCCAGCTGGCTCCCATAGCGCTTTAAAAAAACGCTTAAAATTCCGTGAATCGTCGAGATGTGTAAGGACTGTGAACTCTGCAAATAAGTTGTGAGCCCCTTCAGATCAAGGCCCGCCACTTTTGCTTGCATCAGCTCGGCCACATCAGGCCGATTCAAAAGAAGTCCGCCTTGCATCAGTCGCTCTCTTAGTTCTTGAGTCGCCTTGCGCGTAAAGGTCGTAACAACCAAACGCGGCCACTCTCCCGTCGCCAGCCGGTGCATCAACGCGATCGAAATCACTCGGCGCACCAGCTCGGTCGTTTTTCCTGCGCCGGCGCCGGCGCGGATCATCGTGTCGCGCAGGTGTCCCTTATCGGGATCAAAATATTTGTCTACGAGTTCAGATGCGGTGCTCTGCACACTTCACTCCATCGACAAGATTCACAGATACTAAAGTCCCCATTTTCGCCGTTCAAAGGCATCGGCGTTATTTTTCCCATGAGTATCAAATCAAAAAGATCCGTCAGCAAGCGCTCAAGCTCTTGGTACAAAGCTTCTTTGTCGGCCAAGGTTTTGTCTTTCGGCGTTGCCTTCTCGGCCATGAGACCCACAATTTCGGGAGCCACAAACCCGCGCCCGCGCTTGAGAGGCTGGTACGTGAATGTTTCGATGCCGGCGACCACACCTTTTTTAAGTCTGGTGACCAGTCCGCGATCAATCGCCCAAGCATAAATGGCTAGCTGTAAGAAGTTCTGGGGCATCCAAGAGTTGAACGCCCGCTTTTGTTCCCATCCTGGTTTGTAATCAACCAAGACTTTAAACCCATTCGGATGATGCTCCAGGCGGTCTAAAAATCCGCGAAACTTAAGACGCCCTTCGGCCTCTTCGGGATGAAAGGTTTTGCCGATTGGGTCATAGAAAAATTCAAAACCGAACTCACGCGCTTCGATTTCCATATTCGGAAACTGCGCTGTCCAATTTTGTTCAAAGCCCAAGAAACGTTTGGCCAAAGCAATGGCGCGGGCTTTGTCGATCTTCCAGAATAAACCTTCACGGTGCTCGAGCTCCAGATCGACCCGAATTTTCTCGGTCAGAATCGAAAGCTCCTCATTAGTCCAATCAAAACGCCTAGGCGGAGCGGTCAACTGTTCAAACAGATTGTGAATCAGACTTCCTTTCGAGCGGGGATCTAAATCCAAATCACGTTCGGGAGGATCCAAGAGCCCAAACCATTTTTCAGCCGCAAACTGAAAAGCGCAGTTCCGAAATCTCTCGACCGAGGAGGCCGAAAATGTCGGAACCTCATTGAGCTCGAGCGGGTGAACGGGCTCTATGCCCAAATCTCGGCGCATCTTTTCATTGAGCTCGAGCTTTGAGTTTTGCAACTCATCCCAGCGGGTCAATTCGGGGTGGTGCGACTTTTCGCCGCCGCCCGCCTGGAGCCACCAGGGATGCGGCGCTTCGGCCTGATT
>JBKCUU010000009.1:0-5845 GCA_046318155.1 Bdellovibrio sp. | reverse complement strand
AAGTTGAAATGAGCGAGACCGGTTCAAACACGTCGCAATTCACTGGCACCTATCAAATCAACTTCCAAGCCGAAGAAAATGCGTCAAGCGAGTTCACCCCCGAGGTTTATTTAGCACCCCTGGCTGCGTTTTATGCCGGTGTCATCGACTTTCAGAACGAGAAATACGACGTAGCCAAAAGCCACTTTGAATACGTTCTCGACAACTCAAGCGATCCTAAAATCGACGAGCAGGCAGACACCTTTATCGAGCAAATTGCCAACGTGAAACGCTTTCAAGCGATGCGCGAAAAAAACCTGATTCTTGGGTTTAATTTTGGGCTGATGTACGACTCAAACATCCTCTCGGTTTCGGCCGCAAATGCACCGACAGATTTAGCTGGTTATCGATGGTCCTATGGCGGCTCAGTTGAGTACCGACCTGTTTTTTCAGAGAAGCACGAGTTTTCGGGAATTCTAACGGTTTCTGATATGTATTCGACGGACCAAAGCTTTAAAGCCAAGACCGAATTTCAGAATACCGACCCCTTGATCATGAACCTCTCGCTCCCCTACAAATTCAAGGGTGAGGCGCTCGGAAAGCCCGCGCAACTGGGTTTAACACCGGCTTACGAAACTGTGCAAATGAACTCAGACGGCACGGGCTCTCGTGAGGGCATCGTCAATTCTTTGATTGTGAAGGGTGATGGCACTTTTGTTATGCGCGATGATTGGTTTGCCAATTACGCACTTGAAGTTCGCCGTGATACTTCGCTCTTGAGTGGCGTTTCCGATGACGATATTCAGACTGCAAATAAAGTGACGCTTTCAACAACGCAGACTTTTTTCCAAGACGCCAAGAAGACAAAGGCCATTTTGGGTGAAGGCTCTTTTGCCATGAATATGGCTGAAGGAAAAAATCAGCAGTACAACCGCATCGACCTAGCGGCCAGTTACTTGATGCCCGCTTTTGCCGAAACGACTTTCTTGAGCCGCTTCGGGGTCGGGACCTCTCAATACAGTGCCCACACCACTGGACGCACCGATACGAACTTCAGCTTGACGCTTGTTTTACAAAAACAAATCACCGAGACTTGGGGCGCCAACGTCATGGCGAACTTTAATAAGAACAACTCCACGATTGAGACAAATGCCTATGACAAGTATGTCTTGATGGCAGGCGTGAACTGGAAAAACGCGTTCTAAGCCTGAAAGTCAAAACTGCTCCGCAGTTTTCAGTCCAAGTCAAAACTGCTCCGCAGTTTTGATATACATCTCAACTTGGCTGTCGAGCCATTTGATGTGCCCGGAGGCGAGGGGGCTCAGCTGGGCTCCTGATAATTCATTCATGGGTGCTTTTAGATAAGTGTTCATCCAAGGTTCGACCTCAAGAACGCCCTGATGGTACAAAAACTTCAAGACAAACTGCGCTTTCGTCGCCAGGATTGATTCGGTCGTCTGCAGAGCTCTTAACGAGTGCCCGAGCAAATCAAACAAATGCTGCGAGTTTTGATCATTGGCCTGAGCCACCTTTTCGATAATCTCGAGCACCTGCAGAGCCGTTTCAAGACGGTCATACGAGGTCCTTAAACCCTCAAACGCTTCGATCAGCTTGGCCTCTTCGATTGTTGCCAAACCATCGGCCTGACTGCTTGGGCGGATCACCGCCTCGACAAAATGAGTCGGCTCGAGAACACCCCCATTAAACCGGCGTTTGCTCTTGAGTGCCCCGCGCGCCAAGCACGAGAGCTTAGCCCCTTGCGGGGTGAGCGTTTGCAGGATCAAATCGGATTCAGACCACTTGATTCGCTTCAAGATAAAAAAGCGGACTTTCTCAAGAGCCGGCATTAATTAAAACCGGTAAAATATTTTTGTACGGCTGGATTTTTTAGAGTCTCGAGCGAAATAACCACAAGGCCGCGAATCTCTTCTGGAGTCAGCGTCGTTTCCCACCACGAGAGATCTTGCATCGTCGCACTCCACCGGCACAGCTGAGTCGTGTCCGCCCAGGTCGGCTCGCTACCCAAGGTTTGAGTGTTTCCGGTCAATGCCTCGAGGTCCAGAAGCACCTGCCCACCAGCCTTGCCGCTCGAGGTCATCACGGCTCGGTCCCACACCCGCAGAGGTGTCGTTAAGACGGGCTTAAACTGACCGGTCAGGCTTTGTTCAAACTTTTGCACCAACTCTTGGTCTTCACCGCCTGCACGAATTTTTTCTTGCACCTGATGCTCGATGTCTTTGATATTCCAAGATTGCCAAGGGGCCATCTGCGTCGGCGTCTTGTAGCGAGCTCCCAAAAAAGCCACGCTGAGATCAGGGCCCACTGAGCAGACACGCACGCTGTAGGGTTTTAGGCCAATGGCTTTGGTGATCGAACCGTGGTGACTCACACGAACCGAAAAAATACGTTTTTGCCCGAGTAAAGCTTCGAGTGCTTCAAAGTCAAAGCGCTCACCCGTCACGGGATGATCTTCTGGAAAAAACACGACACTCGTTTCTGCTCCCAAGGCTTCTAAAATTCCCTCAGGGCTTTTGAGCGAGGCGATCGAAAATGTTTTGATCTCATGACTGTCTCGCAAAAGAGGAGCGATGATGGCTTGCTGAACCCAGCTTTGGCCCTCGACAATACCCACGGTTTTTTTGTGACTGAGAAAACTGGCCGTCGCATTGAACGTTTCAAAAACACCGGCAACCAAACCCTTGGCAACGCGGACTTGTGGTCCTTGCGCCTCATCGGGAATAGACTTCATGACGGCTTCATTCGCGAGCTCCCAGGAGTCAGGTCTAAAAAAATCAATTTTCATTTGTACTCCATGTCAGGCGACATGGGGTTAGTGTAACATTGGGCAATAGAATTGCTGAGCAAAAAATGGCGCGCAGAGAAAAAGCCCCGGAGGAGTGGCTAAAGCCACGTCGAGGAGCTCTTTCGAGTACGTCATTTTGTAGCCAGCGAGGACAAGACCAATGCGCCTTTGTTTATGCGTTAGTCAATAGCGACGACGGCGGGTCGGCGGCAGCTCAGAGGGAGACTCCCCAATTTGCTTTCGAGCCGATGGCAGGGTGTCGGTTTTTGTTTTGGTTTTGCCAACGCTGCTGGGAGATGGAATGAGTGGCGTGATGATGGTATCGATCGCGTCTTGTCCTTGAGCACCTGGCTGCGTGTTGCTTAGCAACTGGATCTCGACTTTCAGGGCGTCAATGACAAAACTTATCTTCTCGAGGATCGGAAACTTTCCGTTGGCTTGGCCGCCAATAATCAAACCGTTACGGCTTCCCAAGTCGACCAAATAGAAATGACCAAACTCTTCAACAACTTGGCAGTGTGTGCGTGAGATATAGCCAAATTCTAAAATCAAATCACAGCCCGGCTGGCGTCCAATGATGACGGGTCCTTTTTCAAAAGCCTTCGTCAACAGCCGCTCACCGTTTTTTAAAACGCTAATGACAACTTGCCGCGTGAATGAGGTTTTCGGTTGATGACTCACTGAGGTTCATTTCGGAATTTGTTCTGTGAATCTCGAGCGCCACCTCGGACCTCAGTCACAGGACCAGACACTCATCCAGGGGTGACGTGGGCGTATGGGCTTGAAACCTTCTCGACACCTGCGGGACCAAAAATGTCACCGATCAACGTTGTCTCATTTTGAGACGTGGTAACCCCTGATAATGACTGATAAGACAAGACGTTAGTTTCGGCCTTGGCCTTGCTCCTGGGAAGGAGATGGAGGGCTCATGCTCCGAAAAACGAGATTCTTAAGCGCAGTCTCCTTGTTGTTTGTCTTGACGGCTTTCACACGTCCTCAGACGGGTGATCTCGTTGAACTCGAAGGACTCGTGAACGCACGAGAAAATGCAAAGTTTCGTTCTCATGATCAAAACCGTGTCTATATGTTGCCCGCTGGAACAAAAGCCCAGATCGAGCAAGTTCAGCATTTTGCAGGGACCGGAAACTTTGGCGTGCGCATTCGCTTGATCAACGCGGCCGGCGTTAAAGAGCAGCATTCAAAATCTTTGTGGGTTTATTATAACGTCAAAAATCCAAGCATGAAATTATACTCAGTCAGCGGCGACGAAAACCAACTTCGCCAAACGCTTGATCAGTGGAAGACGAGCCCTCGAATGAAAGCACTTGAAGTCCGAGATCCCGGCAGAGCCTCTGCCGTCGTCACAACAAGAGAAACTCCCGCCGTTGCTCACCGCTCGACCACTTCTGTTCCCGTGGTGAAGCCAGCACCTGCGGCAAGAGCACCCCGATATGAGGGGCCCGGTCCCGTCAGAGCCGCTGATGTGATTGGAACTGTCGGCCGCCTGAACCAGGTGACTCGTCAATACAGCCCCCCGGTGCCAGAGTGCCGTGATTGCTCCGTCAGGCCAGCTCAATATGAGCAATGCAATGCCCGCAACAATTATCTTGAACAACAAATGGACCGCCTTCAAGGGCAGCCCATTTTGCGAGAACTTCTTTCAACAACACCAAGATACCCACGTGTTGAGGCCTGCGTTCGCGAGAGCATGAACATTTCAGGAGGACCTTTTACTCTTTGCCAAATTGGCAATGCCGATCACTCAGGCTCAACGGTCAAAGCTTGCACCAGCAGCCGTCTTGTTCGCGTGGTGCAAAATGCATTGACGGCTTCGGTCGATTGCTTGGCTCCGTATTTAAATGGGACGGATGGCAATCAAGCCGTCTTGAGCGAAACGTTTCGCAGCACGATCGCTTTGATCAATTTGGAATCGGGCTTTCATATCAATGCGCGCAGCTCAACGGGCGCTTCGGGACTGGGGCAAATTACAGACGGCGCGACCAAAGCCATTAACCAAAATGAATGGTCCAACATGATGAGACACATTCAAAATTCATCGAACCCCAGTTGCCAGCAACTCAAACGCATGAACTTGCAACCCGCACGTCCCAGCCGCGGTGCTGTTTGTGATCGCATTGGCCTGGAGAGCGGAAATCCCATGACAAATATGCTCTACACCATTGGACATATGAAGTCTGTTCGCCGCGAGGTTGAGTTGACGGTCAATCGCAAGATTCGTGAGAACTCAATTCGCATGTCCCCCGCTCAGAAAGAAAAGCTCTTAGGGGCTTTGATTACCTGGGGGCACAACACAGGTGCTTACGGCATTACTCGACCCGTTTCATCTCTGCTTGAAACCGATGCTGGAATCAGGGCCCTGAATGCAGGAAATGTCGAGGGCTTCTTAGGTTTACTCAAAGGTGAAGTTTCGAGCTTTCATGGTTACTACCTCGCTCGCCGAGGCATGGGTGCACAGGCCATTCAGCGCCGGCAAACCGAAGCCAGTGGTTTTTATCAATACGTTCAAAATAAAATGAATCTTCTCGAAAGAAAGGTGGGGCGCCAATGCTCACTGTAAAAAAAGTCATTTTAGGGTTGATAATGCTGATGATGCTGATCTCAGGGCTGGCGGCACGGGCGCAGAGCGCACCGGCGACGGCGCTCACGGTCGCTCAGCTTGAGCAAGGGATGGGACGCTTGTTTGTCGCGGTTGAAAAAGCTCCGCATAAAGCCGCGCGGATTCAGTTGCTCGAAAGTTTTCACCAGGCCTTGCGTAAAGAGATCCGCTCGCGCGCCAACTCCGCCGTGCGAGATCAAGTTTATTGGAAAGCCATTGATCTTGATGTTTTGGTCACAAAGCTGATCGATCAAAACTGCAACGGCCTACGTGAATCTTTGCAAAACGGCGAACACAACATGACCGACAATGATAGCGGCAGAATCTCACCCGAAACCGAAAAAGCCCTCCAGCTCGCCCAACTCATCTGCCAATAGGTGCCTGCTTCCCTTTGCAGAAGCCCTGCGCCAAATTGGCGCAGGGCTTCTGCAAAGGGAAGCAGGCAC
>JBKCUU010000008.1:0-32375 GCA_046318155.1 Bdellovibrio sp. | reverse complement strand
TTCGCCCGTGAAAGAAATCGAGCGCAAGCAAAATAAAATCTACGAGATCAATATGCAGCTTGAAGCTTTGTCTGAAAGACTGGGACTTTTGCCAAAGTCTGTCAGTCCAAAGCCCGTATTTGATCAAATGGAAAAACTATCAATACAAAAACAGAGTTTTGAAGAACAGATAAAGGCCATCAAGCAAACTGAGATAACTGACAATAAAGCCGTGAGCATTGAGGATTTTGAAACTTTCAGAAAGCAAATCGCAAAGCTTCTGACCGATGAATGCACGCCTGCGGTTAGAACCGCGATCATCCAAAAAATTGTTCACAGGATCACAATCAAACAAGAGATCATTGAAATCTCTTTCCACGCCGGCGAAAGCCATTATCAGCGGGAGCTCGAGCTGCTTGAAATCTCAAGCTCGGGCTCCCGCGCCCTTTTAAACCCACAAGCACAAAAAAGACGCACGTCTCCACTCCCTGTTTTTCACGGGAACCTGGAAACTTGCGAAATTTTAAAATTAAACCCGAACTTTTTTTATGACGCTGGTTCGAACAGCTTGAAAAATGGTAGGGGCTGAGGGATTCGAACCCCCGATCCGGCGGTTATGAGCCGCCTGCTTTAACCAACTAAGCTAAGCCCCCAAGAACGATCGTGCCAGAAAAAGGCTAACAAAGATCGACCTTTGCCACAAACCAAAAACATTTTGCCACGTGTGGGCGCTCGCGCGCCCAAATCATGTGTCAACGAAAGTTTTGAGTTTATTCGAACGTGAAGGGTGGCGCAGTTTGCGCAAAGCCTTGGCCTCAATCTGACGGATCCGCTCACGAGTCACGTTAAAGTCTTGTCCGACTTCTTCGAGCGTGTGATCGGATTCTTCACCGATACCAAAGCGCATTCGCAGAACTTTTTCTTCACGAGGCGTCAGCGTCGAGAGCACTCGGCGCGTTTGTTCGGCCAAGTTCAAGTTCACAATGGCTTCAGCAGGATTGATGACCTTTTTATCTTCGATAAAATCACCCAAGTGCGAATCTTCTTCTTCACCCACGGGGGTTTCAAGAGAGATCGGCTCTTTGGCGATTTTAAGAACCTTGCGGACCTTATCGACGGGCATATCCATGCGCTCGGCGATCTCTTCAGGCATGGGCTCGCGTCCCAGCTCTTGCACCAAGTAGCGCGACGTTCGAACCAGCTTGTTGATCGTTTCGATCATGTGAACCGGAATACGAATCGTACGGGCCTGATCGGCGATCGCGCGGGTAATCGCCTGACGGATCCACCAAGTCGCGTATGTCGAAAACTTAAATCCACGACGGTACTCGAACTTATCAACGGCTTTCATCAAACCGATGTTACCCTCTTGTATCAGATCCAAGAATTGCAGACCACGGTTGGTGTATTTTTTGGCGATCGAAACCACGAGACGTAAGTTGGCTTCAACGAGCTCTGATTTTGCGTAATCAGACTCTTTCTCACCCTTCCAGATTGCGGTGTAGGTATCGCTGATCCAGCGGTGATTCATCTCGGTCTCAAACAATAGGCGCTGAACACGGACGTGCGCCTCTTGCGCCTCAATGGCATAAGTGCGAAAGCGGTTGTAGCTTAAGCCTGTGTCTTTGGTCATTTTTTGAAGTTCTTTTTCGTTTCCTTCGATGACTTTCAAACGCTCAACAAGAGCGTTGGTGTCTTTCGAAAACGTGCGCTCATTGCCATCTTTAACACGGCGGCGGAGCGAGTTCAGACGGTTTACCAAGTTACGAAATTTCACCACAATGCGGTTGATCGTTTTACGGTTAAAATTGATGGTCTCGAAAGTTGCCATCAAAATCTCGTTCATCGCCGTGAGCTCTTTCCATGCCTTATCACGTGATGGCGAGTTGCCTTCTTCTTTGCGCAAGACCGCAAATAAAGGACCCGCATTGCGCTTGTACTCATTCACGACACCAATCAATTGGTGGATTTTTTCGATGTACTCTTTTTCGTCGTATTGAGTTTCTTCGTCCTCAAGACCCCGGAAAATCGATTTTACTTTGATGCGGCCTTCATCCAAGCGCTTACCAAGATTGATGATCTCGATCGTTCCGATGGGTGACATCAAGATGGCCCGAACGATCTCGCGCTCCCCTTTTTCGATTCGGCGGGCAATCTCAACTTCGCCTTCGCGAGTCAGCAGGGACACAGACCCCATTTTGCGCAAGTAAAGGCGGACGGGGTCATTACCCTTTACGTCTTCACCTTCAGCTTCTTCGTCGTCGTCTTTTTCTTCGTCTTCTTTATCGGGATCGGCGAGAAAGGACTCTTTCTCGTCTTCGGATTTACCGGCCTCAAGCTCGGTAATCGCCACGCCATTCACTTCGAGTCCGTGCATGAAAGCATCGAGCACGCTGGCCGCGATGATTTCTGGAGGAAGCAACTCGTTGATCTCTTCGATCGTCAGCGTGGTTTTTTCTTTACCAAGCTTGATGAACTTTTGAATTTCTTCTTTGATCAGGGCTTCTTGCTCGGGGATCGAGAGAATTTTGACTGGCTCTTTGGCATTCGGACTCATCGACATCTTTTGACCTCTACCTTCATGCGCCCAGCGGGCGAGAAAACTTTTTGACTCAAACTCTGCAATCCGAATCAGGATTCTTTTTGCAGATTCAGGCGGTCGCGCTGAACTTTCATCAGCCTCTCCATCAACTCTTGGTCGGCGGGTGCGGATTTTAGCTGCTGCTGAATCCGAGCCACTTCGGCCTTGAGCGCGAGATCTTTGACTCTTTTCAAGTGATCTTTGAAGAGTCCGCGCTCGCGTTCCTGCCGTTCAATTTGGTCGTCATCGGAACCTTGTCCGCCCGGGAATTCTCCGGCGCCGATCAGAAGCTCTGGTTTGTCGACAATTGAGGTCAGCAGACCGGTCAATTTATCAAACTTTTCAGGACCTTGTCGAGTGTGTTCTGCCGCCTTTTCAAGCACGGCCCGCACCCCGGGGTGGGTGAGCGCCTCAAGAACCCCCGAGTTGATCGCTTCGTCAAAGTGGGCACGATTTTTGAGCATAAGCCCAGCTAGTAAAATTTCCACAGCTGGCGCACCTTCTAGCCGGATTTGCCCCTCGACAAATCGTTCTGATGAGTCTTTAACGGGGTCCAACGTGGCAGTTTCAAAATTATTTTGAGGCGAAGAAAAGTTCGAATTCCGAGCTGGCGCAGCATTTTGCATAGGGCCCGAAGTGCCTCGATCTGGTGGTCTTTGACCCTGATTTTTGGGAGAAATTTTCAAAGCCTCCATCAACCAGCGCTCTTCAACACCCAATTTGGTCTGCACTTCCCTGAAATACAGGCGCTTAATTCGAGGATCTCGCATGGCTTCGAAGATTGGCATCAAGCGGTCTGAGAGCTGCACTTTTTCGGAAGCCTCACCGCGAAACTCTTGTGTCCACTGCCCCAGCACCAGCGTGAACAAATCAGGCGCGCGATCGAGCATTTGTTTGAGCGCCTCGGGACCTTTGGCTTTGATAAAGTCATCAGGATCCATGTCGTCGGGCAAAACCAAACCCTTGGGATGCAGTTCGGCCGCAAGTAAAATTGGAAGAGAGCGCTCGGCTGCTGTTAAGCCGGCCTGGTCGCCGTCAAACAAGGCGATCACGTTTTTAGTCATGCGTCCTAAAATCTTGCCATGCTCGGGCGTGAGCGCCGTTCCCATCGTGGCCACACATTGCTGAATGCCTGACTGCGCCAAAGACACGACGTCCATGTAACCCTCGACGATTAACACCTGGTCTTCGCTTCGAACATAGCGAGCGGCCTGAGACATCCCGTAAAGCACTTTGCCTTTTGTAAAAACGCCGGTCTCAGGCGAATTCAAGTACTTGGGCTCGCCTTGCAAAATCACTCGGCCGCCAAAAGCGATCGGCTCGCCCATAGGATTTAGAATCGGAAACATCAACCGATCGCGAAACAAATCAAAATAACCGCCGCCTTCTTTGCGGGCTTTGATCAACCGGGCCTCTTCGGCCAGGCTCATCGAAACCCCTTTTGATTTTAAAAAGTGTGTGAGGCCATCCCACTCTTCAGTCGCGTAACCAATCTGAAAAGATTGAATCGTCTCGCTCGAGAGACCGCGCTTTTCAGCATAGACTTTGGCGTGATGAGTGGTTGGTAGACGACGAAAGGTTTCGAAAAAATATTGCGCGGCTAATTTGTTGGCGTGCGAGAGTTCTTTTTTCTTTTTAGAGATCAGGTCATGCTGATCTTTATCAACACTGGTGTCCTCGGGAATCGCAATGTTGGCGCGGTTCGCAAGATACTCGAGTGCATCGCGAAAGTTCATGCCGTTGTAGTCGCGCAAAAACGTAAAAATGTTGCCTTTTTTGCCACAACCAAAACAGTTGTAAACTTGTTTGGCCTCACTGACCGAGAACGAGGGCGATTTTTCGGGGTGATCCGGAAACGGACAGCGGCCCATAAACCCACCGGCAGCGGGTTTCAACTGCGTGTATTGAGAAATGACGTCCACGAGGTTGTTTCCCTCTTGGACCTTCTCGATGAAGTCCTGTCCGAAACGCATTCAAGTCCTTCAGCCCGGCGCTCTTTGGAGCTGCCAGAATCTCCAAGTTTTTAGGTCAATTTCGATTTGATGATTTCGCTGACAACTTTGTTATCGGCAGCGCCATTTGATTTTGCAATGACGGCTTTCATGACTGGGCCCATGTCTTTGACAGTCGTGGCTTTAAGCTCAGAAATCGTGGCAACAACAAGAGCTTCGATCTGCTCTTTCGACATTTGCGCAGGCAAATACGCCTCAAGAATTTTAAGCTCGGCCGTTTCTTTGTCGACCAAATCTTGGCGGTTTGCATTTTGATACTGCTCGATGGATTCTTTTCGTTGCTTCACCATTTTTTTGAGGACGCCCAAGATGTCATCAGGTGTGATGGGATTGGGGCGCATATCGATTTCGGTTTTTTTGATCGCCGCCTGCAAGAAGCGAATGGCATCAAGCTTGAGAGAGTCCTTCGCTCGCATGGCGTCTTTCATATCTTCGGTGAGTTTTGCACGCATATCCATAAATCGATCCTCTCAAAAGGGTGAGCGCACGAGGGCTCACGACAAAAAAAGGGACCTCCTGCGAAGGAGATCCCTTAGAAAATAACTTCAAATCTGGGAATCAATCTCCCCAGCTTTTACGGGTCTTCTTCATTGCACGCTTGCGCGCAGCGATCGACTTTTTCTTTAAACGAACGCTTGGTTTTTCAAAGTGCTCGCGCTTTTTAACTTCCGACAAGATACCGGCTTTTTCGCACGATTTTTTGAAACGACGAAAAGCGCCTTCGAAGCTTTCTCCGTCTTTAATACGAACCATTGCCACAAAAATCACCCGGCCCTTCTGGTGGCGGAAAGAACTCATGGATCTAGCATCAAGGTTTGGGGCTGACAACAAAGGAGGCGTCCACTATTCTGTTTGCCATGGGAACCGAGGATAATAATACTGTGCGTCAGGATGAGTTCTGGATGCGTAAAGCACTGGAGCTGGCTCAGAAAGCGGGCGAGCGGGACGAAGTACCGATCGGGGCGCTTTTAATTGGTTCTGACGGCACCAGCATCCTGGCCAAAGCGATGAACCGCAAAGAGGAGTGGATGACCCCTCTCGGGCATGCCGAGCTTATTGCCCTGCACCGGGCCTCGCAGAAACGCCGGGCATGGCGGCTCTCCGGCAGCACTTTGTACGTCACGCTCGAGCCCTGTGTGATGTGTGCGGGCGCCCTTTGGCAGGCGCGCGTTTCGCGCGTGGTCTTTGGGGCCTCGGATCCAAAAGGCGGCGGCGTTCGCAGTTTGTATCAAGTTTTAGAGGACCCCCGCCTCAATCATCAATGCGAAGTTCTCGGCGGCGTTCTGGCCAACGAGTGCGGCGCACTTTTAAGCAATTATTTTCGCGGCAAACGTAAAAAATCGTGATTGAATTTAAGTCCACACAAGATGTGATCTCTTTCAATTGAACTTCTGACATTGGAAAGTAAGGGCTGTATGTCGAAAAACCCCAGACTCATTTCTCAAGAACGGGCAATCGAAGAATTTGATCTGTTGCTGGCTGAGTGGAACTCGACACGCGTGGGTCGACGCACGTTTTTGGCCTCAATGGGTCTTTTGCTGGCCAGCTGCGCGGCCCCTGAAAAAACCAGGTTCCGCGAAGGCGACAACTCGGGCCAAAATACGCAGCTGACCGTCAATGATGAACGCCGCATGACCCAACAGGTCTTGCCGCAAATGAAAAAAGATTACCCCGCCCTGAACAATCCCGAAATGCAGGCCTATGTCTCGAATTTGGGTCAACGAATTGCGGCGGCCAATAAAATTGAAGGCAATCCTTATAACTACAACTTCACCGTCGTTGATGTGGGTTACGTCAATGCGTTCGCCCTGCCAGCAGGAACCGTCTTTGTCACAACTCCTTTGATTGCGATGGCCGATAACGAGGCCGAACTTGCGGGCGTCATCGGCCACGAAATTGGTCACATCAAAGCACGCCACACGGCCGAGCGCATGGAAGTCGCCAAACGCGAGCAAGCCAGCTCGTGGAAATACGCTCTCGGCGGGGGCCTATTGGGCGGCGTGCTTGGGTACGGACTGGGGCGCTTAGCCTGCCCGCCCAAAGACACCGCGTGCATGCAAAAGGCCACACAGCTGGGAGCCGCGGCTGGCGCTGGCGGCGGGTTGCTGGTGCAAAAGTACGGGTTCATGCAAAACTCTCAAGAAGATGAAATGGAAGCAGACCGCATTGGCTTTCGCACGGCTTTGAACGCGGGGTATGACAAAGACAAGATCGGGACGTTCTACGCCAAACTTTTAACAATGGAAAAGCAGCGCAAAACTGAAGGACCCGCTATTTTACAAAGCGTCCAAGATGCCTTGAGCACGCATCCCCCCTCGCAACGACGCGTGGATCAGATGAATGAAATGGCCTCTCAAACTTCGCGAAGTCCAAAGGCCATTGTCTCGACTCGAGATTTTGATCGCATGCGAGCCCTGGCGACAAAAATCACCTCCGCTAAAAAAACCAAAGCGTAGTTTTAATCAAAAAGTTACATTGATTTTGCTTTGATGCACTCTTTAAGGTCTTTGCCTTTTTTGCCTTCTGTTTTGCACAGAGCTTTAGCTTCTTTTTTTGTCATTTTTGCGCCTTCTTGAGTCACGGCAGGAGCGGTTTGTGCCGACGGAGCCGAAGGCTGACCCGCTTCATTCTGACTTTGTGCAAACGCCATTGAAGAAATCATCACGATGAATGCAATTGTAACCGAACGCATATTTCCTGTCATATCAGTACTCCTTAAAAGTGTCTCTCAGTTCAAGAGAGACTTCAAAAGGTTAGCAGCCCGATCGAGCAGAAGATAGACTTGGGATGATTAATAATTTTTTACTACATGCCTTTGTAGCGAATGCCTTTTGAATCCAAGATCGCCTTCAACTTGACTCGCTGATCGCCTTGGATCTCGATTTGACCGGCCTTGTCGGCGATCTTGTGCGTACCGCCAACACCGCACTTGGCTTTGAGCTCTTTGGCCAAATCCTTAAGGTAAGTCTCGTGCCTGGGAAGATTGTCGATCACCGTCACCGTCTTGCCACCGCGTCCCGATTTTTCCAGGCGAAAGATCGCCACGATCTGATCCGGTGAGACCTGCCCCGACGGCTGGCACTCGCACTCGTCTTTGAGTTTGCGGCAATGACGGCACAGCACTTGATCTTTGGGATCGGTCGAAAAAACAAGTCGGGTGTTCGAGGTCACTTAAGTGTCTTCTTTTTTAGGTTCTTCTGCCGGTGCATTCGCAACGCCGATCTTCATGTTCTTCATCTCTTGGCCATCATATCGGTAGAGTTGCCCCTCATTGTCCATCACTGTCGTCAAAATGACGGGCCGCTGCCACATGGCGTAAACATTTTTAAGAGTTTCATTCATGAAATCAGGCTGCAAATCAATGCCTTCCCACATGTGGCTGAGCAAAAGCTCGCCGCGATTTTCAAAGTTGGCATCTTCGACCCGAATAATGGGCTGACCAAAGTTGGTCATTTGAAAAAGCAGCTTAGCTTTGATCGCCTTAAAATCACGCGTGTCGATTTCAAAGGCTTGAGTCCGCTTATTAAACTTATACACAAACAGTTTGTGACGGACGCAAAAATCCTCTGTTAAAAACTCGTCGATGAACGTGACGTCATTGTAGATCTTGCGAACTTCAAAGATCTTGTCACGGCCAAGGCCCGTGTTCTTGTTCCAGTTCTTGCGCTCCCGCACATCATCGCACTCTTCCCAATCACGCCCAAACCGACCGCGGTTCCAGCGGTCTTCGATATCGCGCATGAGCTCGATCCCGACTTTGTAGGGATTGTAATTTTGAGGGCCCATAGCGGTCGTGCCCGAGTGGTGATCGGCAAAATCGATGATCTCAGAGTCACTCAAGATTTTTTGAGTCATGATCTTAGAATGCCAATACGAAGCCCAACCCTCGTTCATGGTTTTAGTCATTCCCTGGGGTGCAAAATAATAAGCCTCGTTGCGAATGATCGTGAGCACGTCTTGCTGCCAATCTTCGAGGGGCGCATTGTCCATTAAAAATTTAAGCACGTCGCGCTGAGGCTCGGCAGGATAACGGGCCTGCTTGGCCGCATTTTCTTGCACTTTACGTTTTTGCTCGGCCACGAACTCAGGCGGATTGATATAATCGCGCATGTACTCTTTGTCGTACTTGAGCAAAAAACCGCGGTCCCGACCAGCATCCTCCGCATTGCTATTGGGCTGCGGAGGAAACTGTGGTGTGATGGGGCTATACACAGAATGGCGATCGATCAAATTTTCGAGCGAAAGACATTTATCAATAAAGGACTCGACGACATCAACACCATAGCGGTCGATATAGCGGCGAATACGGGTGCCGTGATTGGCCATCTCGTCCATCATCTTGCGGTTAGTTTTGGCAAACCAAACGTTGTTCTTAAAAAAATCGCAGTGACCGTAAACGTGCGCCATAACGAGTTTTTGATCCATCATCATGTTGCCTTCCATCAGGTAGGCATAACAAGGGTCGTTGTTGATCACCATTTCGTAGATTTTTGAAAGACCATATTCATAAGACTTCGAGAGATGCTCGTACTCCATTCCGAACTTCCAATGTGGATAACGAACGGGAAAACCCCCTAGAGCCGCAAACTGATTGATCTGATCATAGGTAATCAGTTCAAAGATCGTCTCAAAGCAATCGAGGCCGTACTCTTTAGCAACGGCCTGAATCTTTATTCTCTCGGCTTCGAGTTCAGGGGTGAGGTTCGCCACTTACTTGCCTTTCCCTAAAAAGTCTTTGATCGAATCTAAGATCTTGTCCCGGTTCTCGATCTGACTGGTGATAATGCGGTCATCATCAGGAAACTCTTTTTTCAGATCTTTCAAAAACTGCCCGCTTCCGTATTTACTTTCAACTTGGCCGTAACAAAATACGTTCACATTGGGCAAAAAGAAATCACGCAGCATTTGCATGCACAGCCGCGTGTCCTCACCGCTCCAGTTATCTCCGTCCGAAAAGTGAAAGGGATAGACGTTCCACTCCGACGTCTTGTACTCGGCCTGAATCATGTCCATACAAAGCTTGTAGGCCGAGCTGATCAGCGTTCCGCCCGATTCGCTCGTTCGGAAGAAAGTGTCCTCGTTGACCTCTTTGGCCGCAGCATCATGAATAATGAAGCGGGTCTCAAGCCCCTTGTAATGCTTGCGCAGCCAAGCGTTGAGCCAAAAGCTCTCGAGTCTGACGATTTCTTTTTGCTCGTCCCCCATTGATCCCGACACGTCCATCATATAAATGATCACCGCTTTGGTCTGAGGCTTGGTTACGGTTTTGAAAGAGCGGTATCGAAAGTCGCGGCGAATCGGAATAATGCGGGGATTGACGGGATCATAAGTCCCCGACGTGATATTGCGCTTCAGGGCTTGCTTGTACACCGTCTTAAAGTGGCGCATGCCCTCGGGACCCACCGGCGCAATGCCTGAATATTTGGTTTTACTGGTTTCAATATTTTTCATGCCCTTCGGTTGAATTTTAGGAAGCTCGAGCTTTTCGCCCAAGATTTCGGCCAATTCATCAACCGAGAGCTCGGCTTCGAGCATGTGTTGACCAGGGTCGCTCCCGGCTTGGCCTTCGCCTTCACCGGGTTCACCAACCCCTTCGCCGGGTTTGCCTTCGCCCTGACCAACGCCGCCTTTTTGTTTGGGTCCGTAACGAAAATTAGGAATATCGATCGAAGGAAGGGGGATCTTGATAAACTCGTTTTCGCGTTTACCAATCATTTCACCTTGCGACACATACTTACGCAGGTCGGCCTTGATTTTACCTTTGATAATATTTCGGAACCGACTCTGGTCTTCTTTGACGGACATCCGGGTCCCCTCTCAAGTTTAGGGCGCTGCCTTATCACGGAAGCGCCGCCGTCCCCTCGGCCCCTTACTTGTTTTTCACGTCACCGCGAGCATAAATGCTGGCAACGTAATGCAAGACATCAGTGGCCGAAATTTCGTCGTACCCAAAATCTTTAATCAGACGGGTTTTGACAATGTCGATTTTTTCTTGCGTGTCTTTATCGGTGACCGAGCTCACAAGCGAGGTCAGCTTGATCGTATCTTTTTGATCCTCGAACAACTTAAGCTCAAGAGCCTTGTGAAGACGCTCGTTCATTTTGTAATTGAACTTCTTTCCTTCCAAAGACTGAGCCCCGATGTAATTCATGATTTCGCGTCTGAAATCATCTTTACGAGACTCTGGAATCTCGATTTTTTCTTCAATCGAACGCATCAAACGTTCATCGGGCTCTTCGTCCATACCGGTAAAGGCATTTCGCACGCGTTCGCGCTGCGTATACGCCTTTAAATTGTCGATGTAGTTCGCACACAGACGCTGCAAAGCGCTTTCATCGGCACTAATCGCACGCTGGACTTCAGCCTTAACAATTTCTTCGTACTCTTGGCGAACGGCACCCAGGAGTTCACGGTACTCGGCCTTAAGCTCTTCATTTGATAAGAGCGAATGGTTTTTAAGTCCTGAATCCAGCTCGTTCAACACCATAAAGGGATTCACCGAACCCCGATTGCTTTGCTGCGCATTTACGATTGCATTCGACAACTTATCTTGAATGTAGCGAGGAGAAATTCCCGAAAGACCTTCGCGGGTCGTTTCTTTACGCAGCTCACGGACGTTGTCCTCGGTGTAGTTAGGCAAAGTCTTTCCGTTATAAAGCTTCAGTTTTTGCAAACGCGTGAGGTTCGCCTTTTTAGGCTTCTCGAGACGCGTGAGCAGGGCCCACATAGCGGCCATCTCAATGGTGTGAGGAGCGATCGAAATTCCGCGGATTTTTTTGGAGTTAAAATCCTTCTTATAGATGTTAATCTCGTCCTTCCATTTCGTGATGTAAGGAATATCGATCTTCACCGTACGGTCGCGAAGAGCTTCCATGAACTCATTATCTTGCAGGCGGCGATACTCGGGCTCATTGGTGTGGCCAATGATCACTTCATCAATGTACGTCTGAGCAAATTTCTTTGGCTTCACGCGGTGCTCTTGCGAAGCGCCCAGCAAGTCATACAAGAAGGCCACATCAAGTTTTAGAACCTCGACAAACTCAATCATCCCACGATTGGCAACGTTGAACTCCCCGTCAAAGTTAAACGCACGGGGATCTGAGTCCGACCCGTACTCGGCAATTTTGCGGTAGTTGATGTCACCTGTGAGCTCAGTTGAATCCTGGTTCTTCTCGTCTTTAGGTTGAAAGGTTCCAATCCCGATGCGATCGGCTTCGGAGAGCACCAAGCGTTTCACACGCACGTGCGAGAGCGCTTTCATCAGATCGCCATCGTACCGCTCCATCAAGTGTTTTAAGATGTAACGGCTAGGTGGGGACAGTTCACCTTCGACGTTCACACGGTAAGAACCCTCTTGCCCGCGATTGATGTCCTCAAAAACCTGCGCCCGAAGTCCGTCGGGGATCAGCAGCAATGGCTCTTCATTCATGGGGCTCATAAAGGATCGGGCTTCTTTGCCAAACAAAGTGCCGAGCTCGCCTTTTTCATCCACCCATTCAAAGGTGTACAAGGCTCCTTCTTTAGTTTTTGAGTAAGCCTCGAGACCTTTTTTGATCATACGACAAACCGTTGACTTGGCAGAGCCCACCGGCCCGTGCAACAAGATCACACGCTTCTCAGGTCCATATCCAAGCGAAGCGGCTTTCAGCACATTTACCAACTTCATCAGGGGAACATCAAGGCCAAACACGGCGTCCTTACCGTTGTTGGCTAAGTCATCAAAGAACCGATAGCGAATGACGGGCTTTTTGAAGTCAATGTAGTCTTCGGTACCCGATTCAACGATCATGTCGTACATGCGCTGAAAGGCATTTCGCGTGATGCGTGGATTTTGCTTTACCAGATCAAGGTATTCACTGAAGGTGCCACTCCAGTTCGCATGGTAAACACCATGCTCTGTCTGCCAATTACTGACTATTGATTTAAGATCAACGCGTGACATGGAGACCTCCTCGGGGTGGCACCGAAGACCGACCTTGGTCCTCTCGTCTCATTATGACAGTCCCGCGTGAAAAATGGTCAATTGCGGTGTGAAAAATGATGAAAATGACGCTTTTTGGTCCAGTCGCATCAGGGGAGCTTATGCCTCGAATAGCCTTCTGGAATCGGTAAGGCGAACGTGTCGAGCTTTGTCTGGACGTTGGTCTGGATATTGGTCGGCAAAAAGACCATCGAAAACTTCTCGCCGTCGACACGCCATTTGGATTTTCTCATTTCGGGGCGCGGATCCCGCGTGAGAAGAAGGCCCATTTCTTTTTTTACGCAGACTTGCTTATCAGCGGCCTCAAACACGCACTCCCAGTCACTGGGGACGTCCCCCAACAAAAGACTCATGAGTGCCATCGGGTGCATGGTCAGCGGCAGCACGGGACGAAAACTGTTTTCAGAAACCACGCCGATGTAAACTCTTTTTTGAGCAGGGACTAAGAGGCCCATGGTTTCGCCACGAATGACGACTTTTCCAAGAGCTTTACCGAAGGGGCCGTTCAAATCCAAACGCAGATGCGAAGGTTCGATCGCGACCGCTGACAGGGTGATCGTGAACGTCTTCTTTTCCTGTTTGTCTTGCAGTTGGACGCGGCCCTCGATGGCCACGCGACGGGGCAGCTGAGCGGCCGCATCTTTGGAGGTTGGTGACAACGGAGGGGAACTCGCGCAGGCGCTCAAGAAAATTGCTGTCAAAAGACTAGACAAAATTTGCAATGCTTTCATAACCTTCATTCTGTTCGGCAGAGCTTCTCAAAATCAATTATAAAGACATCTTTATCTGCCCAACAATATGTCTCTTGGCCGCCCCTCATAGGAGGATGTCAGTGAAACCGACGATCGCTCTACCAATTTTTTTGTTGCTAGCGGCCTGTGGTGCCAAAAAAGCCGACGAAGGCGCACCGAAGCCTCGCAAACCAGTGACGGCTGACAAGATTCTGAACGTCGAAGAAATTGGAGCGCTTGAAGAAACGCTTCTCGCTGCTGGCCGACTCGAATGGATGCTTTCAGACTCGACAGCCCGCGACTCTGATCCACTGGTGAAAGAACTTAAAAGCGCACTGCAATCAGCTTCTGGAAAATGCGCCCGTTCGGGAAAGTTCAGCGATATTCTTGACGCATTAAAATCAACCTCTGAAGCCAATGCTGCCGCCCCAACTCCCGCCAAGGAAGACGTCATTGTTAAAAAGAATTTTGCGATTGCCGGTTCTGTCTGTCCCGTGAATGTTAAAATGGCCATCATCGTGAATCAAACGCGAAACACGTTTGCCCTTAATTTTGAAATTTCTCTTCAAGACGAAATTTTGGCTCAAAAAAATGATATCAGTAGCCTTACGGGGCGGATCTTGCCTGGTGCTCGCGTCACCGTGAACGGCAACCAGATAGTTATCGCTTATGATGTTCGTACTCAATTTTTGCGCAAGTCTAATGGCAAGCGTGCCGCTCTCAACCTGAAGTCGGCGTATTCTGTGATGCAGCCCAAAGAGGGCGGCGTTCGCATGTCAGGTGCAAAAACCATCACGACGGGTTTAGACAATGGCACTCGCGTAAGTCTTAAAGCCGTCGGCGACGGCTCTGAAAATATTCAGCATCTTTTGAATGTCGAACAAATCAATGCGCCGACTTACGAAGAGTACATGAGATTTTTGGGTCCAATTTTATCCGGCCGCAACTTCGAAGCTCAGCCTTAAGCGTCGAAAGCACTTGACCAGTTCTTGACCTTCGTCAGGACTGTCTTTTTAGAGTTTGAATTTCTCCACGGCATTTCTGGCCGTGATGATTTTAATTCCAGAAATTTCTTTGAGTGAGAGACGGTCGGCTTTATCGCCTGTGATAATGAAGTCGGCTTGTCCCTCTACCGCCAACGACAAGAACTTGTCGTCATCGGGGTCAGGGCTTGCGGTGATAGGATTGAGAATTTCCACTCGTTCTGTTTCGTTGATAAAAAGAGCTGTGAGGCGGCTAATAGTTTCGTCGGTAATTTTTTTATATTTGCGAATATGGGGATATTCCAAAACCCGTAGATATTCGCTGATGACTTCATCGGAAATCAGAAGCGTGATTCTTTTATTGTGAATGCCGTCCAAAATTTTCGCTGGTGGAGTGCCTGAGGTGATAAGCCCGCTCACAATGATGTTTGTATCCACCACCAGACGAGGCCGTTTAGGCACGGGCTTTCTTTCTCACGGCTTTGATGGCCTTCACAACGTCGGTCTCAAGTTCTTTGGGGTTCACGCCCTTGTTGGCTTCACGGATTTCGGCCACGGTCTTCCAAGGGTCAATGTTTCGGAGAGCCCGTCTAATCATTAAAGATTGGGCGACAATGCCACTGATGGAAGTTCCTTTCTCAAAGGCTTCTTTTGCCACGTCTTCGTGGGCCTCAGGTGAGAGACGGACATGAACTTGACCTTTAAATGCTCGACGGGCAACCATAAGCACCTCCAAAACATTATACCAATGTACCACTATACCGTGGTCATGTAAATGGGGGTTGAAAAGAATTGAGTGATGGCACCACAACACTCCCGTATTTTTAAAACAGGACCGCATCAATGCCGAGCAATATGATTCTTACTTGTCGGAGTTGGGATCCTTGGTTTCGGGGCTCACAAGCGAAGCGGGCTGACGTTTCGAGAATCCCACCACTTCTTGTTTTTCAATCGCCGTGATTTTCATACGGATTTCGCGAACCTTGGTTTCGTCTGAGGCATGCTCAACCGCTTTTTCGTACATGCGGCGGGCTTTATCCATAAACTGTGAGCGGTAATAAGCATCACCCAAGTGTTCAGCAATAATGCTTTCATCTGGCTGGTGCGAATGAGCCGCCTCGAGAACACGGATCGCTTCGTTGGTTTTTCCAAGCTTGAACAACACCCATCCATAGGTATCCAAGATGTAACCATCTTTCGGTTCCATCTCGAGAGCTCGCTTAACGAGGCTTTCGGCTTCTTCCAGGCGAATGCCCAAATCAGCGTAACTAAAAGCCAAGTAATTCAAGCCTTGAACATGATTGGGATCCATCTCGACCACTTTTTTCATATGCTCGATGCTTTGTTCTTTTTCGCCTTTGCGATCAAGCAATGTGCCCATAAAGAATCGAAGCTGAACATAATCAGGAAACTTCTCGATTCCTTCTTTTAGCAAGACAATTGCGCCGTCAACTTGGCCGGAGTCGTCCATGAGCGAAGCATAGACAGCATAAAACTGAGGAATGTCTTTGCGCTCTTTCAGAGCTTCGCCCACCAACTTGATGGCTTCTTTGTTTCTCTTCGTTTCTTTCAGCAAGTAGGCCGCGTGAACAACTGAATCCTGATAGAAGGAAGAAGTCGCAGGAACTTTCGAGAAATGCTCGATCGCTTTATCCGCCACGCCCATCTCTTCGTACACGGCCGCTAAGTAAAAGCGAATTTTGTCCGATTCCGGAGCTTGCTTTAAAACTTCGGTCAATTTTGCCGCAGCTTGAGGAAACTGTTTTTGATCGATGTAGATCAAAGCCATTTTCACTTTTACATTTAACGCCTCATCTGGATCACTCTCTAGGATTTCGAGCTGGTCCAGCGCGAGGTCGTATTTTTCTTCTTGCAAGTAGAGGGAAGAAAGCAGGTCTGCAATTTTCAAGTTAGGGCCATGATCACGCTGGAACTTGCGCATCACTTCTAACGCCAACGCCGATTTTTTCTGCCGGATATAGAATCCGCTGAGGCCAACGGTGGCTTCAAGATAGTCAGGCTTAAGCTCGATGGCTTTTTTAAATGCCGCTTCAGATGCTTTCAAAGCAGGTTTCGTTCCTTGGTCTTCGCGGATTCGGCCGATATAGTAGAAAGCGGTTTGAGGAGTTTGGTAGTTGTCTTCTTTCGCCAAAGCTTCGAAATACTTGACCGCTTTGTCGAAAGCCTTACGCTCAGCGTACACCGCGCCTAGGTACATCAAAGCATCCGTATTTTTAGGATCTAACTTCAGAGCCGCTTCATACGAGCTGATCGCCTTGGGGTAGTTCTTTAAGTTCGAATACAAACCGCCCAAGAGTAAGTGGGTGTCTGTTCTCTTCGGGTCTTTGGCGAGAGCCTCTTCACCTTGGCGCAGGGCCTCACTCATTGCGCCCATTTTGACATATTCGGCAGCCAAGCGCAGACGCACCTGAGCCGAGTCGGCGTCATAAATCAAAACTGACTTAAATGATTCGATGGCTTTGCTGTGAAGGCCATCGAAGGAGTAAGCCTCCCCCGCTGCGAAATGATAATCGGCCTGGGCCCGCTGAGTTGAGATATCGACGCGCTCGCCCAAATCAGCTGCGTTTTGCGGAGGTGTCATTGAAGCGGGAGCTCGGTTTCGATCATTGTAGGCCGCATCGAAGTAGGAGGAGCGGTCACGATCATAATCGCTTGTTGCGCATGCTAGCGTCGTCAGGGCGGCAACTGCTAAAAAAATTGATTTTGACGCCACTGAAAAAGCCCTGAGAGTCGCATGGGACATAGCTGTCCTCCCTGTTAGGACTCTCTTCGGCGCAATTCGAGACACTCTTGATTGAATCAGAGTTGATCTTTATGAATTCGGACTTCGGTCTTGTGCTCGGAATCAGCTTCCGACCAGACAGAGATCGCCCAGTGAGTCGAATCTTCATGCACTTGGTAAAAATAGGGCTTTCCGTCTGGCGCCTTACCAATCCGGCCTTCACCCGTGAATGAGCTTGCCGATGCTGGGCCGCGACTAGGAAGACCTTCAGACAGACGTTCAGATTGAAGAGATTTCCTTCGGATCTCCAAGACCTGGTAGGCAATACCCTGTGCTTTGGCGATCTGACGCTCGTCTGGACCGCTGCGCCATGTGGCCCAAACGGGTCCAATAACGAGACAAAGGCCCAAGACAAGACTCCCGAGACGGGCCTTGTATTTTGACGTAACCTCTTTATCTAACTGTCTATTTTCAAAACCATTATTCATCCCCCTTCTTTCGGCTAGGTCCTGAAAGTTCTAAAGAGGGGGGCCCTTATTTTCTGACCGGAAGTCGAACTTTTTGTGTCTCATACAGAGGGTCGGAGCATTTTGGCTCCGCGTTAAAATGCTTGGGATTTGTTCACTTGACAACATGTGGCGCCCTGTTTAGTTTCCCGCCCATCACAAAACCCAAAAGTTCTAAGGACTTAACGAAGGGGGAGGCCACTTTGATGAACCAAAACGAAACCATGGTGAAAGCAACCAATGGTAAGATCAAAATCATTAAACGGTATCAAAACCGGAAGCTCTACGACACTCAGCAGAGCTGCTATGTCACCTTGGACGATATCGCTAAAATGATTCGCACCAACGAAGAAGTGATGGTTATCGACAATAAGTCGAAAAATGACATCACTGCGGCGACTTTGACCCAGATCATTTTCGAAGCTGAAAAGAAAGCGTCTCAATACGCTCCACTTTTTACACTGCGTGAAATCATCCAAAATGGCAATGGTAGCATTTCAAACTACCTCGCTAAACTGGGAGCTTTCCCCGCTGACTACATGACGAAGCAGGCCGCGGCTCAACAAGCCCAAGCTGAAAAAGCGTCGACTGACAGCGTGAAAGAAAATCTTGAACAGCGCGTAGCAAGCGCAGCTGCTCGAGCTTCTGTCGATTCGACTGCAAAAGTTGCGGCTGAAAAAGCCACAATCTTGCCGGGTCTGCAAGACGACAACGCTCCGATCTTGCCAAGCTCGAACAACGGCAATTTCAACAACTAAGACTTTTTGCTGAACACGATACCGACTGAAAATTCTATCCGGCGCTCCTTGAGGGACGCGTTGACCAGAAATAAAAACCCGGGCCCATCCCGGGTTTTTGTTTTTCGCGTGCCGTCGCCTACACTAAAGTTTTTGGGCTCGCTATTTTCAGCAGAGGACTCTTCATTTTCGATTATTGAAGTGGGCGCCAAAGATAAAAGGTCTTTTGACCAGCTTTAACTGTCAGCTCGGGGGTCTGAGTCATCTCAGAGGTCAGTGTGCCGCCCGCATCAAGAGCTTTGAGGTTCAGGCGGTAAGATCCCGAGTTCACCCAAAACCGGGCTAGCTGCACCGTCTCTGGGAGTGTTGACCACTGTCTGAGATCGGCTCGGTCTGAAAGGTGCATTCCCAACCAAGCCACCAGCCCAAGCACTTCGTTTTTTTGGCGGATTTGATCGGCCATCACTTCTTTGGCCGCAAACGCACCAATTTTACGAGCCACCAGCCAGCCGTAGTCTGCATCCAAGGTTCGAATCGCCACTTGCTCGATGTTATAAACGGGTTTTGAATTTTGTTGCTGAGTTTTGTCTTGAGAGCTGGCCATCACAGCGGGCACCAGCTCGGCCCGAACCGAAGCCGTCATCGAAGACGTCGGGTACAGGCGGGGAATGCGTCGGTTCTCTGGAGAAAAATCTTTGCGCGGCCCCCAACCTTGCAAGATCACGACGACGATCTCACCTTTGTTTTTGTCATACCAATCTGGATTTTCCGAAACAGAGGGAAATTCTTTTTTCCATTTCTTGTAAGTGTCCTGGCGGCGGGCCTTCTTGGCTCCACGAATGAGATCCTCGGCTAAAAATGGAATGCTCGGATCAATCTTGTAGGCATTTTCGTAGGAGATGTAGGCGTTATCAAAATTGCGATCGGCTTCCCACAAGAGCCCCGAAAGATATTCGGCAAACGAGTTTTTCTCATAGTCCTCTCGACCCGCGAGGCGAATCGTGTTGATCTTGTCGTTGATCCGTCTTGCATCCACCAACGCATCATCAAACTGCCCGAGCATCGTCGAATTCAAAGCGGTATTGGCGTTGATCAAAAGCTTTTCAAACGAATCGCCTTTGTACTGGATCATCTCTTCGCTGCCTAAGGCCGCGAGTGTGACGTTTGAAACCGAGGTGTAATCAACTTGATCGGCCAAGCGGTCCGCCTTTAAAAAGACCTCAGTTGACTCTTTGTACTGCCCGGCCATTTGGTAGGCAGAGCCCAGCTCCATCAGATAGACCAGTTGATCATCGGACTTCTTTTCGGCCAGGGGCCTTAGCTTTTCGATCGCTTCACTGAAGCGGCCCTCTTTAAGAAGGGCGCGGGGTTCGCGCAACTTGTTTTGATAAGTCGCGCAGGAGCTTAAAAGAAAAAGGACTCCGATCCAGATCAAAAGCGATCGAATCAAAAGCCCGGTTTTCACGTTTGGCTCCAGTCACTAAACTGCTCCAGGTTGGAGCAAAAAAAATCGAAGGGTCGTTTAGAGGCCAATCGTTTTCTTTTTGTAAGTTTTGCGGATCTGTTTGTCATCCGTCCACGTGATGACGCTGGTTTTGATGTTGGTCATGTTGAGCGTCAATTTGTAGTAGATGGTTTTGTCTTTGCCGACCTCTTGAACGATCGAATCCAAACGACCGTTCACGATAAAATCCGCGCCCACTTGGCCGCCGGGACCTTTTTTGGTTTTTTCTTCGGTCATACCCGAGTCTTGGTAGTTGTACTCATCAGCGATGTCATTGCGGGCTTCTTTATCGATGAACGCGACTTTTCCTGATTTAGTCAACTGCACGCGAACCATATCCATGATGCTTTGAGTGTCGATGCGCTCGCTGGTTTTGTTTTGCAAATTCGTGACGATCAAAATGGGTGGGTTGGTCGAACGCGTGATCGCCGGGTGAGCGACCATGCTATCGACCATGGCTTTCACCGCATTTTGCATATCTGTTTCAGACCATTGGTCATTCAAAAGATTTTCGCGATTAGGGTCGTCATAAGTTCCTTTGACAAAAGCTTTAGGTCCGCAAGAGATCAGACCCATCAGAGCAGCAGCAAGAACCGTGAATAAAGCGACTTTTTGAAAATTCATATCAACCCCTTTTTTGGGTAAGTTTGATTGTCTAAGAGTCTAAAAAGTTCGTCCTCGAAAGCCAAGGCCAAACATGTGACGGACGGTACCGGATTTCGTCCCCGCCTCGACTCCCGTCTAAAAGGACAAAGCTCCTTCCTTGCATCCAAATGATCTAAAAACGGTCGACACAGGAGGTTAAGGTGTTTCAAAACCAGATTAGAAACAGTCACCAAGCTTACGGGTACTTGAAGGAGAAGTTCTCAACCGAACAAGAAGAGTTTTGGGCGCTGGCCTTGGGCTCTGAGCTGCAGGTCTTGGAGGCGAAAATGCTGTTTCGTGGAACAGTCCATTCGTGCCCTGTTCACCCACGCGATGTCATTCGGTTTGTGGCAAATGCCAACGCAACTTCGTTTGTTATGGCCCACAACCACCCCATGGGCCAAGCACTGCCCTCGAGAGCGGATCTCACCGTCACACGCAAACTCTGGAAAGTGGGGCGCTTGATCGAAATTCCGCTGACAGATCATTTGATCTTAGACAAGACCGGATACTGCAGTCTGGCGGACCGGGGTTTCTTTGTAAAAATGGGAATGACCGGATTTTAAAAATTAGTGGGCGGCCGAACCGCCGCCACGGTCAAAGAGTGTGCGCCCTTGCGGTTTGATCTTCATCACTTTTTTAACAACAAAGTTGTCATCGAGTTCAATCGCGTACCCAGCGGCTTTAGCATTCGCAATAAATTGTCGGGCATACTCATCACGGTATCGGCGTTCACTTTCAGCAATCGCGGCCGTATCTGCCAGTTCTGACTGAATCACCGCATCCGGCGAACTGATATTCAACTCGGGTGGGCGCTCCAGATCACGAACCGCATTAAGTTCATTGCGATCAGAGCTGTGATCAACTCCATAAAGCGCATTTGGTTTATTGCGAGGTAAAATTTGATCACCCACGGAAGGAGTGTCGGCGAGGTGCTCAAGGCGCGCACGCTCTTGTTCGAGCTCGATTTTTTTGTTGGTCATGATCAAGTGCTTGTTCACGACGAGATCGATCTTCGATCTCTCTTTTTTTGACATCGAAGCTTGTTCAGTTTTGCCAGCAATTTGGTCACTATTCCAAACCATGTAAATCAATCCAAACGCAGCCAAAATCAAAGCCGCACCCATCCAAGCCGGGGATTTTTGCTTTTTTTGATTGGGGACAATTCGCTGCGGAGGCAGCGGCATCGTTGACGGGTGCCTCGGCGCCTTAGAATCACGAAGTGGCGGCAAAGTCTTGGTTTGCGTGAATTCTGATTTGTCTTTACTCACGTCAACTTATCGGATTTTGAGCTGAAATCTCGACCGCAAAAGACATCTTTCAGACGGTAAGCTGTCTCAGCCTGATACGTTTTTAGGAAAAGAAATCCACATTCTTAGGCGGATCGGCTTTGACCGGGATATTCAAGATGAACTCGGTCCCGATCCCAACCTGGCTTTTGACCTGGATTTCGCCACCATGATTTTGAACAATTCCGTACGAAATCGAAAGACCTAAGCCCGTTCCTTGCCCCACTGCCTTGGTCGAAAAGAAGGGATCAAAAATCTTTTCGACGAGTTGCGGAGTCATCCCCTTACCAGAATCTTGGATTGAAATCGACACCATGGATCGGCCGTTTGCTGAGGTCACCGGTTTCGTGCTGATCCAGATATTTCCGCTCGTTTCAATCGCTTGGGCTGCGTTCGACAAAATATTCATAAACACTTGGTTTATCTGGCTCGCGAAACAACTGACCATCGGCACCTGACCGTACCGCTTATGAACTTGAACACGGTTTTTTAGCTCGCCGGCCAACAGGTTCAATGTATTGTCGATCGCCTCATGCAGATCGACTTCTTTGAGCTTGGCCTCCTCAAGGCGTGAAAAGTTTCGAAGTCCCAAAACGATGTCACGGGTTCGGCGCGCACCATCTTCGCAAGATGAAATCAACTTTGGTAAGTCTTTCTTAATGTATTCAAGATCATACTCTTGAATCAGTTTTGCGACACCTTGCGGATTGCGCTCGGCAGTCTCGGCTAATTTAATGAGGCGATTGGCATAGTCACTTAAGTGCGACATGTTTGAGTAAATGAAACCAATTGGATTGTTGAGTTCGTGCGCAACGCCCGCAACGAGTTGACCCAAGCTCACCATTTTTGACGAGTGGACGAGGCGGGACTGCGTCTCGAGAAGCTCTTGATTTGTTTTTTCCAGCTCGTTGATTTTGGTTTTTAGTTCCCTACGTGCTTTGGAAACACTTCGGCTCATCTGATTAAAGCTTTCTGCCAGCAAACCGATCTCGGTTTCGGACTTAATCGGAATTTCGACGGCCTGGTCAGAAAGCTGCATGTTTTCAATCGCCTCGAGCAGCTCATTCAATGGCTTAAGAACTGCATTCGAGGTGAATAAAATCGTGATGATCAAAAGTAAAACAATGGCGCCAACCACCGTGTAAAAAGCATAGTTGACGTTGCGCAAGACCGAGATCGCTTCACTCTTACTCGCGCCCATTGCGATGAAAAAGTCTGAATTGCCCCAGCGCAGAGGGTAAAAGATAAAACCGTAGGGCTCCCCACGTAGGCGCAATTCAAAAAATTCGGCCTTCTTGCGATCGAGCCTTTCTTCGAAAAATTCTTTTTTATAGAGAGAAAAATCTGAATGCGTTCCAACCGTGACTTGGCCACCCGATTTCAAAAAAATGAGTTCAAGTTTCATTCGATCTTGAAGTTTTTCAAGAAATCCTTTGTCGAGATCAATCAGCTGCTCAAGATAACCGACCAAACGGCCCGACTTACCCACCACTTTAGTAAACAAAACAAGCGATAGTTTTTGGTTTGGCGCATGTTCGGCAAAAGAATACTCTTTGTTGTTTTTCAGTTTTTCAAGATTTTGCTTTGAAAGGTAAAGGGCGCTTCCCGAGGCCGGATTGAACTGGCGGACTTCCCCTCTTTGGTCCTTAAAAACTGAGGTCAACATCCGTCCCGTGCGGCTAAAAAAGGTCAAGCTCGTCGACAAATCTGAGCGAACCCAAGACGTTGCAAGAGATCTGATCGCCGAAGCATCGCCCGTCGATAAATGATAGACAAGACCTGGGTCAGATAAGTACCGGTCACGTCGCTGCTGAAGTGTGGTCAAAAAGTCATTGAGAATAACGCTGACTTCGCGGCCATTGCCGACAAGGCGCTGAGAAAGTTCATGATCAATCGCCTTTTCGTACTTGATAACCGAGTAGCCCGTAACAAACGCCAGCGGAACCACCGAGAAAAGCAAAAACCAAACAATTAGAATCGTCCGCAGCGATCTCGAGGGTTTTCGCGTGGTTCGATTTTCCATTTATTTCTTCTCATCAACCGTGATGATCAACCTGATAATCCCGTCGGGCATCACGCGCGGGTGCGGCTCTTTCTGAATTTTCAAAGCTCCAAAAGTCCCAAAATGCTCAACCAAGGCTCTGTAATTGGCACTGGGAAGCGTGAAGTGAAAGTAGCTTCCTGTTCCCTTTTTCCAACCCAGCTCAACCTCACCGGCTTTGCGGCCACCGTTGGTGTTGACCAGTTCAACCAATTTCTCGGTGACGGCCGTCACGTTGGTGACTGCCAGGGTTCCCCGGTAGATGATCCCCTGGCGTTTGCCTGAATCGGGTGCCGCCGCACGCACAGCCGGGGCAGCGGCGACATCCCCCGCACCAGGAGTGGGAACTATAGGTGGCGACGTCATGGCTGCTGGGCTTTCGGCCGGCTTCATTTTTGCGACAGCTTGCGTCGGCGAAGGCCGGGCCTTGTTTTCATCTTCAAAAACAACAGAGCTGTCAATTTCACTTTCGGCTCTCGGCGCAACCTCGGCATCCGGATCAGACTGCGGGCTTTTTGTAACCTCGGTCAGGGTGATCGAGGTGTGCTCAAGCTCTGTTTTCCAATCAAGGACTCGGCTCCAAGGAATCAGTGCGATGATTAAAAGTGAAATGCCGCCAATGATAAGTCCTTCGGCTGCTAGTTTTACGCCTTCGGGCCAGTCACCAAACTTTGTCTTTTGCAAAAGAACCTGAAAGTAGGTTGACGGCGTTCGAATGCTTTCGACCAAGTTAGCGGACACTTGGGTTTTTTGTAAATCCATCACGTAGTGAAGACCTTCACGAATTCTTTCGAGCTCGGTCTTCAGATCACGATTTTCAGATAAGGTGTGTTCAAGTGCTTTGACACGATCTTGATCGAGTTCGCCGCGGATGTAATCATAAAGAAGTTCTTGTCCGACAAATTGCGAGACTTCGCGGTCACCTTTTTTTGAAAGTTTAATGTCGGTCATGTCGATTTGATCGCTTTCAATGAGCGTCCGGTCGGCGCCAAGAATGTCCCGAGCTTGCGCAAACCGCGGCCCACTCGGTAGCGCAGAGTTCCCTCTGTTAAACCCAGTGCTCTTGAAACTTGTTCTTCGCTAAAGCCCAAAATGTGAACCCAGATGAGGGCCAATAACTCATCTTCGGGCGCTGTTTTCTGAAACTCTTTCCAATGACCGAGATCAATTTTGTCAACAAAGAGCCAACCCGATTCGTTCGAAAATTGGGGTCGACCGCGCGGAATTTTTGATTTGAATTGAATCCACACTTTGTACGAAGCCAAGATGACGCCCACAGCGGGATCAATTTTTGGATCTTTTTTAAGTATGCGCTCGTACTCATCAGCTGCTTTCGAAGCCGTCTCTTTCGCCCGGTACTCATCGAGGCTGGCAAAAAAGAAAAAGAGTGCGAGGGCGCGAACTTCGGAGTCGCCCATCATGATTGAAAGTTTATTCGATTGTCAGCTGTCTGAGCAGGTCCAGTTCTTCGAGGACTCGACCTGATCCCATCACAACACAGGTGAGTGGGTCTTCAGCGATCGAAACTGGCAGTCCAGTTCGCTCACGGAGCAGGACATCAAGGTTGGCAAGCAAAGCGCCACCGCCCGTCAGAACAATTCCGTTATCGACAATGTCAGACGCCAGCTCGGGCGGTGTTTTTTCAAGTGCGGTTCGAACCGCATCAATAACTTCAGAGAGTGGATCCATCAGGGCATCGTTCACTTGCGAGCTGGTAACTTCGATGGTTTTAGGTGCCCCAGCAACCAGGTCACGGCCCTTGATTTCCATGACACGCTCTTCTTCAAAGGGATAGGCGTTACCGATTTGTATTTTGATATTTTCAGCGGTGCGCTCGCCGATCAAAAGATTAAACTGACGACGAACATAATTAACGATGGCCTCATCAAACTTATCGCCGGCAACTTTAATCGATTTGCAATAAACGATACCGCCCAGTGAAATAACCGCTACTCCCGTCGTCCCGCCGCCCATGTCAACAACCATATTGCCACTGGGTTCGGTAATTGGGAGACCCGCTCCAATCGCGGCAGCCAGGGGTTCTTCAATCAAATAAACTTCACGCGCACCGGCTGACTGAGCCGACTCTTTGACCGCGCGTTTTTCGACTTGGGTTATACCGTACGGAACGCAAATAATGATGCGGGGGCGTATAAAAGACTTTTTATTCCCCATCGCTTTTTGGATAAAATATTTGAGCATTGATTGCGTGACCTCAAAGTCCGCAATGACGCCGTCTTTGATCGGACGAATCGCGACGATGCTGCCGGGGGTTCGTCCCAACATATCTTTGGCTTCTTTACCGACCGCGAGAACTCGGTTCTGGGATCCCCGGTAGTTTTTTTGGACGGCAACGACAG
Source organism: Bdellovibrio sp. (assembly GCA_046318155.1). Classification (GTDB taxonomy): domain Bacteria; phylum Bdellovibrionota; class Bdellovibrionia; order Bdellovibrionales; family Bdellovibrionaceae; genus JAHBUS01. Next base: position 6,283 of record JBKCUU010000008.1, on the reverse strand, counting down.
ACGGCTCGTTCAAAATAATGCCTAGTCCACGTGAATAAACCAGCGTGTTGGCGGTTCCAAGATCGATTGCGATGTCGTTCGAAAAATAGTCGGAAAATTTATCCAGAAATCCCATGTTGCTCTCTTCTTGTGAGTCCAACGAAAAGTCTAGACCCCGCAAAAAAAGGAGTCAATGCGCTAAGTTAGCTAAACTTTTGGACAGGGGCTGCCGCGCCTTGCCTCGCCGCATTAGCGTGAGTCAAAGGATTTTCTCCAAGCAAACTCGTGCTCAACGTAAGCTTCAAGGGCCTGGACTTCTTTTTGAGCGGTCTCACTGGACCAAGCGAGCCTGGTCGAGAAAAGGGGCAAAAGGACTTCAATCAAAGAGGCACCATGATCCGCTCGCGACAACACAAGTGGTACACGGCGCGTGAAAAAGTCGACAAGGTGCAGACACATCGTTTGATCGATCGCGTGCAGCGCCTCGTACTCCCAATACGTGAGATCAAAACCATACCGCTCAAGAATCACGTCCGCTTCGCCGCCATGGCGATCAACTAGCCAGGTGGCCTCTTCGTCTGAGAGCTGAGTCTTTTGCCTAATTTTTACTTTACGATCGGGATTTTGCTCTATCGAATCGAGCGTGACCAGCGGGTTGAGCGCAGAGGCGCTGGGACCCGCTCGGTACTGGACTCGATCTTCAATTGAAAAGTGCTTGAGGCAATGATCGACCGCTTGCTCCGAAATCAAACGATAGGTGGTGTATTTTCCGCCGGCGACAAAAGTAACACGATCCTCGTTCGTCCAAATTGTGTGCTCACGCGAAGTTTTGCCTTCGCTCTCAGACGCATCCTTTACGAGCGGACGAACCCCCGCATAGGTTGCGACGATGTCTTGATCTGTTAGTTTCGCACCCGGAAAATATTTGTCGACGACGCTTAAGAGATATTTCACATCATCAGTTGTTGTCGAAACTTTTGCGGGGTCGCCTTGAAAGTCAGTATCGGTGGTGCCGACGATGACCATCTCATGTCGGGGAATGCCAAAAACAACACGGCTCTCCGCGCCCATGACGACTGCGCTCGAGAGTGGAAAGCGTTTTTTCTCGAAGGTCAGGTGGACGCCCTTCGTGGGACGCAAGACCTTGTTCCACTTTTTAAAAAGCTGTTCGCCCAGCTCGTCTGTCCATGGTCCCACCGTACTCAAGACATGCCGACCTCGGATTGAAAAAGTCTTGCCTGTTTTTTCGTCACGGCATTTAACGCCAACGACCTGCGGAGCCACTTGATTTTTGGTTGCCACAGCAGTCGAGAATTCGGCGCCTATGGCGCGTACATAGTTGGCGCAGGCAAAGAGTGGTCCACGTGCCGAGCGCAACGTCTCAAACACCAAACGATCGTCGTCCATGTAGGCATCAGAATAAACGTACGAACCTAAAAGTTCTTTTTGCTGCAGCAGCGGCTGTCTTTCGAAACATTGTTTCGCATTTAGACGCTCGTGCATTTCGGGAGCTTCAAAAAGCGAAAGTGCATCATAAAGCCACATGCCCAGACCCATCTTAAACATGCCGACGCGGCCACCTTGATAAAGTGGCATCATGAATCTAAGTGGATGCACCAAATGAGGTGCCATCTGAAAGAGCCGCGTCCGTTCATTGAGGGCTTCAAAGACAAGATGAAACTCTAGATTCTCGAGATAACGAATTCCGCCGTGGACCAGCTTGCTCGAGCGGGAGCTCGTGCCCGAAGCAAAGTCGGAAGCTTCGATCAAAGCCACTTTCATTCCGCGCAAAACCGCATCCCTGGCGGCCCCGGCGCCATTAATGCCGCCCCCAATGATCACGAGGTCAAATTCGCGAGAGCTGAAATCGTTTAAAGCCAGTGTTCGGTCTTTAAACGAAAATGTGTCGGTCATGTTTTTGTCGTTTTCAGAAAAATTGTTTGCGGTCCGAACTCTTCGGGCTTGAGGGGGCGGATTGAATTGAGGATATGTGGCTGATTCGGAAAGTACACGCGTTGAAAATGTTTTTCACGCGACAGGCGATAGGCCAAATCCGTGAGCGCATCACGCGCTTGAAGTGAAGACGCTTGAAGGTGCTCGACCCATAGAGACTGAGTTTGTCCGTCAAAAAACAAAAGTGGCTGACCCAAAAAATAACCTATCAGCTGATTGTTGTCGTCCATCGCCAAAAAGCTCCAGCCCATTTTTAAGTAGTGCTCAAGCGATTCTTTACGCCAACGTGCATGCCAGCCGGCCATCACGCGGTCCATTTCATTCGGGGTCGATTCAACCAATCGTTTTTGTTCAAACTCGATGATCTGGTCGGCTTCGGCGGCTTCGATGACTCTCAAATTCAGTGACATGTGGCCCATTCTAAACTTAGGCTGCGATTTGTGAAGTACAAAAGTTATCCTTCCGTCATCTGGGATCAAATTCGTCAAGCTTTGGACGAGGAGCGCAAGAGCGGCAAAGCTCCGGTTGCCGCTTTTGATGCTGACGGAACCTTGTGGGATACCGATCTTGGCGAGTCTTTCTTTAAATTTCAAATTTCTCAGGGACTGCTTCCAAGCTTACCCGCAAATCCTTGGCGGCATTACCGCGATTGGAAAGAAACGGGAGATCCACGGCCCGCCTACCTTTGGTTGGCACAAATCAACCAAGGCCATTCGCTTGCTGAAGTTCGAAGCTGGGCCGAAAGAGCCGTCGCCGCGCGAGAGCCTCTACCTGTTTTTGCCGAGCAGCAAAAATTGATCGAGCTTTTACTCCAAGAAGGCGTCCAAATTTGGATTGTGACCGCGTCGGTCAAGTGGGCCGTCGAACCAGGAGCCTTACGGCTGGGTCTTCGCCATGATCAAGTGATCGGGATCGAAACCGCTGTTGTTGATGGCGTCATCACCGAAAACGCCGCGGGCTACATGACCTACCGGGAAGGCAAGGCTTCGGCAATCTTGGATAAAACCAAGGGCCAAGCACCTTTTTTATGCTCAGGAAATACGCTGGGCGATTTGTCCTTACTTGAATGCGCCAGCCGCGTCCGTCTGCCTGTTGGCGCTTCAACGCCCGGTCATGAAATGTTTGAGGCCGAAGAAAAACTCCGCGCGGTTGCCCGTGAGCGTGGCTGGTTCGTGCATCAGTTTTAGCCCTACAATCTTTGCCCTGCCATTACAGACTTGAGCCCTTGCCGATCAACTTCTCGAGCTCCGCGACTTCTTTAGGGCAAGTCGTGGTCATATTCTCATGACCCGTTTGCGTGACCAAAATATTGTCCTCGATCCGCACGCCAATGCCGCGGTACTTGGCCTCGGCATCGGCATCACCTGCAGGAATGTACAGACCGGGCTCAACAGTAAACACCATGCCCGCTTCAATTTTTCGAGGCTCTTGGGTCTTGCGGTCCAAGTAAAGTCCAAGGTCATGCACGTCCATGCCCAAAAAATGACCGACGCCGTGCGGATAATACTTGCGATGCTTGTTGGCCTGAATCAAATCATCACGGCGTCCTGTGAAAAGCCCAAGTTCAAGCATCAATTCAGTCAACTGCTCGGCCGCCATTTGATGCAAGTCCATAAAGGGCACGCCAGGACGAACCACATCGATGATCGCTTTTTGAATTTTGAGAACACCTTCGTAAACTTCGGCCTGAGCATCGGTGAACTTGGCATTGACGGGATAGGTTCGCGTGATATCCGAGGTAAAATAATTGAACTCACCCGCCGCATCGATCAACAACAAGTCTCCGTCCTTGCAGGGCTCATCGTTAAAAACATAGTGAAGGGTGCAGGCATTTGCACCGGACGCCACGATGGAACCATAGCCTTCACGGGCCGCTCCGCGCTTCATGATTTGATAATTAAAAAATCCTTGAACTTCACGCTCATTGCGACCGGGACGGACAAACTTCATTGTCTCGGTGTGAGCTTCTGACGAGAGTCGGCACGCCTGGCGGTGATTTTCAAGATCAGCATGGCCTTTGATCACGCGAAACTCACCCAAAAACTGGTCGGCATCATGAACCGTTAAAAGTCCAAAGCCGGTTCGACCTTGATTGACTCGAAGATCTTGCAGAGTTTGCTCGATCTTTTTGTCCATCTCGCGGTTCTTGTAATGGCGGTAATAAAGACTGTCGGCACCCTTGAGCAATCCGACAATGTGTTTGTCGAATTCTTCGATCGGATACACGGCTTCCATGTTGAACATTTCTTGCGCGGCCTCGGGACCAAAGCGAAAGCCGTCCCAAGTTTCGCGAGTCGCATCTTTTTGGCGAACAAACAAAACAGTCCCAGGCGATTTTCCAGGGCGAAAAACAAAAATAGTTTCGGGCTCTTCAAAGCCAGTGAGGTAATACAAATTTGAATCTTGCCGAAAAGGAAAGTGAACGCTGCCATTGCGGATGTATTCTTCAGGAGATGAACAAATCAAAACCGAATCGCCAAGTTCTTTGGCGACGCGTGCTCGTCTCTCGGCAAACACTTGCATATTCTCTCGGGGCTTTCTCATCCGTACACCTCAAAATCCGTACTTCAATTGTAAAATCTGAACCAGGCGGCGACCCGCCTCTTGTCCTTTTTGTAAAGCCTCGCGTCGACCAGCAAAGTTTCGAAATCCACCGAGTCCAGACACTTTAACGACTTCGTTGACCTTCGAAAAATCACTTTGCAATGCCGATTGGTACACTCCCCACATCATTCCGTTTTCAGACAGTGGCAAGGGATTATCGGCGAGCAAATCAATGTACACCACCAACTGAGTGCCCTTGGCCTTCAAAACTTGTACTACTTGCGAGAGCGCCACGGGATTGGCGCCGTTGCCTTGCTGATCTTCAAACAAAGGCAGCGAAGGCAAGCAGTACAGCAGCATCTGAGCAAAGGCGCCCCGGTTCATCATATACGTCTGCTTTTTGGCCGACGAATACGAGGGGCATACAAATGGGATCTTCGCATCTTCGGCCTTAGCTGCGCCATACATCAAACTCAAAGAACCCGAAAAATCCCCTGCTTTCTTCGGAAAAGGCCCCGACAGGAGACCTTTCTGAAGCCAGGCTTCTTCTTTGAGCTTCATCATTTGCCACTCGGGCTCAAACGGCTGACCCTTCATCGCGTACAGGGCCGCAGGCAGTGCGCCCGTCTCAAGACCGGCTATCGCAAAAACAGGGATTTTCGCTTTCGAGAGTTCTTGCAAGAGACCCGCGTGCGCAAATGCGCGAAGGCCGCCAGCACCAAGCACCAACGACAATCTCGGTTTTTGCAAATTCACCGCAACGGGTGCCGTTTCTACCGGAATGACTTCGTTCGCCGGAGTTTCGATCGGAGTGACGGGCTCATGGGTGGGAAGAACAAGACCTTGAGAGTTGGGTGTGCCAACAGGCGTTGTCCCGCGAGATGGCGCCATTCGCATCGATTGACAGGCCGTTAGAAATAAAAAAGTCGACAAAAGAAGATGTAACTTCATGTGGGACCCCTCCACGCTTAAGAAAAAATCAGTAGGTCCGATCCAAATTCATCTGGATCAGATCTGCCAGCTCTCCATTTGAGAGCTCAAGCTGCTTCAAACAGTCGCGTGCTTGAGCCGAGACCTCAAGCAATTTTTCTTTCGTTTTTTCGAGACCCAGCTTGTCGGGATAAGACCCCTTCTCCGTCGTTTCGGTTGAATCGAGAAGATCATCTTGCAACTGAAAGGCAAAACCCAAGTTGGCGCCGAACTCACGGCATAGTTTTTGTTTACTTGAGGGGAGTCCACAAATCAGAGCCGCACCTTCACTGCTGACGCGAATCAAAGCCCCGGTCTTCATCTCCTGCATCCGAATCAATTCAGAAAGCTCAAGGACTGAGAGCTTAGATTTGAGGTCAATCGCTTGGCCGCCCACCATTCCGCGCAGACCCGCAGCCTCGGTCAGAAGGCGAATCAGCGAGACCGCGATATGAGGCTCAGACTCGTAACCAAAGGCAATCACGCCAAAGGCTTCGGTCAAAAGAGCATCACCTGCAAGCAAAGCTGTCGCCTCGCCAAACACCATATGATTCGTGGGTTCTCCCCGTCGGACGGTGTCATTGTCCATCGCGGGCAGATCATCGTGAATCAAAGAATACGTGTGAATCATTTCGACAGCGACGGCCCAAGGTAGGAGGCGCTTGGGCGACACCGCGAAAGCCTCGCCGATCAAAAGTGAGAGCACCGGGCGAAAGCGCTTTCCGCCGCGGGTCAGCGAATATTCGACGGATTTATGAAGCTCAGTCAGGCCCGCCGAGCTTTCGCTCTGGAGGTGACCAATCCAATTGACCAGAGCCTCATCCACCCATTCTTTGCG
>JBKCUU010000007.1:0-4541 GCA_046318155.1 Bdellovibrio sp. | reverse complement strand
GCACCTGAGCCTGCGCCTGCGGCACCTGAGCCTGCGCCTGCGGCACCTGAGCCTGCGCCTGCGGCACCTGAGCCTGCGCCTGCGGCACCTGAGCCCGCGCCTGCGGCACCTGAGCCCGCGCCTGCGGCACATGAGCCCGCGCCTGCGGCACCTGAACCTGCGCCTGTCGCTGCTCCCGTCGCTGCTGCCGAGCCTGCGGCCATCGATTTGAAGCCGCCGTCCAAAGTTGAACCTGAATTTGTGGGACGAGCACGCGCGGCTCCAATCGAAGAGGTGGCTGGGCCAGCCCCCGCCACCGCTGTCACCACGGAAGCATCGCCTCAAACTCCAGCTCCAGCTGAAGCTCCGCCTCAAACTCCAGCTCCGCCTGAAGTTGCCGATGATGATTTGATCAAAGAGTTCGCCGCGGCCGTTGAAGAGCAGCAAGTGGTCGAGGAGCCCGCTGGTCCAGATGCAAAACCGCAGGATGATGCCTTAAGTGAATTTGAGAGTGCTGCCGCCTCTGTGGCCACCAGCAGTGTGGTTGATGCGGCACCAGTTCCCGCCGAGAACTTAGATTTAGGTAAAATGGATCTCGACAAGATGGTTGCCGAGGCAACTGGCCTTGAAACGATCAAGACCGATGAAACCGCAACCAATGCACTTGAGAACGGCATGGATTCAAACAGGCTTCTAGAAGAAGCGGCTTCAATGGAAACTATCAAGCCCGGTGATGCTCAACTCATGGGTGATTTCGAAAAATTTGTCAAAAAAGGCGGAGCACCATGAGCCAGGTGTCGCCGCTGAACCTCTGTTTTTCTTTGCTTGTCGTGAGCTTGGCTTTGCCTGCTTTTGCGGCAAAAAATCCAGTGCTCGATTACCGCCCCGAAGTCAAAATGACCGTTCAAGAGCTGCTTTCGCTGCCGGCCGAAAACCGCGTGCTCGTTGCTAAGGGCCGCGGCGGGCAGTTTGCCAAAGAGCTCGAGACGATGGCTTTTAGCCAAGATGAAGAGTACGGCACCCGGTGGAAAGCGCTGACTTTGACCGCGCAAATCCAAGGCCCAAAGAGCGAAAAGATTTTGGCCAAAGCCTTAAAGGCTCCCGAGTGGTATATGCGCAACGCCGCCATTTTAGCCTACAGGGAGGTGCTGCCGCGGCAAGCTCTCGGGGCTGCACGGTCACTTTTATCTGATAAAGCTTTGGTCGTGCGTTCAGCGGCGGTCAACGTTCTGGGCAAAAAACTTGAACAGAATGACCGAGAACTTTTGTGGGATGCACTGACCGCAAAAATGAACTTTCGAAAAAAACAGAGTCTGTATATTCGCGGGCAGATCTTGGCCGTCTTGGCGAATGATCCTCTTGAGCGCGAAATGCCTTTGTTTTTAAAGCACCTGCAAGAGGATGATCGAAGATTGCATTCCTCGGCGATCATCGCGCTTGAGCGCATGACTTCAAGCAAATTGGGCAAAAATAAAGATTCAATCGATCAAAAAAGAGATCTTTGGATCAAGTGGGCCAAAAACAAGGGCCCATCAATCAACTATTGACTAACGCATAAATAAAGACGCTTTGGTCTTATCCTTGCTGGCACTGCGCCTTTGTGTATGCGTTAGTCAATAACCGATCGGGCAAGCCACCCAGCAGCTAACTTAGTTCGCCGTTTGCTTCATGGCCCTCTTTAAAGCTTCTTCGATCACAAGTTCGCGTTCCATCCGGTAAAACAAAACCTTTTCTTCGAGGCCATCGGTCTCAAGTGGTTCTGGTTCTGAAAAGAAATCCCGCTGCTTCTCGATTTTTTTGACGATCGTGACGCGCACGGATTCTCGGCGTTCGGCTTTGCCCTTCACGAGGGAGAGCTGAACCTTATACCGCACACCAGGTGAGGCCTCGCGGCTCAAGTGAGCCGGGCGAAAGCCATCAACACCGCGGACCCAGTCGGTTTCAAGGATCCCATTGTCCATGTTGTTCACGGCGATGGGGTACTTTAAGGCGAGCTGAGCGGCCCGCCAAACGGAATCATAGGAATAAAAAAAGATCTTTTGAAAACTAAACTTTTGCACCAGTTTATCGGACCGCGAAGCAATGGGTTCACTGGCGCAGCCCAGCAAAAGCCAGAGCAAAGTGGCTGCGACCATGGCCAGGTTGATTTTGGATTTAAAAATCAAGAGACGAGTGTGTCGCATGTGTCGCCGTTTCTAGAAGGTCGGGACCAAGCTCGGCACTCCCAGAAGCTATCGGTGATTGTCCTAAGAGAGTCACGCCCCAGCGCATTTGTCCGGCTAGTGGTTCGGTCGATTCTTCGTCGCCGCCATCATTCGGAGCGGGCGTTTTGGGCCACTTTGGCAAAGCCACGTCGCGAACCCAGTTGTCCGCAAAAACCTCCCATTCGGTTGTGAGGCTTTCGATCGCATCGGTCCCCACACTCTTGGTGGAGACTCGGCTCAGCGTTGCATAAGTCGCCACAGGAATGATTGTTCCCACGGGTTTTGTGCTGGGAATCTGGATCGTATGAGACGCCAGCAGGCGGGGATTTTCGATCAGGGGCAAAAGCTCGGGCAGTGCACCCGAGGCAAAGGGTTGAATCGCCGAGCTGATCCGGTCGTTGTAGGTCGCCTCTTGTGTTTCGGCTTTGCGTTTTGCGACCGTGAGCAAAATGGCATCTGTGGCCACCACCTGCAGCGCCTGATTTTGACGAGCAGTCAGATTTTTGAAATCAGAGGGGTAGAGCATGCCGTCTTTAGGGTTCATGCTGGAGGCGATGACAACCTCATCGTTTTTAAAATTGGGTGCGGTCATGCGGCGGCTATTGCTAAAGTTCATTTCATTAACCGGAAGAGTCTCGCGCGACCCACCGCTGCTGACATTGACGTTTTTAACCGATCCGCCCTGAATATTGAATAAATTAATGAGTGAGAGAAAGTCTTGGCTGCCACGAAGTTCATCGACGACTTGTTTGAACGGAAATTGGCCACGAAGCGTGACCACTTTTTTTATCCCGGTCGTTCGGAAGTACATTCGAAACTCGGGCTTCTCGAGCGTGACCGGCAAAAAATAAGATTCTCTTTGGCGGGGCAAGCTAATGTTCGAGGGGATTTCGACGGTTTGTCCGACGACGGTGATGCTGTCGTTCTGACTTGAAATCACTTTGCTGACATCAAAGCTAAAAAGATCCGCGCGTGAAAACGCGGGGATCACAATGGCAAAATCAGCCACGCCATCACGATCAACAACATTGAATCCTGAAGTTGTCCCGCCCAGCTGGTAAGTTCCGCTGCCTTCGCGTCCGCGCAGTTTAAACTTTTGTCCTGAGGGCGATTGGGCGAGGTAGGTCACGCGAATGTGCCCGGTGCCTTGAATCGTGATGGGCTGGGCGTCGCTCCAATCCGCGGGGGCCACAAATTTCCCCGCAGCATCGGTCGTCAAAAAATTACCAGCGAAGGGTTTACCCAGTTCAGGTCCGATCAGAACCTTTGCGCCGGCCAGAGGTGCTCCCGTTTGATCAAGAACCGTCAGGGTCGATGCCGGTTTGGACTGCTGGGTGGTGAGGCCGCCCGGCTTTGGATCTTTTTTTTCTCCGTCATCTTTTGAGCAGGCGCTCAGGCCACAAAGCGACAAGATCATCGATACAACAAGTAGATGCCGGGTCATCAAAACCTCCAGGGGGTTGGCGTTATTGCAAATTCAAAGCGCAGCGACGTCAAACAATTTGCGGAGGGTCAGTCTTTTTTGAGCAGGGCTATCGTGGCCCATGCGGTCACTTTTAAGATGCCGATAAGGTCGTTTGCAAAGGCTCAAGAATGTGGGAACAAATCCTCCGATCTCCCGGCGAAAATGCTTAAAAAAAAGGCAAATCAAGCCAGAGCTCTCGTAAAAATGCGTGACAAAAGGTGACGTGGGATGCGAAACCTTTGCTTCTTTTGATCGACATGTGGTGGGGTAGCTCAGCTGGTTAGAGCAACGGAATCATAATCCGTAGGTCGGCGGTTCAAGTCCGCCTCTCACTACCAATTTTCAAGCTGTTCGAACCAGCGTCATAAAAAAAGTTCGGGTTTAATTTTAAAATTTCGCAAGTTTCCAGGTTCCCGTGAAAAACAGGGAGTGGAGACGTGCGTCTTTTTTGTGCCTGTGGATTTAAAAGGGCGCGGGAGCCCGAGCTTGTGATTTCAAGTAGCTCGAGCTCCCGCAGATAGTGGCTTTCGCCAGCGTGGAAAGAGATTTCAACGATCTCTTGTTTGATTGTGATCCTGTGAACAACTTTTTGGATGATCGCGGTTTTAACCGCGGGCGTGCATTCATCAGTCAGAAGCTTTGCGATTTGCTTTCTGAAGGATTCAAAGTCGTCGATTTTTACAGGCAATGTGTGCTCTGATCGAGAGTCCTTTAAATTCTTGATCTGCTCTTCAAAACTCTGTTTTTGAATCGATAGTTTTTCCATTTGATCAAATACGGGCTTTGGACTGACAGACTTTGGCAAAAGTCCCAGTCTTTCAGACAAAGCTTCAAGCTGCATATTGATCTCGTAGATTTTATTTTGCTTGCGCTCGATTTCTTTCACGGGCGAA
>JBKCUU010000006.1:0-6097 GCA_046318155.1 Bdellovibrio sp. | reverse complement strand
AAATGGCTGCGCCTTAAAATGATCTTCGAACAACCCTCGGCGTTTTTGAAAGCAGACGCTCCTCCGACATGTGACCTCATGGCAGATTAAAAAAAATCATCTCGGTGCCTTCAGTGGTCGAGAGTTCGGCCATTTCGGACTGCCGCAAGGCAACGCCATCACCCGCTTTGAGCTTTTCGCCGTCGATGGTCAGGTCGCCTTTGGTGATTTGAATCCAATAGTTCCGCTTGGGGTTTAAATTTTTTTTCAGCTGCTGTCCCGCATCCAGGCGTCCCAGCCAAAGCTCGGCGTTCTGATTCATTTTCAGCGAACCCTCTCGGCCATCAGGTGAAACTGCAAGCACCCAGTTTTTAGTTTTGAGCTCGTCGGCAAACGACTTTTGCCCATAACCTGGTTTGTGTCCCGCTTTATCAGGCATGATCCAGATTTGCAGCAAATGCAGCACTTCGCGAGGAAGTGAATTGTATTCACTATGAGCGACACCGGTTCCGGCACTCATCAACTGCACTTCACCGGGGCGAACTTGAGTTTCGTTTCCCATCGTATCTCGGTGAGCCACCGCTCCGCTCAAGACCACCGTGATAATTTCCATGTCGCGGTGAGGATGCGTGGGGAAACCCGTCCCGCCGGCGATCAAGTCTTCGTTAATCACACGCAAGGCTGAGAATCCCATATTTTCTGGATCGTAATAATCAGCAAATGAAAAAGTGTGTTGGCTTTTGAGCCAGCCGTGGTCTGCGCCGCCGCGTTCGTTTGCCTTGCGAATTTGCATCATAAAAACCACCTATTTTGCACGAAGCATGGGGCCGAATTTTGCTCGGTACGCCCATCCAAGGTAAACCATGAGAACAACAAGACCCATCACCATTGGATATCCATTTTGAGCCAGCACCACGTGAAAAAGGGCGATGTTCACGACGATGGGCGACAACAGAATCAGTGCAAGCGGAACAAAAAATCCCGCGAGCAAGGCCACTCCAGCCAAGACTTCGATCCCTTTAATCATCGGAAACATGTAACCCGTTTGCGCAAAGGCCCCCATCAGCGAGCCGGCGGCTGCGTTCATTTCGGGTTGGGGCAGAAAGCCAAGAAAACCATTCAGTCCAAACACAAAAAAGATCAGACCGAGCAAGAGGCGAGCGGCGAGTGTGAGTTTATTCATTGGGTTCTCCTTGTTAATGCCCGTGGGGGCGTTCTTGTCTACAATGACTCTACGGCTTTTCAAGATAAATGAAAAGACTGGAAAATTTAGACATTTTGTCCAATCTATTGGACAATCGATTTCATGAGTGATTTGAACCAGATGATGGCTTTTGTCCGCGTCATTAAAGAGGGCAGCTTCTCAAAAGCTGCCGCTGGGATGGGTGTTCCAAAATCAACTATTAGCCACCGCGTGCAAGAACTCGAAAAAAGATTAGGCGTGGGGCTGCTTCGCCGCACGACCCGCCAGCTCAATCTCACACCGGCCGGCGAAAGTTATTACAAGCGCGCGCTCGTCTTGTTGCAAGACCTTGAACTTCTCGAAGAACAAACCAAGTCCGAACAAAATCTGGCGCAAGGAAGACTCAAATTTACCGCCCCTTCTGAAATGGGGAACACCATGCTCGCCCCTTTTTTATGTGAGTTCGTGCGCGAGTATCCCTTGATCGAGCTTGAAATCGAGCTCTCGGACCGCCGTGTGGATCTGATTCAAGAGGGTTTTGATTGCGCGCTCAGGTCGGGACGGCTTGCTGATTCGACGTTGCGCTCACGTCATATCGGACAAAGCGAATTTGGCCTTTACGCTTCGCCCGAATATTTGAAAAAAGCGCCCCCGCTTGAGCGCATCGAAGAATTGATTTATCATCAATGTGTCTTGTTTTCGCCCGACCTCACGGATGAGGTCGTTTGGCGTTTGCAATCCAATGCGAAGAAGCGGGATCTTAAACCCGCGGGCCCCTTAAGAACAAACAGTCTCAACCTTGCCTTGCAAATGACCCTGGCCGGACAAGGGATCGGAAATTTGCCGCGATTTTTTGCGGCCAAACATGTCGCTCACAAAACCCTCGTTCGCTTGCTGCCTGAGTGGGCGATGCGAAAAAATCCCTTGGCACTGGTGTTTCCGCCCCTGGCCTACAGATCAGAACGGCTCGAAGTTTTCTTAGACTTTATGACAGCCCGGTTGCGCCAGCAGCAATGGTAGAACATCCACTAGTCTGAAGTCCTGCCTCAGGACGGAACGAAGTCGTCTGATTCCCTCCACTCATGGGGAAACCTCTTATTCAAACCTTCAAAAAGCCGATAGGAGGAAGTCTTCGACTGACGGGCTTTTTTTAAAAAAAGCAAGCGACAGAGAGGTCACTGACCCAGGAGGCTTTTGCTTGAAAAAGTGGATGCAAAAATTGATCGATCAGCTCGAACTTGATTGGAAATCGTCCCCCTCAGGTCAAGAGCCCACAGGGGCCTCGCCACTTGCCGATTTTTCGGAAGAAAAAGCCACGCTTCTTTACGTGATCGACACCTTTGCTCGCAATTTGATTGAGACCGAGGCTCTCCCCGCACGAAAAGTGCGCGAGACCTTTGACGAATTTGCCAAAGAGATTATTCAAGCCGACCGCGATAAACTGGAAAAGGTCTTGTTTCGTTTTCGCCAGTACTTTAACTCTCATCGCCTCGAAGAGTCCTCTTATGTGCAAAAGACATTTGATGATTTTCGCGGGATTATCTGGGATTTTGTTGATCAACTCAGTGAAGACTTGGTTTTGGAGAACCAATCGGATCTCGAAATGCAGCAGCACCTCACCAAGCTGAAGGATGCCGTCGAGGCAAACTCGATCGATTCGCTCAAGACTCACTCGCGTCACTTCATCGATTCTTACACCGAGTTTCAGACAAAAAAAGACCGCCGCCGAATGGCGCGCATGGACCATGTTCGCAAGAATTTGGACACGGTCAAAAAACAGCTGACCGAGGCCAACACCAGCATGCGCCAGGATCACCTGACCAAAGCCTTTAATCGCAAGAGCTTTGAAGAACAGGCCAAGAATGCGCGGAACTTGCACTCACTTTATAAAAAACACTGCTCGCTCATCATTTTGGATATCGATTTCTTTAAAAAGATTAACGACAACTACGGTCACGACATGGGTGATTTTGTTCTGCAAGAGTGCGTCCGCACCTTAAAAGGCATCTTCTCTCGTGACGTGGATTGCGTCGCCCGCATTGGCGGCGAAGAATTTGCGATTTTACTGCCCGATCATCAAATTGAGCACGCCGTGCACAAGGCCCAAGCCGCCTTACAAAAAATCCGCTCTGAAAAGTACTTGAATGGCGAGCTTGTTTTGCAGTTTACCGTTTCGATGGGAGTTGCCGAGCTTCTTCAGGGTGAAACGGTCGAACAATGGATGAAGCGTGCCGACGTCGCTCTTTATGAGTCCAAGCAAACGGGCCGCAACAAATACACCGTTGCCGCTGGTCACCCTCCCAAGAAGAACGTCGCCTAAAGGGCGCGCTTCAGTTCTTCGTTTATCTTTAAGTCCCCCGCCCCTGATCAACAATACAAGTTTGACAGGGGTGTCGAAGCAGTTCACCTGTCTGTCAGCTTCCTTGGCCCTTACAGGGGGTGTCTCGTTGTCCTCCCGCCTCGGGCGGGTTCGGGCTGGCCCTCTCCTTGCTTTAGTCAGAGGCAAGATGACACACAAAGCACTTCTTCTCCTTTCGATGAATGTTTTGCTTCTCACGCATGAGAAAGCGCTCTCGGATGTAAATCTTCAAGAAGGAAGTTTTACTCTCAAACGCCACGACAACCTGGTTTACTCTCCCACCAGCACCTTGAAACTTGAACGCACTTACTCGAGTCGATCCAACCACCAGGGAATCCTGGGGCTGGCTTGGTGCTCAACTCTGGAATGGAAATTCTACGCCAAAGCCAAGCTTCTCGAGAAATGCGATAACTTTGAAGTCCTGGCCGCAAGCTCAATCAAAATGAACGGCGACCGCAGTCTGGTGCTCGCATCAAAATCGGAGACTTTAGTTTTTGATGCGAGTACACGGCTGGTTGCGATCGAACAAAACAAGAACAAGTTTACGGTGATGCGCGACCTCACGGGCCGAGCCACCGGTCTCCTTAACTCGAAAGGGATCCTCTGGGCGCTGATATACGGCGACCCTCTGCAAACCATGACCAGAGTGTCGATGAATGTTGGTGGTGAAGTCCGAGGATCTCTTTCTTTCTCTTACGAGGGGACACAGCTCGCAAAAACGAAGCAAGAATCCTACGTCTACGATGCCGCAGCCAACCTCACTCAAGTCAAAAACAACTTTCAACAAAAGGAGATTCAAACCAAAATTCAATACGATGAACTCAAAGACCAGGTGATCGCCGTTTTTGAGGGAACCTGCCAGACGACCTACAAATACCACACACAAGACTCAAGAACAAAAGTACGTGACCTGGTCCATCGCGTGACAATGTGTCCTGGACAAAAACGCAACGTCGCCAGCACCGAAGTCACCACCGAGTTCACTTATGAGAAAACCAGCAACAATGAAATCCGCCTCGAAAAAATCTCTGAAAACAAACATACGCTGCCCACTTCACTCGATCGTCTCTCGGCACTTTCACCAACGGAGTAACCCATGCGCGCCTTTCTGATCTTCTTTTTTCTCATGGCTGGCCTTTTTCTGACCACCGAAATGGCCTTTGCCCAGGACCGCGGGCTGGTTGTCGCCGTTATCGACACGGGGGCTGACCTTCTTCACCCTTCTTTAAAAAACA
Organism: Bdellovibrio sp.; assembly: GCA_046318155.1. Classification (GTDB taxonomy): domain Bacteria; phylum Bdellovibrionota; class Bdellovibrionia; order Bdellovibrionales; family Bdellovibrionaceae; genus JAHBUS01. Next base: position 1,341 of record JBKCUU010000006.1, on the reverse strand, counting down.
AGGCTTGGAAAAATCCCGGCGAAACGGGACGCGACAGCCAAGGCCGCGATAAGGCGACCAACGGCACTGATGACGACGGCAACGGCTTCATCGATGATGTCTCGGGTTGGAATTTTGCCGGCAACGATGCCTTTTTGCATGATAACCATGGTCATGGCACACACATTTCTGGAATCATCGCCTCTGTCGCCCCCGGCGTGAGACTGATGACTCTAAAATATTATGATCCCAAAGCAAAAGGCGAGGATAATCTAAGAGCTTTGATCGGCGCACTCAAATACGCGGTCAAGATGAAAGTCGGTGTGATCAACTACAGCGGGGGTGGATTTGTGCCCAACCTTGAAGAGCTCGCAGTCATCAAACAAGCCGAGAAACAAGGCATTCTTTTGGTGGCGGCCGCGGGTAACGAGGCTTCCAACTCAGATCTCAAAAAGTTTTATCCCGCCAGCTACGATCTCAAAAACATCTTGTCGGTCACGGCCCATGACAGCCAATCGCGAATTTTGCCTACCTCAAACTATGGCCTGAAGCATGTGCACATTGCAGCCCCCGGCGATACGATCCTCTCGGCCCTCCCCCACGGCGCCTTCGGGCTGATGACCGGGACCTCGCAAGCCACGGCTTTTGCCACGGGGGCAGCCTACCTGCTCAAAACACAGCGGCCCGATTTGTCTCCCTCTGAGATGATCGCGCAGATCCAGGCCTCGTCTTACTTTGAATCTCAAATGCGAGGGAAGGTGGCGGCCAGTGGGCGGCTCGATATTCGGCGGGCCCTCGCGCTGCAGGAGGCCGGCAGAAGCCTTTCGGGCTATCGGCTCGAGGCCTACACCGTCCTGCGAAATAAGGCTGGCATCAAGTCTCGACTTGGGTCCGAAACTTCGCTAAAGTAAGGATCTAAACAGGGAGAGCACCATGGCCAATCAACTACCAGCGTCTGAAAAAAAAGCAAAAACTCTCGATGAGACGATGAAAGAAATGGCGCCCTTTGCGCTCTACGCGATCATTCCTTTGGTCATCACCGTGTTTATCGCTTTTTATTTTGGATCGACAGCGAACTAAGTCCATCGATTGAGGCCTTCATCCATAAAAATAAAAACATTGAAAAGCTCCGTTCCCGGAGCTTTTTTACTTACAGTCTCTCGAATTTCATTTTTATTGCATCAACTGGAGTCAAAAATGCCGAAACCAAAGGCCAATCAACTCTTGATTCGTTTTGCGACAAAATTGGATGCACAGCTTATTTATCGCTTGATTTGCGAACTTGCTGAGTTTGAAAAATTACGTCACGAGGTTGTTGCCACACCCGAGTTGATTGAGAGCACTTTGTTTGGGACCGAGCAC
>JBKCUU010000005.1:0-55437 GCA_046318155.1 Bdellovibrio sp. | reverse complement strand
GCAAACACCATGATTTCCCCTGATTTAATGTGATTTGAGAAAATCAGATTTGCGGAACAACTTCTTCTTTAAGTTGTTAAAAATACTCTTAAAAATCCATTTCAAACAATCTTTTGCCATCCTAGCAAAAAATTTGGTGGAGGCGGAGGGAATCGAACCCTCGTCCGCAAGTGATCCGCGATCAGGCGCTACATTCTTAGTTTGTGCTTTAAGTTGGTCTGCCTAGCTTCCACAAACAAAATCGAGGCAGTCCCTCCCCAAGGAAACTCTTAAGTACGCGCCCCTCAGAGAACAGCACGTACCGAGCCGGCATAATGACGGACACACCACTCATCACCGACAGAATCAGTGGGGTCCGCGCTGCTTAACTAATTAAGCTGCGAGTGCGTAATCGTTGCCAATTACAAAGTGCACGTTTTTAACGAGGTCCTCATGCGCCCCGGAATGCTCCTGATGTTTCAGCACCCACGTCGAAACCATGTCGCCCCCACACCAGATCTCAACTTCTATCACGATTCCACAAACCAATGTTTGAGTTTTTCTGAGCGGCTTTTACGACAGGTTTTTTAATAGGATTGCTCAAATTTTGGGCTCCTGACACTTCCTTAATACAATTATGAGGCAGGGCCAATTTGTCATGAAAACCTCAAGGAATAGGGGGTTTATCAACTTGTTCCCCAAAGTTATCCACATTATGCCGTTTCAAACAGCAGGTTATTTTCATTTTCTGACATGAAGATAACAGGATATTGGGGACTTTATGACACCCACTCGACCAAGGCCTAGAAAGTTATCCACAGGCCATCTGCGCTGGTCAGAAGGCCCAAAACCGACTTACTTTGCTCGGTTCGTTACAGGAAACAGCTGCAGGTTGAGCTGGTAAACTCGTTCACCCTTAGAGGTCATGCGCTTGACCGAATTTTCTTTCTGAGTCGCTTTGCGCATCTGACGAAGCTTGAATCTCAGCTCTTCAAACTCACCAGCTGTTAACGACAAGGTCGCCGTTCCAAACTCACGCTCAGTCGGTGAATCCTGAAACAAGCTCTCCATCCCTAGGTACATCAACTGCGACTGCAGCTTACGTACAAGTGCAACGGGGATCTCCTCAGGTGAATCGATCAGGCTGCGAGTTTTTTGCAGCATGCCGGTTGTTTCGTTTTGCTCAACTTCACCGGTTTCGATCAGCGAACGCAAGGCCGCTTGAATCTCATCGGTCGAGGCCTTTTTACGAAGCAGGTCGCGCAGAGAATCGATGCTAAAGCTCACACCCTCTTGATCGATCATCGAATACAAAATCCAAGTGATCCAGCTGGGGATCTTCTCCCAAGTTTTGCGGTCGATCTCGCCGCTTTTGATTTTGAGATTTACTCGGTGATCAGAAAGATCTTTTAAGAGCATGTTGCGCTGGGCAGGGTCTGACGACTGGTTGTAAAGAACCAGCATTCTAAAATCTTGAGCTTCGTCTTTAGCCATCGACATCGCTTTACCAAATTTAGCGATCATATCGGGCGAGAGGTTTCGCTTACCTTCGATAATCATGCGCAAGTAATTGGGCGACTTGATGTTGGCCGCAGCCGAGAACATGGCATAGCTGTACGGGCGCAAATCTTTTTTGGTCAGCTCGCGTTTGTAGTTATAAAAATCCTCGAGCAGCTTGCGATAGTCCATGTAATCGACGGACAAAGGCTGCGAAACAATGTGGGGCATTTCATTCATCAGAGCTTTCGCAGAAGCGAGCGCTTCAGCCGCCAAACGTGCCGGTGTCGGCTGAGAAGTTGAGTGCTCAGTTGCTTTGCCAAATCTCGATGCTTCCATGTTGCCCCCTTTTGGATCCCGTGTTGATTCATGGTCAGAAGTTTTCGCTAACGAATCAAACACAAAATCGAGAGCCCTGAGTCGAAGTTGTTGAAACCAACCAACAACTCTCAAACTACAAGGCCCCCTTCATGCTTATCGAAGTAACCGAACCGTGATGTTCTCAATGATCACTTGAGAGGCATCTAGCTGCAATGATTGAAGATCTCGGCCAATGGTGCGCGCACCCGTCAAACGAATCGCGTAAGGTCGGTTCGCAAAATCAGGGTTCATGCCGCCGATCACTTGTCCGTTGACCAAAAGGGCGATTGTCGCCAATTGCTGAGGGTTCAACGCTCGCGCCTGCACGATCACGTCGACAACTGTCGCGCCATGGTACTGACCCAAGTTCAAATCGCGAATCAAAAAGAAGCGCTCGTTCGAGATCGCCCGGTGGACCGGCATGTTGACTTGAAACTGACCGCTGCCAGGCTGACCAGGTCCGGGGCCGTGACCACCGCCGCGCACTCGCGCTTGGATCACGATCGAGTTGATGTACAAACGTCCTTGCGCCTCGATGTCGACACGCACATGACGATCTAACCGCAAGTAGCGATTGGGACGAAGAACCGTTTGACCATACACATTGTCTTGCAGGTCTTCTGCCCAGCCGTTGATGACCAAGCTCAAGGCGCCTCGACGGTTTTGTTCGTAGGCATCAATCGTCACGAGCTCAAGCTCAGCGCCATCAAGCTCGCGTTGATCCATTGGCGAGAGCAAATCATTTAAAGAGAAGCGCTCGTTACGAACGGCTCTGTTCAGATAGACAACTTTTTGAACGGTCCGCTCACCCACAACAGGAGGAGGAGGCATTGGCCGACCCGGAGGAGGAGGCATAGGAGGACCGGGAGGACGAGGCGGCGCGGGCGGTCCCGGCGGGCGACCTGGGCCCGGTCGACCAGGACGCATTTGGTCAAATCCCAAGCAGTTGTTTTGCGGTGTCACGATGCACCCACGACCTTGTGCTTCGGCAGTGGCGCCCAGTCCCGAAAAGGCAAGAGCGATAATGAGAAGTGATCTTTTCATTTTAAATCCCCCAAAAACGTTAGTGATTCTTTCCCCTGGGCGCAAAACGCGCCGTCGTCGCTCTAAAAAGCAATTGGGGGGCCAACCAAAACTAAGGGGATTAAGATAGAAGTGGCCCCACCCCAAGTGCGGTCGAAGTGCTGTGGTAAAGGATGAGGACACGGGGGTATTTTTAAAACACTGGAACCAAACTTAGATTAAAACTTTGGACCAAAACATCGGCTGCAAATTTTAGTTCGAGGCCGAGGCCTCGAGCTGCTGAAATTGAGTCGCGGTCATGATTCCCAAGTGAACGCGCAAGAAAGTCACGCGCAAAGATTCTTCGCGGCCGTCAGATCCAGGGCGAACCGTGAACAAGATCGCGATTTCTTTTTTGCCGTCGTTCCCAATCATGCGAAAATCTTGGATCGAATCATGAATACCCGCTTTAAAGTTGCGGCCGTTTTCGTAATCAACCAAGTCATCCAAGTGCTGATCGCGTCCGAACTCAACGTTGGTCACAACGCCGCCGCCCGTTGACCCAAGCAAGGGACCTGATCCTACGATCACTTCGTTTTCGTTCGATACTAATGACATCTTCACGCCCGAGCGTCCGTTGATGACTTCAAAAGTTTCAACGAGCACGCGGCGAAGTGAATTGCGCTGACCATTTTTTTGCTCGGTGTTGGCGAACATTTCAACCAAACGATTAAACTCGCGGGCACCTTGCACATATTGACGGGGCAAACGAAAATCAAAGTTGGCGTTGGTTTTACGAGAAATCACGCGAACCACGCTTTTACCTCCGGAGTGGCCGATCTCAAGACGGATTGCAGCCACATAACAAGTCCGCACGTTAAGGTCCAAGCAAACCAATGAACCTTTAATATTCGAATCACCTTGAGCCTTGAGTGGAGTCACGCCGGCCGCGTTGAGAATTCCACCCAGGAGTGACGTCTGGATTTGGCCGCGAACTTCGCGAACAACCGACACCAACACATCACCCGTTTCGCGATCAATACGAGTGCGAACGCCGCGTACGTTTTCGGCGGCGGTTTGGTTGCGTCTGCGAACATCCGCGTTTTCAACGCTCTTCATTTTTTGTGTGAGATAGTCGCGCAAGTAATCATCGCCAGCGCCCGTGTAAGCGGTCGCGATTTCTTTCGAAGTAAGATCAGAATTGGCAGGAATCTGGGGTTCAGATCGTGGTATCTGGGGCTCAGAGCCTGGAAGCGAAGATCCGGCGGGATTGCCTTCATTACCTTGGGCCGGAGGAGTCCCTCGTTCGGGTGGTTTGTTTTGATTACGAGGAGGCACCGCAGGTGTTGTTGGTGCGGGCGCTTCAGGAATCGGAGCCGGCTCACCGCCACCAGGAAGACCAGGCCCATTTTGTGTGCGAGGAGGCGTCGTCGTTTGACCTTCCTCTTCGCCGGGGATGTCAGGGGCGCCGGGTTCAGTTTGCTGCGGCTGAAGGCGAGGATCAACTGTTTCTGTTTGCTCACGCGTTTGCGCGGGCTCTTGACGAGGAGATTGTGTGGGCGTCTGATAGCGCGGAGCCGCTTTGGCTTTGCCGCCGCCGTCGTCTTTTTTACCGCAAGCAACGACCATCGACATGACCAACACGGGTAATAAGGCACGAATCCACAATGCTTTCATAACAGCCTCCTCGGGCGTTCTTATCCAAAGGTAAGCCAGAGCAAACCCAGGACCGCGCATGAAAACCGTGTAAATTTCACCTCTTCGATTTGGTGACACCCCCGATGTCTAAAGTTTCGTCACAGTGACCTTTTTAGGTGCCTGCTTCCCAATGCAGAAGCATTGCGCCACTTGTGGCGCTACGCTTCTGCATTGGGAAGCAGGCACCTACAGGAGGTGTTGGTTGTCTTTGAGCCATTGGTCGGCTTCGGTGTGATTGGGGGCGAATTGTTCGACGAAATTCCAAAAGACTTTGGAGTGGTTCATGTGTTTCAAGTGCGCCAGCTCGTGCACGACGATGGCGTCGAGGACTTCCAGCGGAGCACCGAGAAGTTTCCAGTTTAAATTCAAGTTTTGCTTTGAGGAGCAGGAGCCCCAGCGAGTTTCGGCGCGCATCAGGCGCACGCGTTTGGGCCTGACGTGCATTTGCGCGCCGTAAAACTGAATACGTTCTTTGAAAATACGCTCGGCCTCTTTTTTTTGCGCGGCCTGAATCCACGGCATTGCGAGGTGACGGTTTTGATCACGCAGGGCCCAAAGTTTTTCGGGCCAGTAAACGGTGAGCAAGCCTTCAGAAAAAACCACAAAGGGTTTTTTCAACAGAGTGATCGCATCCGAGACCACGACTGGCTGGCCTAGGTACATCCACTCCTCGCCGCGCAAAGCCTGGCGCTTCACGATCTTAGGGCGCTTTTCAAACTCTTGGATGTTTTTATGAATCCACTTGGACTTCATGTTCAAAAACTTCAAAACGTCATGGTCACTCACGCGCATTGCGGTGAGAATTTTAATGGGCTCTTCAGGTCCCATCTGGATCGTCATCGTTCTGCGCCGAGGTTTGCGATGCACAACCACTTCGAGTCCTTCGAATTGCAAAACCGAAGCTTTCGACTTAGGTTGCACGGTTGACGATGAACGAAGAAATTCGAAAAGACTCATTCTATCAATTACAACCCGATTTGGTGCTCGAGGCAACCGAACAGAGCGGCTTTCGCACCACCGGCGAGATGACGCAGCTCAATTCTTACGAAAACCGCGTGTTTGACATTCGCCTCGAACGCGGGCCGGACGCGCCTGAGCGGGTGATTGCTAAATTTTACCGGCCCGGCCGCTGGAATGCCCCCGCTATTTTAGAAGAGCATCAGTTTTTGCACGAACTCGATGCCGAAGGTTTCGAAGTGTCGGCCCCGTACATCCTGAATAATGGTTCGACCTTAGGCACCGCCAACGGTTTGTTCTTTTCTTTATTCCCCCGCATCCAAGGCCGCATGCCCGAAGAACTGATGGAGCGCGACTGGAAGCAAGTCGGCAGACTCTTGGCTCGCTTGCACAGCCTCGGGGCCAGATCTCAGTTTAAACACCGCCCCGTTGTGGGCGAAACACCCTTCTCCCCGTGGGAAACGCTCGAGCTTTTAGAGCCCCGCATCGCTCCCGAGATGTGGCATCGCTACGAAGACGCCGCGATCGAACTTTTAGACCGCATCGACAACGAGATCGACCGATCCGAGTACCAACGCATTCACGGCGATTGCCACCGCGGCAATTTGATCTGCTTTGATGACCGCATCAGCCTGGTCGATTTTGATGACTGCGGCATGGGCCCGGTCGTGCAAGATTTTTGGATGCTGTTTACCTCAGCCATGGGCGAAGACGAGCGCGACCTTTTGATCGAGGGCTACCAGGAGTTTCGCAAATTTCCAAAGCATCAGCTCAACTGGATTCCGCTTTTGCGGGGCCTGCGCATTTTGTCGTACTCAGGATGGATCGCCAGACGTTGGGACGACCCGTTTTTTCCGAAAACCTTTCCGGACTTTGGCACCTACACCATGTGGGCCGAAGAAACTGAGGCGCTCGAAAAAATCGCTTGGGGCCTTCGCACCAATATCGGCGAGAGTTTTCTTTAGGATAGCAATTCCGTTTATGAATTCCGTTTATGAATTCCGTTTAAAAATTCTGACAAATTCAGTTCATCGTTTAAAAGCTCGTCACTCCGCAAAGCCTTTTGCAAGCAGTTCGTATCGGACAAAGCCAAGAGTTGTGTGTGTTTGTAACGCGCAAAGTTATAGGTCGGAAAGCCCCTGCTTTTCGATTAGACCTGCGAGCGGCCGGGTCCCTCCAAAAGCGTCTTTGACGAATCCCGCTAGGCCCGGAAGGGAGCAACGGTACTCGAAGGACTTTGTGAGAGGGTCCCCCGGCCACTTTTTTGTTCAGAATCAATATCAGAGTTCGTGTTCAAGTTCGTGAGGGGAAAACGTGTCGTATCAGGTGATTGCCCGCAAATGGCGCCCAAAAAATTTTGACCAATTGGTTGGGCAAAATCACATTTCGATCACCTTGCAAAACGCGCTCAAAAACGGACGCCTCCCCCACGCGCTTTTGTTCACCGGCCCCCGCGGGACCGGCAAAACATCTTCGGCGCGTATTTTAGCTAAAAGTTTACGCTGCCCCAATGCGGCTCATTTTGTGCCGTGCAATCAGTGCCCCGTTTGCGAAGACGTGAACTCGGGCCGCTCCATCGACGTCATGGAGATCGATGGAGCTTCGAACAATGGCGTCGATGCCATTCGTGAGCTGCGCGACACTGTTGGCTACATGCCTTCAAGCGGCAAGTACAAAGTCTACATCATCGATGAAGTGCACATGCTTTCGACCAGCGCTTTCAATGCGTTGCTCAAAACCTTAGAGGAGCCGCCCGAGCACGTGATTTTTATTATGGCGACAACCGAGGTGCACAAGATTCCGCAAACGATCATGTCGCGCTGTCAGCGTTTTGATTTTCGCCGCATTTCAACCCGCCAAATCACCGAGCAGCTTAAACTCATTTGCCAAACCGACGGCGTCGAAGCCGAAGAAGAGGCTCTGTGGGTCATCGCGCGCCAAGCCGATGGTTCCATGCGCGACTCGCAATCTTTGCTTGATCAAGTTATCACGTTTGCCAATGGCCCCTTGAAACGCGCCACCGTTGTCGAAATTTTAGGTCTGACTGATCACGCTTTGCTTTACGCCACCCTCTCGGCGCTGGCGCAGCGGGATCAATCGCAGATTTTGCAAATCTTAAACAAGGTTGCACTGGCGGGCTACGAGCCCAGCTTGTTTGCGCAAGACTTGATGGAGAATTTGCGCCACCTGTTGTTTGTGAAAATCGGGCAAGACCAAGCCATGCAAATGGTCGAGCTGCCTGATTCTGAACTTCGCACTTTGCAAGAGATCGCGGCGACCTTGACCGAAGAAGACATTCACTTTTTGTTCGATATGTCAGTCAAAGGCGCTGGCGATATTCTGCGCTCAAGCGAACCCCGCATTGTTCTTGAAATGGTTTTGCTGCGCATGTCGGCGGCTCCTCGTCTTCAAAGTATCGCCTCGATTTTGAGTGGGGCAGCAGCCAATCAACAAGATGGTGCGGTTCATGCGCCTCCGCCCCGTCAGCCGTTGGCGCAAGCGGTTCGCACGGCTCAGCCCTCGCTCAATGGCAAGCCCGCACCGGGCGCCCGTTCGGCCTCTTCGGCGGGTCTTGAGCTCTCGCCCCAAGAGCGTTGGTTTGAGTTTGTGCAAAAAGTCAGAAGTTTGGACGCCTTGCTGGCCGCTAAAATGGAGCCTTTGATTTTTAGCGGAGTCAAAGACAAGACTTTGGATCTTTTGATCCCTCCCAAAGCGGCCTTTTTGCGCGACCAACTGATGGATAGCGGCGTACAAAAAAAGATCAAAACCCTGATTGATCAGTACTGGGCACCTGGCTATGCTTTGAATGTTCAGATGGCTCAAGGCACGCTCAACGAGGGCGCCTCGGCGCAATCGCTGGCTCAAGACAAAGAGAAGAAAAAAGAGCAAGACTTGACCGCACAAATCTCGGAACACCCCAAAGTGAAAACGGCAGCCGCAGTTTTCAAGGGGCAGATTAAGACGATCAAAGAAAGCGGCTCCAAAAACGGAGGGACAACCCGATGAAAGGCAACGCCGGCGGCATGGCTCAACTTTTGAGACAAGCCAATCAAATGCAAAGCAAAATGAAGAAGGTTCAAGAAGAACTCCAAGCACGTCTCTATGACGGAACCGCTGGTGGCGGCGCCGTTAAGGTGACTGTGAACGGGGATCACTTTTTGAAATCTGTGGTCATCACGCCTGACGTGATAAAATCCGGTGACGTTGAGATGTTGCAAGATTTGATTTTAGCTGCGACCAACGACGCCATTAAAGTGGCGCGCGACACCTCGGCCAAAGAGATGGAAAAAGTCACGGGCGGCATGAACATCCCAGGCATGTTCTAAGAATGCTTAATATTTCAGCTCTCGAAAAATTGGTTCACGAACTCTCGCGTCTTCCGGGCATTGGCCCCAAGACCGCGCAGCGCTTGGCGTACCATATTTTGCGAGCGCCGCATGAGTACTCGGTCCGCTTGGGCGAGGCTCTGGAGCGCGTGAGGGCTGAGGTGCACACGTGCCCGTCTTGCTTTAACTACACCGACAGCGATGTCTGCCGTTATTGCAAAGATGCTCACCGCGCCGACGACTCACTTTGCGTGGTCGAAGAACCCTCAGACATTATGCGTATCGAATCATCGGGTGCTTTTCGCGGTCGTTACCATGTTTTGCACGGAACGATTTCTCCGCTTGAAGGCATCGGTCCGCAAGATCTGCGCATCCAAGAATTGATCCAAAAAGTAAACGCCGGCCTTGCGGGTGACCGCACTCAAGTACGTGAAATCATTTTAGCTTTAGATGCTGACCTTGAAGGCGACACCACGGTTTTGTATCTGACCAAAGCCCTCGCAAATAAAAATTTACGCCTCAGCCGAATTGCTCACGGTGTCCCCATCGGCGGCAATATTGAGTACGTCGATGAGCGCACGATGTCCCGAGCTCTCGAAAACCGAGTTGAGCTCTGACCTAAAGTCTGCGTACACTAGAGGTCAGATGTCATTCTTCAATCATAACGCCAAAGAAATTCACTGCAAAATCGTTTACTACGGGCCGTCGCTCGGCGGTAAGACGACCAATTTACAATGGGTTTACCAGCAAACCATGAACGAGCAAAAATCCAAGCTTGTGGCTCTGAACACCGACATCGAACGCACGCTGTTTTTTGATTTCTTACCTCTGAACATCGGCGAGATCCGTGGCTACAAAACACGCTTTCACTTGTACACGGTCCCCGGCCAAGTCGTCTACGATGCCTCTCGAAAATTGATTCTAAAAGGTTTAGACGGCGTGGTTTTCGTCGCCGACTCGCAAACGGAGCGGATGGAAGAGAATCTTGAATCGATGCGCAACCTCGAAACCAACCTCGAGGCTCAGGGCTACGACATCACAGAAGTCCCGCTTGTTCTGCAATACAATAAGCGGGATCTGCCCAACGCGGCCTCCCTCAAAGAACTCCGGTCGCAATTAAACCTGCATAATGCCCCTGATTTCGAGGCGACAGCTGCTGAGGGCAAAGGCGTGATGGACAGTCTGAAAACCGTTTCAAAGTCCATTCTGCATGTGCTAAAGGGTGGGTCCACCATCTAAGGCTTTTAGCCCCTGAGGGACCATGGCGACCATCGATCTTGCTGCCGACATTCAAAAACTCAAAACCGAGAAGAACGCGGTGGTTCTGGCGCATTACTACGCCGAGGGCGAAATCCAAGATGTGGCCGATGCCGTCGGCGATTCTTTTTATCTCGCAAAGATGGGGCAGCAATCCAAAGCAGATGTGATCTTACTGGCGGGCGTGGTCTTTATGGCCGAGAGCGTGAAAATCTTAAATCCCACCAAAAAGGTTTTAGTCCCTGATCTTGAATCAAGCTGCTCTTTGGTTAAAGGCGCTCCGTATGATGAGTACTTAGCTTGGCGTCAGAAATACCCGAACGGCGTTGCGGTCACCTATATTAACTCAAGCGCCGAAGTTAAAGCGATCTCGGACGTGATCGTGACTTCAAGTAATGCCGAACAAATTGTGAATGCGATCCCCAAAGACCGCCCGGTGTTGTTTGGACCGGATGCGAACTTGGGCCGCTACCTGGCGCGCGAAATGAAGCGCGAGCTGATTTTGTGGCCTGGTTCTTGTGAAGTGCACATGCTGTTTTCGTTTCGTCGCTTGTACGAGATGATTCAAGAGCGTCCAGATGCAGTCGTGATTGCGCACCCCGAGTGTGACGAAAACGTGCTGATGCATGCGCACGTCATTGGCTCGACATCGCGCCTCCTTGAAGAGGTCAAAAACAACCCGGCCAAAACTTTTATCGTGGCCACCGAGACCGGTATTTTTCACCAGATGAAAAAACTGCGTCCTGATGCCGAAATCTTGCAAGCGCCCTCTGAAGACGAAACTTGTGAGTGCAACAACTGCCCCTATATGAAACTCAACTCACTCGAAAAAATTAAGCTCGCACTGCAAACGCTCAAGCCCGAAGTCAGTCTTTCGGATCCACTGCGTTTGAAGGCCCAAGTGTCGCTCGACCGCATGATGGCTATTACCTCGGGTAAACCTGTGACTTGGCCTTCCTCTTTTGTCGCTCCTGCGCTCCCCTTATGACGTTTTTTTCTCGAGATGAACTCGATGACATGGCGATCTTGCTGGGTGTGCAGACCTTCGAGCTGCACCTCAAACCCGAATGGGGCGCTCACGTGGAAGGCCACCGCGAGAAAATCCGTTTAGACTTAAGCGAGCGCGCTTACGGCAAAGATGGTTTCACCGATACTTCGGTTTCACACGCCAAGGGCTTAGGCGGCTACGCCATGATTTACTATCCCAAGGGCGAAGCGACAACCGTCGGGTTTGATCTTGAAATCAAGGGTCGAGTGAAACCCGAGGTCGCCGCTCGCGTGTGTGAAGACCCGGCCGAATTTGCGGCGGCCCCCACTTATGCTGCGCTTTGGTGCGCGAAAGAAGCCGGATTTAAAGCCCTCAGAGGCCCGGATCAACCCCCCGTTTTGTCTGGCGTAGTTGTGCATTCTTGGAAGCGCAAGTCTCAATATGAGATGTTTCAGCTCTCTCATCGGCAGAAAGAGGCAGGACTTAAGGCCTGGGGATTGACTTTCGAAAAGGAAATCTACCAATTCGCCATCGTGCGCAGAACTCTCTGACTTTCAGGCCTTTCATCTTGTTTGAACCTTACTTTCATCGAGTTTCTCCTTAACTTCGGTCCCGTTTATCCGATGAGTTCTGTAACAAGAACCTCTGCTCAGTCTGTGAGAAGAAACGTGGTGGACAAATGGCAAAGACAAATTTAGCAAAGTCGAATCGGATGGCCCCACGCAAGGAGCTGACGCCTGTGAACGTTTCGTCCGTTTCGTCGCTCGAAAGTTTAAGCAAGATTGCCCGCGGCGGAGAAGTCATCGAGGCTTCAACCAGCGGCATTCTCTTGATGATCAAACGTGAAGATCTTGTCCCCGTAGTCTTACGCAAGAACCTCAATCTCGACGCTTTGATCGGCGACAAGATTTTGATTCATCTGCCTGATCTCAACCTGGAGATCGCCGGTAAAGTGGCCCGAACTCGGTTTGTCGGTAAAGAGGGCTTTGAAATCGGTATCGATTACACCGATGATGCGCCCGAGTATTGGCGCGAATGCCTGGTGGATCTATTACCCGCCCCGGGCGAGTTTGATTAAGGACTTCGTGGTGATCTAGAGTTGACTGAACTCTGGCAATCCCTTTTCACTCACGAGTAAAATCGAATAGTGAGGAGGGAGAAACCACGACAGCGCTTCGCCGACGCCGGCCCATTCCGACTCGGGCGGGTTACCAAGCGATTCGAGTGAGAACGCCAGATCGTAGTTCTTACGGTCTTCGCTCATCACCAAAATACGGGCGTTCAAAATCCCTTGGTCCCTAAAGAACTCGCGCACGACTTGCCGGACATAAGTGGGCAAATACTGCGGCGAGGGTGTTCCGGCATGTGCCAACCTGTCGAGATTAATTTTTGTCGCACTTTCGGGACGTTCTTCAAGACCACGCTGGATGAATTTTCCGGTTTCGCGAAAGTTCCAAATCATTCCGTAAGACAACACAAAATCGGGGTACTCTTTTTGGGGATTGACGGCCAAGCCGATGCCGCGAGTGCCGAGCCATTCTAGAATCTTTTGCGAGGGCTCACCGGCGGCGCCAGAAGTTTGCACCAACAGGTAGGGCCAGTTGTCAGGGCCCGTCTGGGGATCGGGGCTAAGCAACGTGACGTTTGCCGATGCAAAAGCCTGAAGAAATTGGTCTTCCCATTTGGTGTCGCGTCCCTCTGCTGAAACCTGCATCAACTGTTCTAAAGTCATACCCCTCTTCTAGACCTGGCGGTTGCAAGGGGTCAAGCCCCTAAGCCTTGCACTTGCGGGCTAAATTCGAGAAGCTTGGGAGATATGCTCAAGCGTTCCGAAGGCTTCTTTGAAGGCGTCCATCAAACCAAATTGTATTTTCAATCGTGGCTCCCCGAGACGCCGATCAAAGGACTTTTGGTCATCACCCATGGGCAAGGTGAACACTCGGACTGTTACCACCGCTTGATCGAGGCTCTGGCGCCGATGGGCTGGGGATTTTTGCTTTGGGATTTGCGCGGACACGGGCGTTCGCATGGGCAGCGCGGCTATGTTTCGAGCTTTTCAGACTATACCCGCGACTTTGAGCTGTTGAGTCGGCAAGTCGTCCCTCGCTTTACGGGTGCCTACCCGCTCGTTTATTTTGCGCATTCGATGGGGGCGCTGGTTCAGCTCAGCGCCTTGGGGAGCATTCAAGACGGAAACCTTAAGCCGCAGATTTTAAGCTCACCGTTTTTAGGCTTGGCTTTGCAGGTACCGGCCGTGAAAGAAATCGGCGCTTTGTTTGTCCGGCAGCTGATTCCGCGTCTGACTTTGAGTAATGAGATTAAGAATGAAGATCTCTCGAGCGATCCTGAAGTTCTACACGAGTATGAGCGCGATACGCTTCGCCATAAGAAAATTTCTTCGGGTGCTTATTTGGGCGCGCTTGAATGCACGCAAAACATTTTGGCTCGTCCCATGATTTGGCGCGGGCGCATGCTGTTTTTATTAGCAGATCATGACCGCGTGGTCAGCACGCGAACGAATTTGAACTTCATCGAGGGCTTGTCACACGCCAACATCGAGTATCAAGTGTTCACAAACCGGAAACACGAGCTGGTCAACGATCTTGGCCGGGACGAGGTTTTCGCGAAAATTCGCGCGTTTCTTTTGGAAACGCCTCAAGCTTCCTGAAAATTGATTAAAAATTAAGAGGCGCCACGCTCTGCTTCCTGTACACTTTAGAACACAGTTGTTCGACGTTGCGCAGTAACTCACAGAAATCTTAAGATTAAGATAGAGGATTTCTCTTGTCGTTTGGCGATCACTTCAACACAATCGTTCCTGTTGCTAAATGCAAACAAACCCTCTTAAGGAGAAAACAACATGAAGAAAATGATTCTCACTGCTGTTATCACAATGGCTGCGTCAACAGCATTTGGTAAGGCATCAACTGAGTACTACTTTCAACCCGCAGCTGGCGCACAAGCAGTTGAGTTGCAATACTCGATGAACGCAGATCCAATTAAAACTGAATCCGGTTCAACTGAAACAGATGCAGGTGTTACAACTGCAGATTTTAACCTCAATTACGCTTACGGTTTGACTGAAACTGCAGCGATCGGTGTTTACACTTTCACTGGTTCAGAAAAAACTAAATCCGGCTCTTCTGATTCATCA
The DNA here is from genome assembly GCA_046318155.1 of Bdellovibrio sp. Classification (GTDB taxonomy): domain Bacteria; phylum Bdellovibrionota; class Bdellovibrionia; order Bdellovibrionales; family Bdellovibrionaceae; genus JAHBUS01. The sequence goes on along the minus strand of JBKCUU010000005.1, from coordinate 41,219 downwards.
GCTTCTGGAATGGGCGACTTGCACGTGTACTACAAAGGTTTCTCTGACATGATTCACTGGGGTGCTGACCTCGGAATCAACATGGGCAAAAGCAAATCAAACGCAGCTGGCGAGACAACAAATCGTTCATCTGGTGGTTTGTCTTTGAAAGCGAACGTCGGCGTGTTGATGAATGCGTCTGAGTGGAACTACGGTGGTGATTTGTCAATCACTCTTCCTCAAGAGCGCACTGCTGATGCTAACGGCACAGACATCAAAACAACTGGTGGAAACGTCACTAAATTGGCAGGTTTCGCTGAGTACAACTACGGAATGGGTTTCGTAGGCGGCGAGTTGGCTTACATCATGGTTGGCGACACAACTCGCAAGACAACTCCTGAGGAAAAAAGAAAAGGCGAAGGCTTCTTGCAATTGACTGGCAACGCGTCTTACGATTTCAACGACATGGCGACTGGCTTGTTGTCAATCGGTCTTGAGCAGCACTCTTCTCGCGACCTAACTGATAGCGCTGGTTCTGCAAAAGTTAAAGCGTACATGGGCACTAACGTAGCTCTTGGCGTTCGTTTGAATTTCTAATCGCAAGATTAAATTCGAATCAAAAAAAGGGAGGTCACCGGCCTCCCTTTTTTTATGTAGCTGCTACATTGTGTGGATGCGGCGCTTACTGAGCACCAGCAACGGTGGCTGCAGCTGCCATCAGTTGCTCACGCTGTTTACGCTCTTTACGACCTGTCAGGAGCTTGTCGCCAACGGCAACAATGGCCTCCATCACAGGTCCAAACTCACGTCCAAATTCAGTCAAATGGTAGTAAACGGCCACTGGTTTAGAGGACACGATTTCGCGGCGAACAACGCCCCAGTCTTCGAGTTCACGCAAACGCGTAGTGAGCATCTTGGGTGAAGCACCGATCGCACGCTGAATTTCACCAAAGCGAAGCGGCTTTTCAAGCAGGTGATAAAATATTTCAACGGTCCAGGCGCCAGCCAAGAACTTGAGAACCTCTTTTACGGGGCACTCTTGGTTCTTCTCGCAGCTCTTCTTAAAAGTCTGCACTTCTTTAGCTTCATCCGGCGCTGTGAATACGGTTGTGGTCGCGGTTTTTATCTGGTCTTGATCAAGCATGGTGCCTCACATGGTTCTATTTTCGGAGCCCACCATAGCACTTACTTTAGTAAAGTAAATGATCTTTCAAAAGTACTGAAAGAGCGGTTAGCGCCGAACGCAGCGCCTCCACACAATGTAGCAGCTACATTAGCGGGTTGGGGGGGTTGCGGGGCTGACACCGTTTGCAGCGGGGGCTTTTGCCGCGCCAAAGCTGTTCTGGGCAACGAGTTTTTTGACCTCTTTATCGCATGGCGAGCCGTCGTATTTGGGCATCGCATTGCGCGTTCGGCGGGTAGAGGCGTCCCATAAGCATTTAAAAGACATCAGACTGACTTGATCGACTTTGCAAACTTCTTTGACCTTACCCTTGCACGAGGCCTCGATCAAAGTCTTGTTACCCTCGAAAATATCGTACAGAGTTTTTGTGAACTGAGCCGTGTGCGCATCGAACTCCGCGCTGATCTCTTTAATTTTGCGAGAACAATCCGTGTTGTCCAAAACAGGTAAATACTCTCGAGTCATGCGAAATACCTTGCCGTAGAGACACTTAAACTCACTCGCGTTAATTTGCAGGTCTTTGGTTTTTTTTCCGCAAAGCGAAGATGCAGGGCCCGCACAAATACCCATTTCAGTCGAGTAAGCACGAAACATCGAATCCATGTTGGTGCTTGGCTTTGCGTTCGAACTTTGCGCCATCACCGAAACTGAGATAACGAAACCGCAAGCCAAAAAAGCTGTCTGCAATAGACCCTTCATAGTCCCTCCATAGGTAAACATAGAACTATCATAGGTGTAATTTTTGAAAAGTAAGGGACTTTCTGGAGGCTGGCTCTTGCGTCAGGACTTAGGTCAAACTTTTTCGTTTATGAGACGAGGCCAGTGATTCTTGGTCAAAGGAATAACTCTATTCACATCAACTCAAAAAATGACTCTTTGCCGATATGCCGAACAAACTGTTTCAACATTTTCTCAAGCTTTCCATAACCAACCGTTAGCCAGTGCTCCTCGCCTCGATAGCACCGTCTCTCGACTTGGTACTCTCCAAGACTTGGATCAAATGTAAACTTTAAGACGGGCTCGTACTGAATACTCCTAGTCATGTGCTCAGCAGCCATTGGTGCGTAGATCAAAATTGCTTTGCCTTTCGGTTCTACCCGATAGCTCTTGAGATGCTGAAATTTTGCGACAGACTGCTTAACGAGATCGAGATCTGCCGCTGGCACCAGCATGGATTTGGGACGTTGAATGGTCACAATACCATTGATACTTTCGCCAAACACAAAACCATCAGGAAGCCGTGCAAGCGCACCATCCCTTTTTTGACTGGCAAAATATTTTGGTTTGCCAGTTTTTATCATGCCTTGATGAACAAAATACTCCTGACCAAGGCGGTTGATATAGGACGCTGACTCTCTTGTCTTTCGAGACTTCTCGTGCATTATCAAATGCTCCATGTTCACCTTGCTAAATACTTTTCGATAAAGGGACTGACTTTTCGAAGTTCGTTTGGAACAGCAGGATTATTGTAAATGAATTCAAATAGATTTCTTCTGACCATTTGGTCGGAGGGAAGCAATACCAAAGCTTTTTCCCAAACATCCTTAGCTTCTTTGAATTTTTTCAGGCCGCAATATGCCGTTCCAAGATTGTTGTAAGTCTCATTCAGATGGAATCGGTCCTCTGGAGGATAGTTGTCGATTGCTGTTTGATAAAACACGACAGCTTTCTCGTACTCCTCGTCAGCGACCGCTTCGATACCCATGATGTAGTTTGCACGCGGGTGTTTTGAATTAATTTGCAATGCCTCATTCAGGAGGATGACGAATTTTTCCATCTCAAAAAAGGACCAGCAAATTGCATACCGGCACACAATTTCAGCTGTCCGCCCTACTTTTTCCTCGGCCTGCTTCATAAAGCGAAGGGCTTCATCCAGGTCGCCTTCTTCGGCAGCGCACATGGCAAATGTGATTTCCTTGAAGGCCTTCTGACAACAAAATTTAAATTTTTTTCCAGAAGCACATGGGCAGGAAGAGTAACTTTCAGGAACGAAGGCCTGTAGCTCTTCTTCCTCGACCGCAGAAAGAGGTGGAGCATGCGACGCTCCTCCCTTTTTGAATTGCCTAAATGCTTCTTTAAACGAACGCACAAAGGGCTGAAGGTCCTTTGCCGTCACTTGACTGAGCTGAACTTGAAAGCCTTTGCAAATCGCTTGGAAGGCCTCAGCAAAAGGATCTTTTTTGAGCACGAGCATTTGCTTTGGCCACCTGCCAGATTTGGCATACGCAGCGTTTAACAGACTGATGATTTTTGATGACCCAGGCAAATCGACACAAATCTCCTGGCCAAAGCAAAATCCTGAATAGGCATCTAACAAGACATAGACATTGCAGTTTCCATCTTGCACAGTTTCAATTTCTTCTCGATGAAGGATCCACGCGTCATTTGGTTTTGTAAATTTAGAGGCTTGCCCTAACATTTGGTGGCTCCAAAGTTTTTTCGATTTTACGGCCTCAATGAAGGGCCCCGCGGAAACACCCTATCAAACTCTGCTGAATGAGGTCCATCAAGATGCTATCTTTTAAAAAATTGAGGATAGCTCAATATAAAAAAAGAGTCCGAAGGCTGAAGCGCGAACACTTCTCTTTCAAAGATAAATTGGTCCTTCCCTCCGGCAAGCCGAGTTCGGACTGGAAGCAGGCCCAAAGGGCCGCTGAAGCCCGCTGTCTGAGGCTTGTCGGAGGGAAGGACCAATTCATCTTTGAAAGAGAAGTGGTAGGGAGTACAGGATTCGAACCTGCGACATCCACCTTGTAAGGGTGGCGCTCTACCAACTGAGCTAACTCCCTGCAGAGTTTCTTTTGGCGGCCCAAGAGTCCTTAGGCCGTTGAAGAGTCGCTAATTAACCTTATTCTTCGCGGCAAATCAAGGCTGTATTTGTGCGAATTTTTTCGAGCTGGTAGCTCGTGCGCTTGTCCCAACCAAATTTGGGATAAAGTGAAACGACGACGACAGACTTCGCCGCGGCATAAGTGTTAACAGAGCTCATGGGAGACGAAATCGACGCACCCGAACCAGACGTCTGACCCTCTAAAACCGAGGTGTCAAAGGCACGGATCGAGATGTCGTAAGACTGAGAACCCGCTGCCATCGAGGCGTAAATAACATCCGAAAGCTCAAAGCCGACACCTTCCGAAATCTTTTCGCAGGTCTGGGGATTGTACTGGAGCACACGCACGAGCTTTTCGCCGTTCGTCGATTGCTTCACAACTTTAAAAACAAAGTAAGAGTTGCAATCCTGTGCAAGCGGAGACCAGATCCCCTGAATTCGGGTCCAAGGAAAGCGAATCTCGCTCCCCCATGGCCAGGGTGTGGCATCGCCGCCCTTGACTCCAGGTTCACGCATACACATGTTAGTGTTCACGGGAGCCGCTTGCGCCGCAGGTCCCATCAATGACATTCCAACAATCACGGTTAAGGTTGCGAGCAAAAACTTCATCACTGAACCCCCTGGTTCTGCTCTACGAACACGTTCGCGGACTTATTCATAAAATAGCCATTTTTGGCTCTGAAGATGTATTTTGGTTTTTCAAAATCGGGCTCGATCATTTTACGCAGGCGCTTGATCGTGACGTAGATTTTGTTGTCGTGCACAGCGGGATCGTACTCTTGCTTCCAAACCTGTTCGACAAGGTACTCTTTTGAATACACTTGTCCCTGGTTCTGGATAAAAAGCTTAAGCAGATCGAGTAAAACAAACTGATTTTTAAAATCAACGCGTCCCAATTTTTTTTCGGTCACGGTGTGGTTCTCAACATTAAAGATGAGGTCATAGTTTGAGGTGTTTTCTTGACCCAGCTCTTTCATTTCGGCTTCGATTGCACGAGCCAAACGAGCGGTATTTTTAGGATCAACCGCTTTGGACGCAAGATTGAGATACAGGCGGGCCATCTCTTTATTGCCCGACTTTAAGTATGTGCGGCCCATATTGAACAGCAGGTAAATGTGCATGAGCATCGTCTTCTGCACTTTGATCAAATCGTAAGCTTGCCAGAGAACATCAATCGCTTGATCAAACTTTTTAAGATCCGTCAAAATATGCGCGTTTAAAATCAGCGTCGAAATCTTAATCTCAGAGAGCGGAAGCACTTCGAAAAAAATCTGGAGGTTGTAGATTTCCTTGAGCGCTTCTTGCAAACGCCCCATGCGAGTATAGACAACGGCCGTACCGCTGATCGCGTAGCAAATGTCTTCTTTGTTATCGTTTGCCAAAGCAATGGCGAGCGCTTTTTGGCAGTACTCAAGAGAAGTCTCGAGCTGATTCTTATAAGAGGCACATAGAGCAAGTGTGTAATAAGTTTTGGAGTTGAGCTCGAAGCCCTCTTTTAGAACAAGATCTTGCAACTTTTCTTTCGTTTGAAAAATGCGGTCTTCTTGATCAGTTTCGGCGTACAGACGCAAAAGCAAATTTTGCGTCTTCAGATAGTGAGCGAAATCTCGTGAAATTAAAAAGCCGTCAGCCGCAAGTTGCAACTTTTCCATTGCCTGGAAAAAATCACCGCGATCGCAGTGCAGTTTTCCCAATTCAAATAAAGACTCTGGTTTTTGACCAGTCGCCATGATGATTCCTCGCCGAAAATGTTTTCTTACAAATTCTAAAATGCCCAGTCAAACTGTTTGACCCACCCCAAGCACAAAAACTCAGCACGGCATGGGTTAAGCCTTGGGGGCGTCATTTTGATTTTTCTGCAGTCAGATCAACAACTTATTTGAGTTTTCGAGTGGTTGATTGAGAAAATTTAAGATAGGCCTTGAAATGGGGATGACAGAAAATGAGGCCGCTGCATTTAAAAAAGCAAAGGGGGCGAAAACGCCCCCTGGTCAAGTCCTCTCATTCCACCCCAGCGCCGCTCGCGCGGCGCCTGCGGATCATCACTTATCAATGCGGATGCTGGTGCTGGCCCGTGTAGTTGGCCTTAATGCCCAAGCCTCTTTCATTTGAGACTTTAAACAGCTCGCGAGGGTTCTTGATATCCAGCGCGTTAACCAAAACCTGATCGACGTGGTCAACCAAGATCACTTTCAGATCTTTCATAACTTCCTTAGGAATTTCCTTGAGATCCTTTTCGTTCTCTTTGGGACAGATGACCATTTTGATTCCACCGCGGTGAGCAGCCATGACTTTTTCTTTCAAGCCACCGATGGCCAGCACTTTTCCGCGAAGCGAGACCTCACCCGTCATCGAGACCGTGCGCTTGACGGGGATCTTCAAGATCGCTGAAACGATGGACGTCGTTAGCGCAATACCTGCAGACGGTCCGTCTTTTGGAGTGGCGCCTTCTGGTAAGTGGATATGCACGTCGATATTTTGAAAGTACTCTTTATCAAGGCCAAACAAAGGGCCACGTGAGCGCACGTAGCTCATCGCCGCCGAACAAGATTCTTTCATCACATCGCCCAGCTGACCGGTCACGGTGAACTTTCCGCGTCCGGGGACCACGGCTGCTTCGACCGCGAGCAAGTCTCCGCCCACCTCTGTCCAAGCCATTCCGTTTGTGAGACCGATTTCGTTGCCGTCTTCGATTTTACCAAATTTGTATTTCTCTGGTCCTAGCAATTCGACCAATTTCTTGGGATTAACGGGATAGGCTTTAATGGGAGCCGTTTTCTTTTTTGAAGAGGTCTCGGCGCCCTTTTTCTTGCTGCCACCCTTAAGATCAGCCACCGCTTCGGCGCGCACGATATCGCGAGCAACTTTACGGGCGACGTTTCCGAGTTGACGCTCAAGATTACGAACACCGGCTTCACGTGTATAAAACCGGATGACGTTTCTTAACGCCGCATCGTCGATCGTGACTTTGCGCTCAACCAGTCCGTGATTCTTCAGTTGCTTGGGAATCAGGTACTGCTTACCGATATGGAATTTTTCGTTCTCGGTGTAACCCTCGAGCGAAATGATCTCCATACGATCCAGCAGTGGACGAGGAATTGTGTGCAGTGAGTTGGCCGTGGCGATAAACATCACCTTGGACAAATCGTACTCAAGCTCCAAGTAGTGATCTTGAAAATTGTGATTTTGTTCGGGATCCAAAACCTCCAGCATCGCCGAGCTCGGATCGCCGCGGAAGTCAGAGGCCATCTTGTCGATCTCATCGAGCAACATGATGGGATTTCCTTTATCCACTTTTCGCAAAGCCTGCAGGATTTTACCGGGCATCGCGCCGACGTAGGTTTTGCGGTGACCACGGATCTCGGCCTCATCACGAACCCCACCCAACGAAATACGAGCAAAAGGTTTATTCAAAGCGCGGGCGATGGAGCGGGCCAATGAGGTCTTACCAACCCCAGGAGGTCCAACGAGGCACAAGATGGGGCCCTTCATGTCTTTGGCGATCGAAAGCACTGACAGGTACTCAAGAACGCGCTCTTTGACTTTTTCTAAGCCCCAGTGATCTTCATTAAGGACTTCTTCGGCAAATTTAACATCGTGACGGTCTTGATTGTAATCCTGCCAAGGCAAAGACAAGACCCAGTCGATGTAGTTGCGAACCACGGTGGCTTCAGCCGACATGGGCGACATCATCTTGAGTTTTTTGATCTCTTTTTTGATCTTCTCTTTAGCTTCTTGAGACATGATTTTCTTAGCTGCTTTTTCTTCGAGATCTGCAAGTTCAGCTTGGTATTCGTCTTTTTCACCCAGCTCTTTTTGAATCGCCTGCATTTGCTCGTTCAAGTAGTATTCTTTTTGCGAGCGCTCCATCTGCTTTTTCACGCGGGTGCGGATCTTTTTCTCAACTTCGAGAATCTCGATCTCGCCGGTCATGAGGTTCAGCAAATGCTCGAGGCGTTTGCCTGAATCAAAAATCTCGAGGACCTTTTGTTTGTCTTCAAGTTTCAAGTTGAGCTGAGCAACAATGATGTCACCCAATTCGGCAGGATTCTCGATCGTCGACACGCGCATCAGAATCTCTGGAGGAATGCGTTTGTTGAGTTTAACGTAGGTTTCAAAAGTCGTTTTGACCGAGCGAACAAGCGCTTGGGTCTCGACAACACTTTCGTTTTCTTCGGGAATTTCTTCGACACCAACGATGAAAAAAGAATCATTGGATTTATAGTCTTTGATCTTCACGCGGCGTTTGCCTTCAACCAAGACTTTGACCGTTCCATCAGGAAGGCGCAAAAGCTGGATGATCGTTCCGATCGTGCCGACACTGTAAATGTCTTTAGGCTCTGGATTGTTGGTCTTCGCATCGCGCTGAGCCGCCAGAACAATGTCTGTCTGCTTACTCATCGCCTCTTCAAGAGCATTGATGCTCTTTTCGCGGCCTACGAACAACGGCATCATCATGTGAGGGAAGATGATTAAGTCTCGTAAAGGTAAAAGCGGCAATTCCTTATTCGTTGTTCCGGCCATGGTTTCCCTCCTTAGGATAAGACCCAGAAATGAGGTTTCTGGGTCAATTTTTTCCTAACTGAGGACACCAAATCTTTTACAACTTGGAAAAGGGTCCCTCGGGGACCCTTGGATGGCTACGCGCTCTGGGCACTTCCGTTACCGGAGTCGCCTTTGCGCATCTCCTCCTCAGTCTTAAGTACCAACTCCGGTTGTCCACCCTCGTTGATAACCCTCTCACTGATGGTAACTTCTTTTACGTTCGACTTGGAAGGAATTTCAAACATGATATCCATCATCGCACTTTCGATGACGCTACGGAGCCCGCGCGCACCGGTTTTTCGCTTCAACGCCATTTGTGCAATGGCCTTAAGGGCGGGATCGGTGAACTTCAGGTTAACACCTTCAAACCCAAATAGTTTTTGATATTGTTTGGTCAAAGCGTTCTTAGGCGAAACCAGAATGTCGATAAGCGTTGCTTCGTCCAAGGGGTCTAGGACCGCGGTCACCGGCAAACGGCCAATAAACTCAGGGATCAAACCAAAGCGCGACAAATCATCGGGCTCGACCTTGTGAAGGATGCTGTCGTTTGACGCCTTTTCACTTTCGGTGCGGACATCAGCTGCGATCCCCATGGTCTTGTTGGTCGTGCGTTGTTCGATGATCTTATCTAGACCCACGAAAGCGCCGCCGCAAATGAACAGGATATTGCTGGTATCAACCTGGATAAATTCTTGTTGAGGATGTTTGCGTCCACCTTTAGGCGGGAGGTTGGCAACCGTTCCTTCCAAAATTTTAAGTAAAGCCTGCTGAACGCCCTCACCCGAAACGTCACGAGTGATCGAAGGGTTCTCGGACTTGCGTGAAATTTTATCGATTTCATCGATGTAAATCACACCACGCTGAGCTTTTTCTACGTCCCAATCCGCGGCTTGCAGCAAGTTGAGAACCACATTTTCTACATCCTCACCCACATACCCGGCTTCGGTCAGTGTCGTGGCATCCGCCATGGCAAAAGGAACGTTGAGGATCTTGGCAATTGTTTGCGCCAGCAAAGTCTTTCCTGATCCGGTCGGACCGATCAGCAAAATATTTGATTTTGCGAGCTCGACGTCTTGATTCTTTTTAGAACCTTGGAGGTGGTTAATACGCTTGTAGTGATTGTGTACGGCCACGGCCAAGGCCTTCTTGGCGCGCAATTGTCCAATGACATAGTCATCCAAGAAGCCTTTAATGTCGGCAGGCTTAGGAACTTTGAAGCTCCCCTTCACCGAGACTTCACGCTCTTTTTCCTCGACGATGATATCGTTACACAGATCGATACACTCATCACAAATGTAAACCCCAGGGCCTGCGATCAACTTTTTAACTTCTTTTTGGCCTTTGCCGCAGAAACTGCATCTTAAAGCCGCGTTTTCGCCCTTACTCATTTGTCATTTCCTTTAACCGTGGTGTTTTTACGGAACTCAACGACGTGATCGATGAGGCCAAACTCTTTTGCTTCAACCGCACTCAAGTAGTAATCGCGTTCCATTTTGTCCTTGAGAAAGTCATAGGTCTTACCTGTATGCCGAACATAAATGTCAGTGAGCTTCTCTTTGGTACGAACCAATTCTCGCGCATGGATTTCGATGTCAGTCACTTGACCACCGATTCCGCCGCCCCCGAGATGAGGTTGGTGGATCATGACACGTGCACTGGGCAGAGAGTAGCGCTTTCCAGCGGCTCCCGCGGTGAGTAACAACGAGCCCATGCTTGCCGCCATACCCATGCAGTAAGTCGCCACGTCGCACTTCACAAATTGCATCATGTCGTAAATCGCCAGGCCCGCAGACACGCTGCCGCCGGGAGAGTTGATGTACAAGTGGATGTCTTTCTCGGGGCTATCAACCTCAAGAAACAAAAGCTGCGCGATGATGGAGTTCGCAACATCATCAGTCACAGCCGAGCCCAGAAAGATAATGCGGTCTTTTAACAAGCGAGAATAGATGTCATAGCTTCTTTCACCGCGAGATGTTTGCTCGATGACGAATGGAACGAGAGCCACGTGAACTCCTTAGTCTGTGTGATCAAAGAACAGGATCAGTTGAACCCGTTCGTGTTGCCAGAGTTTTATCGGACAATCGAGGTCCGGACTCAACGGTTCTGGACCCAACTTGGGAACGAAATTTCTGTGCCCTAGACTGGACCCCAGCGTTATGTTAAACCTCAAGCGTTCGAAGAAATTATTAACGCTATTCAGCAAGAGGATCGTATGAAATTTGAACTGAAGAAATCCCAAAATGGCTCGAAAGCCGATGTCCTGGTCGTTTTTGCGACTCAGTCGACCCGTTCATCAAAAAAGGGATCTGACACCACAACAAAAATTGGTCACGCCGAACTCTCTAAAAAGTTAGCGGGCGCTGTGGCGGATAAATCTATCTCCGGCAAAGCCAAAGAGACGGTCGTGTACCGGGAATTGGATTTCGCTGGTAACCGCCACGTGGTTGTCATAGGCGTGGGTGCGATGAACGATTCTGAATCGATTCGTCAAGCAGGGGCTGCGGCGCAAAAAGCGATTGCTTCACTCAAAGTTTCGACCGCGGTAGTCGACATCGATGGACTTGCTGGCAGCGCCGCTAGCTTAGGCGCGTTGGTTGAAGGCATGATTTTGGCTTCGTACAAATTTGACGAACTCAAATCAAAAAAAGACGATAATAAGACTGCTGAGAAAAAACTGGTTGTTTCATTGCTCAGCAAAAAATCAGATGCCGCTCAGAAAAAGGCTCTTGCGCAAGCGATCATTCTCGCAGAAAGCGTCAACTTCTCGCGCCGCCTGGGTGATTTGCCTGGGAACTTGATGACGCCCACGATTTTGGCCAAGGCCGCAGCTGAGGCCGCGAAAGGGACAAAAGTGAAGGTCACAATCTGGGACCGCGCTCGAATCAAAAAAGAGAAAATGGGGGGACTTTTTGGCGTGGCGCAAGGCTCTGACGAAGAACCTCGCTTCATCATCATGGAATACAAAGGCGCGGCCGCTTCAAAAAAGCCCCTCGTTTTTGTTGGCAAAGGTCTGACCTTTGATTGCGGCGGCGTTAGCATTAAGCCTGGCGGCGGTATGGAAGAAATGAAGTACGACATGTGCGGCGGTGCCAATGTGATCGGTGCCTTGCTCGCGATGGCCAAGCTTAAACTCAAGGTGAATGCTTACGCTTTAGTTCCCTCGACTGAAAACATGATCAATGGCTCGGCAACAAAGCCAGGTGATGTTCACTATGCTCGCAATGGGAAGTCTTTTGAAATCAACAACACCGATGCGGAAGGTCGTTTGATCTTGTCGGATGCTCTTTGCTACGGCTCGGAGCTGAAGCCACAGCTTATGGTCGATGCCGCGACATTAACAGGCGCAATGGTCGTTGCTCTTGGCAACATTCACACGGGCTACTTTACTCGTGATCAAAAACTAAAAGCCAAAATCGAAAAGGCCGCCAGCGAGTCTGGAGAGCTTGTTTGGAACATGCCTTTGGTTGATTTTCACAGCGAAGATATGAAGGGCACTTTTGCTGACCTTTCAAACATCTCGAACGGGAAGGGCGCAGGCTCTGCAACCGCGGCGGCCTTTCTTGAGCAGTTTGTCGAAGAAGGCATCCCTTGGGCGCACTTTGATATCGCCGGCACAGCCTGGTCCGCAGGCAACCGTCTGAACTATTGCACCAGCAAGGGTGCCAGCGGAGCCATCGTTCGCACCTTTGTTGAGCTCGCAAAACAATACGCCTAGTTCTCAAAAAATAAGCTTCGCAATAAAAAACCGGGTGGGTCTGTCCTCCCGGTTTTTTAAAGCCTAGCAACTTTATGCGCTTATTGAAATTCGACGATCATCGGCTTAGGAATGTAGTGCCGAAGCTCTGTCCCTTCGATCGTCAGCGCATCGCCGCCGTCAGCTTGCAGCTTGACACCTTTGAGGACCCAGGCGACGGGCCACTGATCTGAGACGTTCCTAAATTTAACTTTAATGGGCCGGCCCTCACGAAAATCAAATTCACCTTCAGCAACCGGCTCTCCCAAAATTTTTGCCACTGGAATCCACAAGGGTGAAATGCGATTGATATCGGCCGAGATTTCACAGGCGCCTTCAACTTCCATCACGGGTTTTTGACCCGCGACCGCCATCCCGTCACCTTCGAACTGCAAAACAACTTGAGTGTACTTGTTGCACGCAAAGGCCTTATCGCCCGCTTCTCCTCTGACCACAAAGTGCCCGAGCTCAACACCCACCGAGGCGTTCTCTTTAAGGATCTTGGCACCCGCAATCAACCGCTGCTTTGTCGCTTGGCTTAGGGCGAAACCATCGAGTTCCGAAAAATCGTAAGATTTTCGAATGGCGGCGGGGTCCCGGGATCCCGAAAAGTTTGTGTCGACGTACATGTCTGGAACATCTTTCGAAGACCAACTCATCCACCAGCCAGCCCCCAAAAAAAAGAGAAAAAACGCAAAGATTCGTCCGTATTTAAACATCAACTTCGACATCAATTTAACCATCCTTGGTCATCACTTGTCCTGTTACAGAATAACCGACACGTTCAGATCTTGCAGAAAAAGACGCCAGGGTCCTGGGCCGAGGTCGAGCTTCCTGAGGGTCTACACGCAGGGCGCGGGTTGATAGCCTTTAAATGAAACTCCCATCTCTTTGGCCTCTAGACCAATCGCGAGGACGCCCAACCGGGCCGACCAACCATAGACATTTTCAAGCGGATGACCTTTGAGGCTCACGTTTAAATCTGAAACACACAGGCGTTTATATACAGCGCCCGGCGAATTGAGAGACTCGCTCGAAGATTTTTCGGCGTGCGTTCTTAAAAATCCGCCCGCAAGTTCGGTTCCGATCATGTAAATCACGGGCTCTGCGGTAATGCCTTCTGCCTGGACGTGCGAGGAAATGCCTTCTTGAATGATCACCTCTTCAACTTCGCGGCCTCCCTTGGCGGCCTTCATTTTTTTTCGCGATTTGTAATTCCAGTCCATGACTTCACGACCTGCACCAACTCGGATCACGGCTAAGCCGTAAGTCCCTGCGTTGTTCTTAACAAAGACGAATGGCTTCTCGGTGATTCCGCGTTGGTCATACTGTTTTTGCAAGCGCACAAGCATGGCATCCACTTTTTCTGACAACGTTTTGAGCGAGGCTTCGTCAGTCATGTCAAAGTGCTCAAAAACCTCGGTTTCGACGTTCAGCAAAAAGGGGTCGATCCCAATGATACTGGCAAACTCTGTCACGAGCTCATTGTAAAATTTAAAGTAGCGGGATTTTTTTCGCTGATACCAACCCAGCTCTCGAGGGGGATTCATCGGTAACGTCAGCTGCGCGGCCCAATCTAAATTAGGATCCGAGAAATCATTATTTGAGATGATCAAGTCGGGTTTAAATTCACGAATCGCGCCTGAGCTCTCGTATCCCGAGACGATCTGGACTTCGTTGCCGGTCGCACTTTTAACGATGATCGGTTCAGTTAAATTCTTTGGAAACGAAACGATCACCTTTTGGCCTGCAGCCTCGAGCAGCCGCTGAATTGAAAGCACGTTCTCCCAGTAGAAGGGATTGCTGGTGTGCTCTTCAGTAACCAGCATGATTTTTTTTACCGAACTGCCGTAGTGATCTTTGATGTAGCTGCCAAAAAGCTCGCCCGAGCTTTCTTTATCCACCGGGCAGATATTGTTAAATCCTGCCGGGTAAACATTGGCGTCGACGTTGGAGACCTTAAATCCAGAATCGCGGATGTCGTAGCTTGAATAAATTGGGTGGCTTAAAGAAGTCGTCTTCTGGCAATACCAAGCTTGCAGGTCTTTTTCTTTTTGACAGTAATTTTCGTGAAGTTTGTCTTTGATCACGGCGACTCCGGCGGCTTCAAATTTGGATCGGGATGAGCGATTGGGCTTTGAGTGGGCGTGGGCGTGGGCGTGGGCGTGGGCGTGGGCGTTGCCGCTGGCTTTGCCTTGGGGGGAAGCTGCTCGGCGGGAAAAAAAGGTGCAGACCGAATGGTCCCCTTGATCTTGAGCTTATTTCGTTTTTGCGCTTCGGGGGTGAGGGGCAAAAGAGGGGTTAAATTGCTCAAACGTGCTTGCGTTTCGGTTTCTACTGTGATGACAAATTCATTGAGTTTTTTTTCTTGAGCACTCAAGCCTGAAGCGGCGGGACGTTGATTTTGTTTCAGCTTGACCAGCAGTTGACTGACTTGTCCCAACCAACGCTCTTGCAGCTCGGCTCTTAATCGGTCTTGGGCGCCCTGATCAAGACCACGACTGACAGGTGGGTTCATGCTTAAGTTCCAAAAATCTTGGTAGTGTCTTTGTAAAGCTGCCAGCGCACGGTCGGACCAAGGCGACACTCCTGCCTCAATCGCTTTGAGCAAAAAAATCTGGCCTTCTCGAAAGCTGTCAAGGTGGGCTTGAAAATTTTCGGGCGCCAACTGATTGGTCGAAACCGATCCCATCTCGTAATAGATCTTGGCCCAAGTTTGCGCCGGAACTCCGCGCTGCTTTAAAAGATTGAGTCCCTGATCGGCCAGGGCCAACGACTTTCTGGCAGCCTCAAGATCACCTATTTTAAGTTCGGCCATGCCCCGACGCGCGGGCAAAGCGGCTATCCGTATTTCTTCAGGAAGATGCTGCGCTTGATTTTGCGCGTCCATCAAAGAGGCCATCATCTCGGATTCATTGCCTAGAGCCTCGGCCGCCTTCGAATTCTCATACATCGCAAGTGCCGCAATCTGAGGCTGAGTGGCCAGCCGCTGGGTCGAGAGCGTTCGGTAAATTTTTGAAGCAAGAGCCCACTCCTCCATTTGCTCGAGGGCACGAGCCTCGCCAAACTTCGCTTCGGCTTCAAAAATCGAATTGGGATAAGTCTTTTGAAAATCACCAAACATTTTAAACGCGACTTCGGATTCGTTTTGCGCAACAGAAGCCCAAGCCTTGTCGAGCTCTGCTCGGTAAATGGCCTTTTGCTCTGGCGTCGGCTCAAGACCGCTCGTTTTTTTGGACATGGATTCGCAGCCCAGTCCAAAAAATACAGCCCAACAGATCAACCACTTCACTTTTGCTCCTTCAGACGATCCACGATTTGAAACACACCATCGAGCGAACGGATGTCTTCTTTCATCTCAGGAAGTTCAGAAATCTGCACGTTCTGATTTTGTAGCTCACTCAAGATCGAGGAATTTTTTCGTCTTTCTTCAAAGTAAGTCGCCCAGCGCTGCGCCCAAGCGCCCGCCGGATTCTTCAAGAAATCTTGGCGCTTTGAATCGGCGAGCCACTCGGGGTAGGCGCGGTTCAGAATAAGCCCCAAGAGATGATATCCGCTCTTACGAATCTCTTTGGCGAACTTGTAGGCTTCAAGCAGCTTGGATCTGTCGTGTGAGCAGACCAAAACAAACTGAGTTTTTGGATCAACAAGCAAGCGATGAACGTCATTGGTGCGCTCTTCGAGTTGACCTTGCCACGCATGAATGTGACTAAAAAAATCAGAAAGCTCCTTAATAAATTCAGATCCGGTTAAGACCTCGAGTGCTTTAATGACCTGCTTAGTCCCAATTTGAAAAAGGCCGACTAAAAATGATTTGTCACCATCTTTGGGATCACGAAACCAGCGCGTAATTTTGTCTTGAAAGAGCGCGCCCAGTTTCTGCGGCGCTCTTAAAAAATCCATGGCATGTTTGGCCGGCGGCGTATCCAAAATAACCAGATCGTACTTTCCTGATTCGACAGCTTCATAGAGACGCTCAAGCGCCGTAAACTCTTGCGAACCGCTCAAGGTTGTTGAGAGCTGAACGTAGAGTTTATTTTTTAGAATCGTTTGTGCGATCTCGTTGCTACTGGCTGAGCGCAAAACAAAGTCATCAAAGGTTTTTTTCGAGTTTACAACGGCGGCGCTCAAACATCCTTTAATGCGTGGGTGCTTGAGTTCGCTGGTCTCACCGGTATCGGCTAAGTCCAGAGTCGTTTTAAGTCGTTGCGACGGATCAATTGTCAAAACTAAAACGCGTCGGCCTTCTTCAGCTGCGGCCGCGCCAAGAGCTGCGGCCACCGTGGTTTTACCCACGCCGCCGGTCCCCACGCAAACAATGACTTTGGCGTTTTTCGGGAGAAGCTTCATCACGAAAGTCCCTTGGCCAAGTCAGCGACGATTTTATTCTCGTCAGGCTCGAAAACAAACGGCAGCCTCTGCCAGCGTCCTGCAAACTGTGCTTCAATTAATTTTTCGATTGCGATTTGGCGTTGCTGCTTGAGTAAAAAATCACGCTCATAGGCAGGTCCATCCGCGCTCAAAGAGGGTGGGTAGTCGATAAACTTATTCAGCCAAAGCTGAGGTTTAATTCCAACCAAAGATTGAATATCGCGATCAAGCTCCATGCTCTCTTGCACGGGCAACTCCTCGGGCAAGCAGACCAAGTGGTAGTGGGTAATATGAGGGTCTTTCAGAATTTTAAGAATGCCTTTTGATTGTTCGGCCATCGGGCCCACTCGGACGGCCTCAATCATCCCCAGCGGCGCTCGAAGTAAAGCCAAAAAGTGACCGGTGGCAAAGGCATCAACAACGAGACAGTCATAATCAAGCTTTGGGCCCACATTCCGAGGAGGCCCACTGGTGACCTTACCCATGATGGCCAGCTCAGGAAGTGCGGGAGCGACCTGGATGAGAGTACGCGACACGGGATTTTCAAAAAAAAGTTTGTACAGGCTCTGCACTTTCAAAAGGTGCAGAGCATATTCGCGAAGGCAGCTGGTGCCGGACCAGAGGGCAACATCAAAACCAAGCTGAGAGCGGACGGTCTGACCCTCGTTGAGAGAGGAAAGTCCGAGATAATCCTCGTAAAAACTCTCGTCGCCAAGTTCGGCAAGAAGCGTTTTTTTGCCTTCTTGAGCATAGTGATAGGCCAGACCTGCCGCGACGGCTGACTTTCCGACCCCACCTTTTCCGGTTACCAGATGAATCTTCACGCCCAACAGTGTCTCAGGGGTTAAAATGAGGTGCATTTCGCCGCGCATTAAGAGCTTGCCTCAAGAGAGCAAATTTCCTAAGATCCCGCGTCTTTCCTACCTGCCTGTTTTTTATGAAAAGCTTGGATGCGAGCTAAGGAGCGTTATGAAGTCGACCGTCGAAAAAGTAAGCAATTTGCAACGTCGTTTGAATATCGAAGTTCCTGCGACCGCTGTCGCCGGGGCTTTTGACAAAGTATTTAAAGGGATTCAGCGCCAAGCCGCGATCAAGGGCTTCCGCCAAGGCAAGGCCCCCATCGCGACCATCAAAAGCATGTACGGCGAGCAAGTAAAAAACGATGTCGCGCAAGAGTTGATCCAAAAGCATTACTTCGACGCTCTTCAAGAACACAAGCTTGATCCGATCACCTACCCCGAATTTGAATTTGATGTCCCCTCAGACACCAATGACTTCACTTTCTCGGCCAACTTTGAAGTTCGTCCCGAAATCGCCCTAAAAAAATACGAAGGTCTCGAAGTTCACGCTGAAAAATTTGTTGTCGATGATCAAAAAATCAATGACGTCCTTGAAAACATCCGCACGGCTCGCGCACAGCTGGTCGATGTTCTTGAAGTTCGACCCGCGACCTTGAGCGATGTCGCCGTGATTGATTTTGAAGGCTTTGTTGATGGTAAACCTCTTGAGGGCGGCGCCGGCAAAGATCACAACCTTGAACTCGGCGGCAACCAGTTCATCGAAGGCTTTGAACAAGGTGTCGTCGGAATGAAGGTTGGCGATCAAAAGACAATCAGTCTTAAGTTTCCAGATCCCTACCATTCGGCTGACCTGGCCGGAAAACCCGTTGAGTTCAAAGTGACGCTCCACAAACTCAAGAAAAAAGATTTGCCCCAGCTCAATGATGAATTTGTTAAATCACTGGGTGCATTCGAATCGCTGGATAAACTCAAAGCGACCATCCGCGAAGACCTTGAGCAAAACGAAAAAAAACGAATCGACAACGATCTTAAAAATCGTTTACTCAAAGAACTGGTTCGCAACAATCCTGTTGACGTTCCCCCGACGATGATGAACGACCAAAAAAAGGCGCTCATCGATGACATGCGCAAGCGCATGACAGAGCAAGGAATGGACGAAGCGGGCTTTGCGGATTACGCCAAAAAATGGGACGTCGATTTTCAAACAACGGCTGGAGAAATGATTCAATCCGGTTTCTTGGTTGATGCCGTCGCCAAAAAACATGATCTTCGCTGGACGCAAGCAGAGTTCGACGCAAAACTCGACGAATACGTTAAGCAAACAGGCATCGACATGGAACGCATCAAAGAGTTTTACTCAAAGCCCGAGCAAGCTCAGCGTTTGACGTACATGATTACCGAAGAGAAGGTGATCGCGTTCTTGCTCAAATCTGCGAAGCTTAAAGAAGTTCACCCCTCAGAACTCAAAGACTCGGGGCTTTAAGACCCTCAGGCCTTGATAAAGCTGGTTTTTGGGGATCACATCCCCTTCATCAGCTTCCACGCCTTGAGGTAATTAACTGCTTGGTAGACTTGGTAGTCCTGACCCAGCAGTTTTTCTTTAGGGGTGCGGTTCTCGTCTTTTTTGCTCGCAGCATCTTTCCACCAAGCCTCAACCTTGACGTTGGGGTTGGCTTTCTTCGCTGCTTCTTTTTCTTTCTCACTCAGCAAATGACCGGCGATGTCTTTTTCACGCTGGCCTTTGTTTTTAACGATCGACTTTTGAAAGGCCTCAACATCGACTTCTTCAACCGCGAGATCCGGGGTAATTCCCTCGGCTTGAATCGATTTTCCGCTGGGAGTATAGTACCGGGCAACTGTCAGCTTGAGTCCTGATCCATCACCAAGCTTAATGACCGATTGGACCGACCCCTTGCCAAAGCTCTTCTCGCCCATCACGATGGCGCGCTTATTGTCTTGAAGAGCACCGGCCACAATTTCGCTCGCGCTAGCCGAGTATTCGTTCATCAAAACGATCACAGGCGTACCATCAAACCTCGCCGGCTTGGTCGCAAAAAGCGTTTCTTTGTTCTTGGGATCGCGGCCAATTGTCGAAACGATGGTGTCGCCTTGTTTTAAGAAAAGATTGCTCACCTTAACAGCCTGATCTAAGAGGCCACCAGGATTTCGGCGCAAATCAAGAACCACGCCCTTGAGTGTCCCATGTTTTTTCTGAGCTTCGACCAAGGCTTTTTCAAGATCGCGGCCCGTATTCTCGATAAAGCTTGTGATTTTGACGTACATAAAACCGTCATCAAGATCAGTTGATTTGACCGACCGGATTTTAACGCTTCCTCGCACAATTGCAATATCACGCGGGTCATCTTCGCCGTCTCGGACAATCGTCAGCACGATTTTGCTTCCGCGGCGACCCTTCATCAATTGTGACGCCTCAACAAGGCTTAAGCCTTTTGTACTTTTGCCATCGATGGCGATGACACGATCACCAGGTTTAATTCCCGCGTCCCAAGCCGGCGTGTCTTCGATCGGCGAAATAATCGTTAAGACGCTATTTTGAACCGAGATCTCGATCCCGATCCCGCCAAACTCACCACTAGTCTCGGTCTCAAAATCTTTAAAGACTTCGGGTGATAAAAAGTTGGTGTGAGGATCAAGCTCGCGTAACATCCCCTTGATCGCGCCGTACACGAGCTTTTTGCTGTCAACAGCATCGACGTAGTATTGCTGAACCAAGTTGAGGACCTTGGTGAAGTTTTGTAAATCGCCATAACGATCTTCTGCAGATGCCGTGGTGAAAGCGAAGCGGACGGCGGGAGCTAGCGCGCCAATCGTAAAGGCCATGGCGAGCGAGACTCCCCACAGGATCCATCTGTTTTTCATTGTTGCCGTCCTTTCACCCATTGCAGGGGATCGTAAGGTTCCGAAAAGTGCCGAATTTCAAAGTACAATTGGCTTTTTGCGTTGGCGATGAGCTGTCCTTCACCGACCTCAAATCCCTCACTGATTTGAGGCTCAAGATCACCGCTGTACACACTGTAGTAATGATCACCATGATCAACGATTAACGTTTCGCCAAGGCCTGCGACGTCCCCGGAGAAAGAGACTTTTCCTGGAAACACGGCATGCACCGTGTTTTGGCCGCTCACATCATACAAGAGACCCTTATGGCTCATACTGACGTTGAACTCCTTGTCTTTCCAGATACCAAATTTACGAACGACCACACCGTTAACTGGAGGGACCAATTGGCCTTTGCGTTCAAAGAACGAGGGGCGCAGAAGTAAATCCAAAAGTTCTTCATCCATATCCGATTGCACGGCAATTGATTTTTCACGCAATTTTCGAATCTTTGAAAGGGCTTTGGTCTTCGTTTTTCGGATTGATTCGAGGATCTGTGCTTTGGCGACAGACTCTGACGTGATTTTTTCCTCTTGACCGGCGAGCTCACGCTGAATCTTTTTTAGTGCCGCTAGTCGCCCCAAGAATTTAGTTTGCTTTGATTCCAAATCACTGACGTTTTTTGAGTAATCTTTGAGTAAACCCAAGTCGTGTTTTGCTACGAGTCCCAAGATTTTTAGGTTGCGTTCGAGTTGAGCCGAGTTGCTCGACGAAAATAAGAGCCTTGCAAGCCCCTGCCCGCCAAACTTGTAAATGGCGTTCAAACGCACTTGAAGAAGCGTGCGTTGATCCTTCAGTTTTTGTTCAAGCTCTAAAATTCTCTCGGCTAATTTTCGAGCGGAGGACTCAACCATCATCTTTTCTTGTGATGTCTTTGATCTGTCCGAAACTAGTTTTTTCATTTTAAGGTTGATCTGAAAGATTGACGACATGATCGCACGCTGCTCCTCATCACTCTCAACCAGCTTTTGACGTGCACTCTCAAAGTCTGCCATCACTTTTTCTGACGTCACCGGGACCGCAGAAGCAAAACTGGCCGCGGTGAGAGTCATCAATAAAAAGGCGGCCATCAACTGCATCAAGCCTCTTGCCCTGCTCGGCTAGCCGACCAACCATCGTTGAGTTTTCTTAAGCTAAAAGCCGAGCTGAGTAGTCCCACGCTCGCTGCACCCAAGATAAACAAGATATTTTGCGAAACCCCAAAAAAGTGCAAATGGTGAGACAGCTGCAGGAACGCAAGTTCGACCTCTAGAAAATTTCTGATCGCTTCAAACGAAACTGCCAGTACGAGCAACGAAAAACCGCCAGCAAGAGCGCCTAAGAAAAAGCCCTCAAACAAGTAGGGTCCGCGGATCATCCACTTGGATGCGCCGACAAGCTCCAACACTTCGATTTCGTTTTTGCGTTGATGAATCGACGACGAAACCGAGTTCGAGATGACAAATCCAGCCGCCGCCAAGATCAACGTGATGACCCAAACGCCGGCTTTTGAAACCGCTCCCACGACAGATGAGTAGGTTTTGACCCAATCTTGCCCGTAGCTGACGCTTTCAACAAAAGGGTCTGTGCCCAGTTCACTCGCCAAATCTTGCAGCGTTTTAAGTTGCAAGGCGGAGGACACCGACTGGCTGATCTGAATTTGCAGACTCTCGGGAATAAATTTTAAGAGTTGAGCATCATTGAGCAAGTCTGGTGCGTAACTGGCCATTTGCTCTTGAAAGTTGGCGAGGGCTTCAGTTCGGTTAATATAGTTGGCTTTAGCAATTCGCCGGTCCGATTTGAGCTTGGCCTGAATGACTTCGGCCTGCTCTTTTGAGGTGCCCTCTTTCAAGTACACGCTCATTTGCAAGGATTCACCCCACAAAGTCAGAACGCGGTCCAAATTTTGACCCACGATCATGAGGGACCCCGAAACAAAAAAGCTCGCAGTGAGGACAATCATCGTGACGAGCGTCAGACCCGTGTGGTGCTTAAAGCTGGTGAGCAAATGAACAAAGTAACGTTTCATGGGCGAGCTCCGGCAATGACTTGTCCTTGCAAGAGCTCAATCGTGCGGTGCTTGCGCGCCTTCACCATTTCGTGATCATGCGTGGCCACAAAAACGGTTGTCCCTTGGGCGCAAGCCCTTTCCAGCAATTCCATAATTTCAATGCTCAGTCGAGGGTCTAAGTTTCCGGTGGGCTCATCCGCGATCAAAACTCCTGGATGGTGCACAAGAGCACGCGCAATGGCGGTGCGCTGTTGCTCTCCCCCTGAGATAAAATCAGGAAGCTGATCGGCTTTTTGCGAAAGCCCCACCTGTGCCAAGATATCTTCGACCCGCGCCTGGATCGATGACGGGCGATCGCCGCGAACCACCAAAGGAAGTGCGACATTGTCAAAAACGGTGCGATCTTTGAGCAACTTAAAGTCTTGAAACACAACACCCACACGCCGGCGAAATTGTGCGACGGTCGTTTGATTGAGGTGTGCGAGATCAAAACCCGCGACATTGAGTTGACCTGAGGTCGGACGGTCATAAGCCGAGAGCATTTTAAAAAGCGTCGTTTTCCCGGCGCCGCTGGGGCCCGTGAGAAAAACAAATTCGCCCTTGGCAATGTTGAGGTCAATGTTCTTCAAGGCGTGGATCGGCCCTGGATACGTCTTATAGATATGCGAGAATTCGATCATCCTTATACTCTAGAAGAAGTCGCGCAGAGGTCCAATTGTCCTGAAATAAGCTGGTCTAAGATGCGGTGATGCTGTTGACGAAGGGCTAGCTTCACGGCTTCAGTTTGATTTGTCGGACCACCTCGCAGGGCTTCTGCATACGGAGTCTTGATCGTTTTAACCACCGCCCCCGCACAAAAAACCCGGGTGACGACGAAGGGTTTTTGCGAACCCCAGTCTTCGGTCTGGATATGGAAAGGCTTTCCCTTAACCTGGATATCAGAATTAAAACCCTTTTGCATGGCGAAGAGATTACCTCGACCTAAGGTTGATGGCTAGCATTTCATTTTGAGACAAGAGAGCGTTGTCCCTTATCCTCTATGAGAACAAACTCAACACAGCGACGATTCTGGGCACCTGTTTTGCTCTTTATTCTTCCTGAAGGGAGAACGCCACATGATTACGATTACACGCTTCATCCTCTTATCGACTGTCATCTTTCTCGACACTTTCGCGTTCGCTCAAGCTCCTGCGGCTCCCGCGGCTCCCGGCACAGTTGCAGTTCAAAGTTATCGCCCGCTTACAGAAGAGCTTGAGCTCGAAAGACGCAGGTCTTGCACATCCACTGTAGCAACGGCTCAAGCCGCTTTCGGAAAGGCCCGCACGGCCTGTAGTGCTGCAGGAACGACATGGGATAAATGCGTTGAAAAAGCCACGGAGTGCATCGAAGCCAATACAACAGAAGCGGATGGCGATGCTGTTCTCAACAATACGATCAGTTCGATTTTTACGGGTCTTGGGATTAACACGCCAAGCATGTCAATGGGGCAGTACCGTGGGCAGTGTATGAACCGCAAAGATCACAGAGAACAGCTGAATGAGACGAACCGAAATCTGGAAAAAGCCGAAGATAAAGTTTCTCAAATTCAAAAAGATATCACAAAGGCACAAGAGGATGCTGAGCGTGATAAACGAAGAGCCAATGAAGCGCTTCAAGATCTTATGCGCAATTCACGCGAAGAGGATGTAAAGTCTGCTTCGGAAAGCCGCACGCAATCAGAACAAGCTCAAGCTGACAGCGTGAAGATCGCTTCTGAGGTTCGGAATTTGCGCATTGCCATTCTTCAGGATCAGGGTCAGTTAGCGAACACAATTGGCCAGCGAACGTCGACTTTAGCAAAACTGTCAAATGCCGCCATTCAGACGAATTGTATGGAAAACTTAGAAAAACTAAGAGATGCCCAACAAGCGTTGCGGGCAGGATCTGCAAATACAATCATGCAGAACAGCCGTGAGCGTCGCCGACGCCTTGAAGCAGGTTTTCAAGCCTGCATAAAAGAGATGATGACCTTGCGCGAAGCAACTCGCGAATCCACGGCCCGAAATATTGAAGCAATTGAACAACAAATTGCAGAGAAGCAAGAGCGCATCAAAGGTCTTGAACAAGCTCTTAGCTTACGTAACCAAAACATGGCGACACAGGCTGCCGAACAACTCCAGAGCAAATCACAGGCGGGCCAAGAACGAACGAATCGCATGCAAATTTTGATGAATGAGCAGCAAACAATTGATGCCGCAACGAGGCAACGCGTGCAGACGTTTTCGACGGACCTCCAGAAGTCTCAAATGCGAATGAACAAGTATTCCAACGAATTGGCGTCTCTTGGCTCTTCACCCGCAGGAGAAAAGTCTCCGCAAGAAGCACAAGGTGCAATTGATGAGGCTCGAACGGCAAGTGCTGCCTGCCAAGGTTGCACGAACTGCCCGAATGTCGATTCGACTTCAACAACCGGAACACCAGCCGTTCCTGCTCCGGGAGGTCCTCGGCCCAGCACTCCTGCTGTTCGTGGAACTGACGGCTTGTAATCACCCGACTTCGGTCCTAACACGAAGCATCCGAAAACCCGCAACTCCATGCGGGTTTTTTCATTTGGGGATAGAATTTAAAGCCTATGATTAAAAAAATTCTGATCGCCTTTGTCGTTCTTGTTGTTCTCGGTGCCGGTGGTGCCTATGTCGGCTACAAGTCCGTCGAATCTGCGCTCCCGCCACTGGATTCATTGAAGGATTACGAACCCCGCTTGGTGACGCAAGTGTACGACCGTACGAATAAAAAGATTGGCGAATTCTACAATGAACGCCGGATTCTTGTTCCCTACGAAAAAATGCCCAAAGATTTGGTCAATGCCTTCTTGGCCGCCGAGGATGATCAGTTCTTTGCACACAAAGGTGTCAACTGGGTGGCGATCATGCGCGCGTTTATTGCGAACTTACGCGCGGGTTCCAATGTTCAAGGAGCTTCAACAATCACGCAGCAGGTTGCAAAAACGCTGCTGCTGACCTCCGAAAAAACTTACACACGAAAAATTCGCGAAATCCTGCTGGCTCATCGCATGGAAGAAAAACTCTCAAAAGAAGAGATTCTCTATCTTTACCTCAATCAAATTTACTTCGGACAAGGCGCTCACGGTGTTGAAGTGGCCGCCCAAACTTACTTTCGAAAACCCGCAGCGAAGATTTCACTCGCTGAAATGGCGATCTTGGCAGGTCTTCCCAAGGCTCCCAGTGCTTATTCGCCCGTGACAAATCCCAAGCGTGCCAAAGAGCGGCAAGTCTATGTTTTGAATCGGATGGCAGACGTTGGTTATGTGAGCAAAGAGATCGCTCAAAAAGCCGCCCTCGAACCCGTTAAAGTTTATTTGCGCGAAAATTATCAAGAATTTGCACCGTATTTTTTAGAAACCGTCAGGCAAATGCTGGTCGCTCAAATTGGCGGCGAAATGGTTTTGGACAAGGGACTTAAAGTCACCACTTCGATTGACCTGAAACGCCAGCTGGCAGCTCAAGAGGCCATGATCACCGGTCTAAAAGCGCTTGATAAGCGCCAAGGATACCGCGGAGCTCTCGAGAACGTCACAGACCCCAAAGGTGTTGGTGAGTTTTTGCTCAAAACTCGTAATCAGCTGATTCAAGACGTGAACCCGGAGCGGGTGATTCAGCCCAATGGAACCTTCGTCGATTATGGTCCACTCAATTTAAGATATGACCTCAAAAAGGGCCTGCCGTTTTACTTGAAGACCGGACAAACAGCCAAAGCGGTTGTCTCAAAAGTCGATGATGCCAATGGTTTGGTTTATGTGCGCGTAGCTGAGCTCGAAGGGCTTATCGATATTGAGTCCATGCTGTGGGCACGCAAACCCAATACCGACAAACGCTATGATTTGGACACCATCAAAAAACCCTCACAAGCTTTAAAAATGGGCGATGTCATCTTAGCAAAAGTGATCAGTGAGAATTTTTTTTCGGAGCGACTCACAAAATTGAATAAGGCAAAAAAGAAAGAGGCTCCTCAAACCCTTCCTGACTTCAGCAAATACGTCCAGCTTGAATTAGATCAAGATCCCGTGGCCGAGGGCGCTTTGATCTCTTTTGATCATGCCAGCGACGACATTCTTGCGATGGTTGGTGGAACAAATTTTGAGAAATCAAAATACAACCGCGCAATTCAAGCTGCTCGGCAAACAGGATCGTCCTACAAAGCCTTGGTGTATGCTGCGGCCTTGGACCGCGGCTATACACCTGCGACACCAATCATGGATGCTCCGCTTGTCTATGACGAAAGCAACGGTAAAAACTCCGAGGACGAAGAGGGCCAAGGTGACAGCAAAGTTTGGAAACCTTCGAACCACTCAAAGTCTTTTGGCGGCGACATTATTTTTCGTAATGCCTTGGTCAAATCACTCAACATTCCGAGCTTTAAATTTGTCGAAGACATCGGCGTCCCCTATGCGGTTGAATACTCAAAGCGACTCGGAATTTACTCGCTGCTTAATCCTGACTTTACCTTAGTTTTAGGCTCAAGCAGCGTCACACTCTATGAAATGACAAAAGTCTTTGGGCAATTCGGTAAGCTCGGAAAACGTTTGCGCCCTGTTTTGATCAAGAAAGTTGAAGATCGAAGCAATAAAAAAATTCTGGATGCGGTGTCTTTGGATCTTCGTTTTGAAAAGGAGATCCGCCCCATCGAAGACGAATTTGAGACTCGGCGTAAAGCTTACCTTGACGCGAAGGCGACGCTTTCTCCCGAGGAACAAGCCGCTCAAGATCCAAAGAAAATTGAATCGCATATCTTCTTTGAAAATCCCGAACAGTTGATCCGACCCCAAACCGCTTTTTTGGTCACATCTCTTTTGCGAGCCGTCGTCGAGGATCGTAATGGCACCGGGGGACGTGCGCGTGCGCTTGGCCGCGAAGTTGCGGGCAAGACCGGCAGTTCAAACGGGTATGTTGACGCGTGGTTTATCGGTTATACTGAACAAATCTCTACAGGTGTTTGGGTCGGTTTTGACCAAGAGAAGAGTTTGGGCCGCGGCGAGGTCGGTGGACGCGCTGCTCTTCCGATTTGGGTGGATTACATGAAAGCGGCTCACGAAGACTTGCCGTTGATGACATTCCCAGTGCCTGAGGGTATCGTCTTTGCTAACATTGACAGCGACACGGGTGAGCTAGCGGGTTCCTCTTCAAAGAACATTATCAGGCAAGCCTTTCTTGAAGGAACTGAGCCTAAGACGTCCCGCAGTCAACAAGAAGAAGACACGGACTTTTACAAGCAGGATCTCTCGGAATGAAAACCATCCACCTCTGGGGCGTCAAGCAAAACAATCTCAAGAATATTGAGGTTGAAATTCCCCTGGGGTCGATGACAGTTGTGTGCGGGCCCTCGGGCTCGGGCAAATCCTCACTTGCTTTTGAAACTTTATTTGCCGAAGGCCAACGGTTGTTCATCGAGAGCATGAGCAACTATGCCCGCCAGTTTTTGAACAAAGCCCCCAAGCCTGACATCGAAGGCGTTAACAACATTCCCCCCGCCATTTCGATCGAGCAAAAAAACTCGGTTAAGAGCTCGCGCTCAACCGTCGGAACAACGACCGAACTCATTGATTACATGCGCTTGCTGTATGAAAAAATCGGCGAACCGTTTTGTCCCACACATAAAGTCAAATGCGAGAAACAAAGTGTGACCGAGGCGACCGATCGGGTGATCGAGAAGTTTAGTGGTCAGCGCGGCTACATTTTAACTGAGATCACAGCGGATGGGCGCGTGGCCGAAGGTAAAAAGCTGCACTCGCTTCTTTTGCAGGACGGCTACCTCCGCGCCTACACATTTGGTAAGAACAAAGACGCCGAACCTCAAATTCTTGAGCTGAGCGATAAAGCCTTGATTAAAAAAGGCCTGCCGAAAGAAAGCTTTTTTTTGGTCATCGACCGCATGTCTTTTTCTGAAGACGAAAAGGGCCGTCTCTCTGATTCACTCACGCAGGCCTATAATGCCAGCGTCAAGTACAATCAAAATTTGACCACGCGCCAAGCGGTTGTGGTCAATACCACGAACGAACGGATGAACCTCAGCGAAGAAAGCTCGTGCCCGATTTGCGGGTACACGCCACCGCCGATCAGTTCTCGGCTTTTCAGTTTTAACAGTCCGATGGGCGCCTGCCCGAGCTGCAAAGGCTTTGGAAATATTCTCACCTTGGACGAACAAAAAGTCATTGCGAATCCAGCGCTGAGTCTTAAAGGGGGCGCTTTAAACCCGTTTGAAATGCCTTCGGCGGCGGCGGACAAAAAGCAACTTGAGGTCTTTTGCAAAAAACAAAAAATACCCCTGGATAAGCCTTGGCAAGACTTGTCCCAGCCTCAGCGCGACCTTATTTGGAATGGCAGCAAAGATTTTTTTGGTGTGAAAGGTCTTTTCGAATATCTTGAACAGATCAAATACAAGATGCATGTGCGGGTGTTCATTTCTCGTTACCGCTCGCCTTTTCTGTGTCACGATTGCAAAGGCTCGCGCCTGCGCAAAGAGGCCAATTCTGTTTTTATCAAGGATCTCTCAATCCAAGAGCTGTCTTCGATGACAATTGAAAAACTGACACAGACTTTTGAGAAACTAACTTTGTCGGATTATCAAATCAAAATCTCGGGTGAAGTGCTCAAGCAAATTAAAGCCCGCCTGTCTTACCTTATGCGCGTCGGTGTTCACTACTTATCCTTAGACCGCGAGACTCGCACCCTCTCCGGTGGTGAATATCAAAGGATTATGCTGGCAAACCAACTGGGTATGGGTCTCTCACAAGCTCTTTACGTTTTGGACGAACCGACCGTGGGACTCCATCCTCGAGATAACGACCGCTTGATTTCAATTTTGAACGATATCAAAGACCTCGGAAACACAATGGTCATCGTCGAGCACGATCACGACGTGATTAAAAACGCCGAGAATGTTATCGAGATGGGGCCAGGTTCGGGGACATTTGGTGGAGAGGTTTGCTTTTCGGGTCCGACCGCTGATTTTTTCAAAGATAAAAAGTCAGTAACGGTTCCTTACCTTTTACCAAACAAGAACTGGGTTCAGTCGCGCGTAACTAGGCCCGTTGATATTGAGACGTATAAATACAAAATCAAAATCAATGGGTGCGTTGGCAATAATCTTAAAAACTTGGACGTCGATTTTCCTCTGAATCGTTTAGTGGTTGTGACCGGCGTGAGCGGCTCTGGAAAGTCGACTCTCGTGACTCGCACCTTGTATCCAGCGTTGGCCCGCGCCCTCGAAGTTGAGTATATCCCCGCTCGCGCATTCGAAAGCATCCAGGGAACCGAGAACTTGAAGAACGTTCTTCTGATTGATCAATCTTCGATTGGAAAGTCCGCGCGAAGCTCTCCGATTACCTACCTAAAAGCATTTGATGCCATCCGAACGTTAATGTCGCAAATTCCAGAGGCCAAGTTCCGAGGATACACGCCCGGAACTTTTTCACTCAACGTTGATGGTGGGCGATGCCCCGGCTGCAAAGGCACAGGCTATGAAGAAATCGACATGATGTTTATGGATAACGTCATCATTCCTTGCGATGTTTGCGACGGCAAAAAATACCGCAACGAGATTTTAGAGATTCAGTACAAAGGCAAAAACATTTCAGAGATTTTGGGCCTCACCGTCGCGGACGCAATGAGTTTTTTTGTCGCCCATCCCAATATTCGAAAACCGCTGTCGGTTCTTAAAGAAGTGGGTCTCGATTACTTGCAGCTGGGTCAACCGGCAGCGACGCTTTCTGGCGGCGAATCTCAGCGCCTAAAAATCGCCAAGGAGCTTTCGCAAGTCACTCAAAAGTCCACCCTCTATATTTTGGATGAACCCACGACGGGCCTGCACTTTCGAGAGGTCGACTTACTGATGAAGGTCCTTCATAAGCTGATTGAGGCCGGTGGGTCCGTGGTCGTCGTTGAGCACAATCAGGATGTGATTCGCGGGGCTGACTACGTCATCGATTTGGGCCCAGAAGCCGGTGAAAAAGGCGGCCGACTGGTCGCAACAGGAACCCCCGAAGACATCATGCGAAGCAAAAAATCACTGACGGGACAGTACCTAAAGCGCTACATTGCCACGATGAACCCTGCTGCGTCACAGAGAAAGTAATGCTGCCACCCGAAATCAAACGGATCCTCCTGGAAATTAAAGCGTACAAAAACAGACTCATTGTTGTGGCCGTCTCGGGCGTCATGATGGCGATTTGCGATACGGCCAGCGTCAACTTGCTCAAGCCCATCTTCGATGGTCTTCAGTTTGGCAAAATTGAACTCATGAAAGACACCTTTGCCTGGATCATCGGTCTGGCTTTTTTAAAAGGCGTCTTTCGTTATATTCATCTCTTTAACATGAACCTCACGGCTGAGCTGGTGGCCCAAAGTTTGCGGCAAAAGCTGCAGATGAAATTTATGCGGCTTAACCTCTCATTTCATAACAACTATGCTTCCGGCTCTGGTGGCCTTATCAGCCGCATTCTCAATGATATCGTCGTCATCTTTCACGGCCTTCGCATGTACGCCGATTTCTTTCGCGAGCCCATTTTGTTTTTTGGTCTCATGGGGACGCTGTTTTATCTGAATTGGCGCCTCACAATTTCGATTCTGATTCTGCTCCCCATTGTTTTGTGGTTTCTGCGGATGCTGTCGCGCTCAATCAAAAAGTATAGCATTGCCGGCCAAGAGGATCTCGAGCGCATTACCTCGACAATTAAAGAGAGTCTCGACGGAGTTCGCATTATTCAGTCATTTAATCTCGAAGATGAGATGGCCAAGCGTTTTCGAAATGAATCGACTGACTTTCTACGTTCTCGCCGCAGCATTCATCGATTAATTGAGGCCTCTGGGCCCTCGACCGAGTTCGTAATGACGCTCGTGACATTTGGAATTTTGTTTTACATGACTCTCGAGATTTCGGCAGGACGCGCAACCTACGGTGATTTCATGAGCTACATTGCAGCACTTTTGATGCTCAGCTCTCCGATTAAGAAGATGCAAGAGTCTTATGTTCGCACCCAAGAGACTTCGGTGGCGGCCAAGCGGTGCTTCTCGTTGTTAGATGAAGACAGTGAAGTTCCTGAAGTCTCAAACCCAGTGCCCTTTCCCGTGACTTGGAAAAAGATCGAGTTCAGAAATGTTTCGTTTCAATATGGCGACCACAAAGTTTTGAACAACGTCAACTTGACCGTTGAGCGCGGGCAGCTAATTGCTTTTGTTGGCGCAAGTGGCTCTGGCAAATCAACACTTGTGAATTTGCTCGAGCGATTTTTTGATCCCACTAGCGGCGAGATTTTAGTTGATGAAACCCCGATTCGCCAATTTGCACTGAAAGATTTGCGAAGTCATATTGCATTAGTGACCCAAGACGTTTTTTTGTTCAGTGATACGATTGAGCGCAATATCTGGGCCGGCGATTTTTCCAAAGACAACTCGCGCGTTGAGCTTGTGGCTAAAAATGCCAACGCGGACGCCTTTATCCGCAGGACCCCTCACGCCTATCAAAGCCGCGTGGGCGATCGTGGAAACCTGCTTTCGGGCGGAGAAAAACAGCGTGTCTCGATTGCCCGCGCCTTCTTTAAAGATGCGCCTGTTTTGATTTTAGATGAAGCTACCAGTGCTCTGGACTCCGAGAGTGAAATCGAAGTTCAACGCGGACTTGATCGCCTCATGGAGGGCCGCACGGCTTTTGTCATTGCACATCGTCTTTCGACCGTGGCTAAGGCTGACCGCATTTATGTGCTGCGCTCGGGTCAAGTTGTTGAATCAGGCACGCACATCGAGTTGCTTCAAAAACATGGCGAGTACTCCAAGCTCCACACGATGCAATTTTCTTAAGAGATTCGGCAATATTGCCCCTCCGCCTGGCCTGGGCCAAGGTCTAAATTTGATCAATCCCTCAAGCTTGTCCAACTTTTTGACGAATAGAAATACGACACATGGGAGGACTTCTATGATCAATTGGGATGAATTCGAACATATACACGTCATCAAAAAACTTCGCCAGGTTTTGGCTTCTTGGTGGAATGTTGATGTCGTGTTTACTGACGAAAGAGGCATGATCAAGGGCGTCGACGCCAGCAAGAATCCTTTTGCCAATCCTGCCGTCCAGTTCTTAGTCAATAAAGAGGCCGCACAAAACGCAATGGCTGAGCTGGTGATGAAAACAATCGATGACTTGCGTATGTCAGACAACCGTTTTGCCATGAAAAAGTGGGACCTCGCCGGCTTTGACGTCGCGATCTTCCCCATCATGATCGATAACGATTTCATGGGCACCGTTGTTGCCACTGGATTCTTCCGTGACGCAAACGTGGGCGAGCGTCTCACTGAAGCGCGTGAGCGCTTAGCTGCTTTTGGTGCGTCCTCGGACCTCATCGAAAAAGCTTTGGGCAAATTTCAGTATCTTGATGATCAAAGCCGCGAGCACTTCTGCCAACTGGTCAGCCTTGTTGCTGAAGAGGTCGTGACTTTGCACCTTGAGATCTCGCGCCGTGAAGACCGCATCCGAGAACTCAATAAAGAACTCGGTAGCCGTTACAAATATGACAATATGATTGGTAAGTCGAAACCCATGCAATCGCTCTACGCTCTGCTCGACAAAATCAAAACGGCTGATTCAACCGTCATGATCCAGGGTGAGAACGGGACAGGTAAAGAGTTGATTGCCAAGGCAATCCACTACAACTCGCACCGCAAAGACAAAGCTTTCGTCATTCAGAACTGTTCTGCGTTCAATGACAACCTCTTGGAGTCCGAGCTTTTCGGTCACACCAAGGGCTCGTTCACGGGCGCCATCCGCGATAAAAAAGGTCTCTTCGAAATCGCAGATAAAGGAACCTTCTTCTTGGATGAAATCGGGGATACGTCTCCTCAGATGCAGGTCAAACTTCTGCGCGTTCTCCAAGAAGGAACTTTCACTCCTGTGGGTTCTACCGAAATGCGCAAGGTTGACGTCCGCATCGTCGCGGCAACAAATCGAAATTTAAAAGAGATGGTTGAGCAAGGAACCTTCCGTGAGGACTTGTACTACCGATTGAACGTTATCAACTTGCGCGTGCCCCCACTTCGTGAGCGCAAAGAGGACATTCCCCTTTTGGCAGAGTTCTTCTTATCCAAAGCTTGCGACGCCGGATCCTTTGCAAAGAAAACTCTGACTAAGCGTGCTCTTGAGAAACTCTACGACTACGCTTGGCCTGGTAACGTTCGTGAACTTCAAAATGAAGTTGAACGCCTGGTCGTCTTGACTGGTGACGATCAAAAAATCATGCCCGAGATCCTGTCTCCCAAAATTTTGGAAGCCGGAGAGAAATCAAAAGTTCAAGGCGCGCGCTTGCAAGGTAAACTCAAAGACGCTCTTGAAGATTTGGAACGCGATATGATTCGCGAAGGCCTTCGCCGCACAGGCTGGAACAAATCCAAACTGGCCAAGGAACTCGGAATTTCACGCGCCGGTTTGATCATGAAAGTTGAAAAGTACGGCCTCGATAAACGAAAAATGGCCCGTACAGGAACTTAAGTACACACCACTTCTGCATTCGAATTTTTAGGGAGGGCCAGTTTTCTGGCCCTATCCTTTTTTCAAGATCGCTTACAATCCGCACAGGGCACCAAACCCGTGATATCACGCGAGAACCACGTTTATTCGAGTTGAGCGGTGACAAAGCTCGGCACCGGGATTGCCTTAGGGTCAGTTGGAACCTGAGGAGTGGGAATGATCAAAGACATCATGCAGTCGACATCAATCGAACGATTAAAGGGGATTTTACAAAGCCGCTATGGGAAGGGCCTAGAGCTGAGTTTTTTGAATGACTCCAGCGACGTTGTTGCAACGGAAGAAACTTCGTTCTTGATAAAAAACGGAATTCTGCACATCCCAATTTCTTCGAATGGCCGCTTTCTCGCGGTTGCAAAAGTGCCGGATGCGGGGTCGCTGCCAAACAGTTCTGCTGAGGCGATCACGGAAGTGGTCAAACTCATTCTCGAGCCGACTCTTTACAGTTGGTACCTGAATCAATCAGAAATCAACCGCGATAATCTGGTCACGTTCAATCACTTGGGTGAGCTTCAGTCTACCCAGGACGAACTTGAACTTGAATCGATCGGTGAGCGCTCTCCGGTTGTTCTGTTGATTTCACACAACCCCCACCGCCTGCCAAAATTGGCGTTGCAGGTTCATGACGTGATGAGCCGCTGGGCCTTTGTGCATTGGAACGAGATTCGTGCTCAAATTTTTTCTGTTCAGGATTTACGTGATTTGGGTGCGATGACGATCTTTGTCGAAGATGCGCTCACGCTGTCAAATGATGAGAAGTTTCTTTTGAACGAGTGGATTCAGACTTCGAAATGCGAAAACGAGCCCGCGCTCGTCATCGGTTCTCAGGTGGCCTGGACCGAGCTTAAAAATAAAGAGATCTTGCCAACGTTCCTGCTTGAAGAGGCTGGTTTTCACCAAATCGAGGCGGACCGCCTCCCTGCTGACCGCCGATTCTGTGAAGAGGCCATTAAACTCTTGCTCGACAAAGAGTCTGCTCTTCAATAGCATTTGGGGATGGATCCTAAAATAGATTCGTTCCTCATCGATTATTTCAAAGATAAAGATTCAAACGTCCTGGCGCTTGCGGGCGACGCTTCTAGCCGAAAATACTACCGCGTTATTCGGGACCAAGAATCCTCGGTCCTGATGTCCTGGGAACCTTTCGACAAAAATAAGTACCCGTTTCTCTCGGTCTTGAATCACTTTTCAAAAAACCACGTGCATGTTCCGGAAGTCCTTCATTATAGCGAAGCCGATGGCCTCGTTTTGCTTGAAGACTTGGGTGATTTAACTTTAGAGCGCAAGTTCTGGGAAAACCAAAGTCATGAAATGGCGCTTGGCTACTACCGGATGGCCATTGACGAGTTGATCAAAATTCACTTTCATTGCACTCGCGACCGCTCACCCTGCACAGCATTTGAGATCGAGTTCGATACAGAAAAACTTCTCTGGGAGATGAAGTACGGCCTCGACAATTTGATTTTGGGCGTTTGCCAATTTGACATGAGCGACGCCGCTAAGAATCAGCTCGTCGATCTTTTTCGTAATCTTTGCGGTATCATTGCCAAAGAGCCTAAGTTTATCGCCCACCGTGATTACCACTCTCGCAACCTGATGATTAAGCGCGATCGCATGCGCGTGATCGACTTTCAGGATGCGCGCATGGGAGCCTTGCAATACGATTTGGTCAGTTTGCTGCGCGATTCTTACGTCAATATGTCCGACAGCATGGCCCAGGCACTGCTCGAAGATTACCTTGATAAAGGACGTGAGTTTTTACCTTCGGGCTTTTCTCGCGAGCAGTTTGACTACATCTACGAACTTCAAACAATTCAGCGCTGCTTTAAGGCCTGCGGCAGTTTCGCAAGCTTTTACAATCAACGTAAAGACACACGCTACCTCAAGTACCTTTCGAATACTCTCAGACGAGTTCTTAAAAGCCTGACCGAATTTCCTGAGTACAAAATGTTTTCTGATGTCCTGATCGACTCGGGCTCTCTTGAGCGAAAGTTCGAAATTCTATGAAGGCCATGATTTTGGCTGCCGGAGAGGGCACTCGGCTTCGTCCTTATACCCTCCAGCTACCAAAACCAGCAATCCCCTTTTTGGGCGTCCCCTTAGCTTTTTATGGCGTCGAGCTTCTGCGCGAAGTCGGCGTTAACGAGCTTGTCGTCAATCACTACCATCTTTCAAAAGAAATCCTGAAACTGTTCAGTGAGACAACTGACTTAAGGATGCGCATTCACTTTTCGGATGAAAGTAACGGCCTCTTGGGAAGTGGCGGCGGCATTCACAAGGCCAAGCCTTTTCTCGAGAGTGAGGCGACCTTTTTTGTCATCAATGGTGATGAAATCATTTTGCCAAATCATGATGGACAACTGAGCAAGGCTCTTAAACACCATCAGCAAAGCCAAAATCTGATGACCATTTGTGTGAAAGAGCACCCCGATGTGGGAACTAAGTTCGGCGGCGTTTGGAGCAATCCGCAAAATGCCGTTGTTCAATTTTCGAAAACCAAGCTTGAGGGGCTCAAGGGGTGGCACTACACGGGGATTGTCATTTTTTCGAACCGCATTTTTTCTTACTTTAAAGATCAAGTGGTAGACGAAAATATTCTTTACGATACGGCGACGCTTGCGATTAGCAAAGGCGAGAAGGTCGAAGTCTTTCCCCTCGACTGCCAGTGGTTTGAGACTGGCAACCCGGCCGACTTTGTGGCTGCAACTGACGAGTGCTTGCAGGCACTTGAGCAGCAGCTACTGCGCGGCTGGCCAAGTTGGCTCTTCAATTTTTTAAAGTCGCAAAAACAAAGACCAGGACTTGTTGAAATGGCTCAGCCGTTGCTTCTTAAAAAAGTAGATCAGCTCTGGAAGAACTTAAAAAGCTAAGCTTGCGTCACTTGCCCCAGTAGCAAGGGTTTTTTTGCACCCGTTGTTTTTTGATGATCAATTTTAATGTCCCAAGCACGGGTGGCGGCTAAGAGTGCAAAGGCGCCCCCTTCGATTGCTTGTGCTGGCCAACCCTTTTCAATCGATGTCAAGATCTGAATTTGCGGCAGCTGGGCTCGAAGCCGTTCAATTAAATAGGTGTTGTGAGAACCACCACCACAAAAAATAATTTCGGCAGGCCGCTTGTTTTTCATGGCGAGGTACTCGCGGCTAATCGAGGTCGCGACAATTTCGGTGAGCGTTGCAAGTCCATCTTCAAGATTCATTTTTGGATGTGTCGCAAAAAGTGATTTGACCCAGGCCTCACCAAACTCTTCACGGCCACAGGACTTGGGGGCCTTCTTTTTGTAGAAGCTATGTTTCAATCCCTGCTGCAAAATTCCGATGTTAATAAACCCCCGGCGCGCACCCTCACCGCCACGATCAAACCGAAGCCGACCCTTGGTCTTCTTTTGGATGTAAAGATCCATCGGCATGTTGGCCGGCCCCGTGTCGTAGCCCATGATCATGTCGTAGCCATCGACCAAAGTTAAATTGCTGATGCCGCCCAAGTTATGAACGGCAACGCGAGTCCCCTTTTTACCAAAGGCGACTTGATGAAAATACGGCGCCAGCGGTGCACCTTGGCCGCCTCCAACAATGTCGCAGGGGCGAAAATTTGAAATGACAGGAACCGAAAATGTCTGAGCTAAAAATGAGGGTTCGCCGATTTGCAAAGTGGCATGCCCCCCCCGGTGATAAACCGTCTGGCCATGCAAACCGATAAGATCCACTTGATCTTTTGAGCCTCGCGAAGCTTTCTTGAGGGCGCTGGCGTAAAATCGGCCCAGCTCAAAGTGAAGTTCCGTTAGGCGATCGACTTTTAGTTGATGGGAGGCCGCTAAGATCAGTTCTTGACGAAGAGCCTTCGGAAACGAAGCGGCTTTGTGTTTTTGATATGAAACCTGCAAATTCGATTTCTTTTTTTGAACTCGAACCCAGACAAAATCAACGCCGTCGAGGCTGGTCCCACTCATGATTCCGATCACTCGAATGTCTGATTTTTTAAAAAGCATGATGCGTCCTCGATTAAAGGATGCATCATTCAGCTTTGAATTTCACGGTGAATTTACTGCGGAGTCGCGGGCTGATTGGGAGGCGTCAGTAAAGAGTTCTGACCCGCCACATGAACATAGCGACGATTGATCAAGCCAAAGATGTTGTCTGAAGCAACGCCAATCCGGTCGCCGTTGTAGTTTCGTGTGAGTCCGTCAGTATTCGCGGGGTCCCGGACCGCCCGCCCGGTTCCACCACTTGTGGCCGGGCTCTCAGAAGCGCTGCTAGCTCGGCTCCCGCTGCTTCCAGCTAATTCCTCGCCATTGGCACCCTCACTTGAGTCGAGTCCTTTTCGAGCCTGCTTCTCTCCTTCTTTTAAAGCTTTCTGGGCCGCACCTTGAAAGGCTGCAATTTCAGAAGGAGATAAGCCTGCCGCCGCCAAAGCGCTCGAGTTTCCGAGGTCTGCCGCGTTGATCGTGCGTCCATCCGGAAGCCGCAACGACCCCGTCCTGAGATTGGCTTGCATACCAGGCACCTGTGACGTCGCCGCACGAAGATTGCGCTCAGTTTCGATCATCTCGGGTGTTCGTGACAAGTCCTCTGGCGTGGGAGATGGGCCCGCACCCAACTTGGAAACATCGGCGACGGTTTTATCTGATTTATCTTTTGCGCCTTTCATGGCCATGGCGACAGCCGCGGAGGCTAAGGCTCCCATGATCCAGAGAGGGCAAGACGGATCAGGCGGCTTTTTCATGCAGGTTGCAGCCGCCATTGCGCCCGAAAACGCCGCGCCCGCCAAACCGACAATCATTCCCATATTCTGAGATTTGCCCGCTCCTTGACCCTGGCTCATCGTATTGTTTCCGCCGTTGGCCTGCGCGGCCGCAACGGCCGCATCTGTCGCCGTTGTGCTCACTCTTGTCGGGGTGTAGTTGTTGACGGCATTGTTGTTATTCGTCGTGGTTGTCGTGGTTGGCGCTCGGCCCGTTGTTTCTGTATTTGGCTGAGTCACAGTACCCGAGCGACCACCAGCCGACCAAGCCAGAGGGGCTTGAAAAGCAACCCCCATCGAGACAAGAGCCGAAATCCATCGTCTGTTTTGTTTTTTCATATCCCTACTCCCGCCCCATGGGTTTGCTCCCTCTGAATCATCAGAATGGCAAAAAGCAAAGCCCCTCGCTTTGACATGAAAATCCCCCAGGTAGCTTCTTATCGGACGAAGGTCGAGCCAACTTGAGGCATCTTGCTGGCTTGCTAGAATCGATTTTAAATGTCTCAGTTTGAGACTTTGCTCACGGACTCGGTGGGATTTTTAGAAGCCCTTAAAGACCCGGGGGCGGGTTCTTGATGCGGCCATTGTTACCGGCACCGCCATTTTCTTGATCGGTGATCAAGAACTGCTCGTCGATGAGCTTCACCGAATAGCCCGTGCGCCCCCCTGCCATGCAATTGCCGGGAACGGCCTTCTCAATCTCCTCGGGTGATCCACCAATGATGCCGGCATCGGCACAATCTCCGAACCGAGCCTCATCCATCACGTAATCACCCGGAACCTTGGTGTGCCAGCTGGTGAGCAGCTCGACAAAGGCCTTTGCCGGATCCTTATTTCGACCGGCAACGTAAGTCAGCGCTTCGTTGTAATCCATTGTGTTGTCGGCAAGGGCCCTGGCCATTTGATCTTTGACTGAAAACGTATTCCACGGCGCCGGTGCATCTCGCCGATAGCCGAGATCACCACGCACATGGATGTTCGCAAAGTCAGATCGCTTCTGAATTCGCTGCGCATAGGCGCGCCACCAAAAAGGTTCGATCGAATAATTTGCGATATCAAACTGATCGGGAATGACGGCGCCAATTTCGACATCTCGCTGCCCGGGCGCGATTCCGTTATTCCAAATCAATATATCTCCGTGACTACTCGGTTGATTGATATCGGCGCCTTCTCCCATCAGATGATTGTACCAGGTGAGGCTTAGGCGAGGTTCGTTGGCAGGGCCATTTTTTAAAAAAATGGCTTTGTGCATTCGCCCCATGGTCATCGTCGATTTTACCCCGATCGTGTCTCCGACGTACCGCGAGTAATCGACTCGCAAAAAATCGTCGTTCGCATTAACCGCAGCTTCACCGGGCCGAACCCTTGGGGGCAGTGTTTTATCGACTTGTTCGCCGGGCCCGCCGGTTGATTTGTCAGCACTTTGTGGCCAATTCTTATAAAACCAAGGCCCGATTGTTCCACCAAAAGGTTTTGCGTAGGCTGTCGCTTTGAGGGTCACACCGCCAAAAGGTGAAAACGGAATTTTAGGTCTGGTCGTGGCGCTTGTTTTAACATAGGCCATGCACCAAGGATTTTTTTCGTACCCGACTGTCGTGTGAAACATGCGTGCTTCAGGCGTATCAAATGTCAGTGGATCTTGCGAGTAAGACTGGATAAACTGAACAACCTCCGGAGCAAGGCGGTCTCGAAAATTCGGCAAACCCGCGTCCCCTGTCACGTTCATAATCTTGATTCGAAATTCAACGGAACTTGCCTCGCTAGGGCAGATTCCATCTAAAAACCCATAAAGCGGTTTCACGAACATTTCTTGCAGCCATTTTGGCGGCGTTCCCTCGTCATCGCGAGTCCCGCCACAACCACCAGCAGCCAAGCTATTAAAAAATTCAAACGACCCGCCAGCACCGGTTCCGGTCGTAGGATCAATGCTCGCTTGATTTTGGTAGGTCATGTTTTTCCAAGCCGTGTTCAGGGCCCCGGTGCGAACAGACTCTCCATCGATGTCTTTAAAATCCTTTTCATCATAGCTAAGACTGTTGCCGAGCTTGTTCATGATTCGCTTGCGATTGGCGACATCATTCTTAAAAGCAAAAATAAAACGTCCCAACACATACCAATTCAGCGCCGATCGATCTTCACAGTTTTGCGTTACCTTTAGATTGGCGATTTTAGAAACGGTATCAACAGCGGCGGTAACTCCCGGAAGTGTTGACGAAAGCAGGCCTGCAAGCAAACTTGTTCCAAATGGCTGTCCAGGTAGTGTGATCGACATCCCCTTGCACATGTCGCGACAATAATTTTCGCGCTGATTTCCAGCCACGTTCATGATGTTAAAGGCTGCATAGTTGATACAAAAACTGGCCGGGCACTTGTATTCGCTGTCGACGCTCGCACTCGCTCGCAAGGTATCGTTAACAGGATTAAAGGGCGCCCCGGGCTCTTCATTACCAGCCATTCCGATTCCTCGGTAACGGTATGCCATGAGCTTCCAAGATTGCCGGATTTGATAATTCACATGCGCCATCGCATTGAGCACTTCAGCTTGCTTCATCGCGCCATAATAAGCCGCTAAATCCACCGAGTTT
>JBKCUU010000004.1:0-34978 GCA_046318155.1 Bdellovibrio sp. | reverse complement strand
GTTAAGCATAGTCAAACGTTTGGCGGACTGCCATTCTTATTCGTATGTCAAAATCGCCTCTGGTCACGCAAGTGCAAATCGAAATTCAAAAAGCCTTTAAAGGGCATCAAGTCAGCGTCCAAAAAGCGGTCACTTGTTTTTTGGCTAGTGGGCATTTGCTTATCGAAGATCAGCCCGGCGTTGGTAAAACTTTGCTCGCTCAAGCGCTGGCCAAAACTTTAGGACTCGGATTCAAGCGTTTGCAAATGACTCCCGACCTCATGCCTTCAGACGTGACGGGTGGTCTCATCTGGATTCCGCAACCAGGAAGATACGAATTTCGCCCGGGCCCACTTTTTAGTGAGCTCGTTTTACTCGACGAACTCAACCGCGCTTCAAGCAAAACCCAAAGTGCCGTGTTGCAAGCGATGGAAGAAAAGCAGATCAGCGTGGATGGTCAAAACTACGAACTTCCGCCTTTGTTTTTTCTGATGGCCACGCAAAATCCAAAAGAAGATGTGGGCGTCAATAAGCTTCCCAGTTCGCAACTCGATCGTTTTGCTTTGAAATTATCTTTAGGTCTGCCAAAGCTCGACTTCGAAAAAGAAATTTTAAGGGGCGGCCGGCGCGAAGATTTGCTCGAGCAAGTGCAAGTTGTGGGTTCAAAAGCCGAATGGCTTCAAGTCCGTCATCAAGTTGGGCTTGTCAAAGTCAGTGACGCATTTCTTGACTATGTTTTACGTTTAGCCACGCATCTCCGCGGGCAAGAGGTGCACCTCTCAACTCGCGCTTTGCAGAGCCTGGTCGATCTTGCCAGGGCTTGGGCCTATTTGCAGGGACGTGATTTTGTGATTCCCGAAGATGCCTCGGGCCTTGCGACAGAGGCTTGGACCCACCGTCTGGGCCGCCACTCTCATCTCGAAAGGCCGCTGGATGTTCAAGACACTCTCCGGACAGTTCGCGTCCTTTGAGCGCCCCCAGCGCATTTACGTGATGCCCACGAAGGCGGGCGTGCTCATGCTTTTGATGAATCTATTTTTGATTTTGATGTCGGCGGTTTACTCGAGCCCCAGTGTTCAGTTGCTTGGGTTTTTTCTATTTGCACTTTATGGCCTGGGCATGACCTGGACACATACAAGCTTACGAAAGCTTTCAAAGTTGACCCTTGTGAGTGAGCCCGCGTTTGCTGGGGACCTTCTGAAAGTTGATATTTTGGGTGTTTCAAAACTCCAAGAGCTGCGGCCCGGAATCGAACTGCAACTCACCTGTTCTCGGCGCGGGGAAGTTCAGACTTTGACGAGTCAAAAATTTGATCTGCAAGTGGAGGGTCATTTTCGTCACCGACTGCTGCTGTCCCTGCCGCTGCGGCGAGGCCGCTGGACCCAGCGACGTGTCAGGCTTCAGACGCGTGCACCCTTTGGACTTTTTCGTGCATGGATCCGAGTGCAAGCAGCCAGCGGTGACTTTCTGGTGTATCCGCAGCCAAAAGACTTTGATTTGTCTCAAGGTCTTGAGGGGCCCCTGGCCCAAGAGCGTTCGC
This sequence comes from Bdellovibrio sp., assembly GCA_046318155.1. GTDB lineage: Bacteria > Bdellovibrionota > Bdellovibrionia > Bdellovibrionales > Bdellovibrionaceae > JAHBUS01. The sequence goes on along the minus strand of JBKCUU010000004.1, from coordinate 33,459 downwards.
CCGCGACTCAAGATGAGGATTTTGCTTCACTCTATGAATCATCAAAGATCGACCGGGCTAATCACGTCGTCCCCCGGCCAACGACGAATGAGTCCCTCATCCTTCTCAAAAAATTCGAATCCTCCTCTTCGAGTGTTCGCCGTTTGAGATGGTCCGAACTTCCCGGGGATGATGAAGCAAAGCTGAGTTTTTGCGCGGGTGCGGCCCGGTCTTTTTACCCGGGGCTGACAGTGGAAACCCCATTTTATTCTGGAAAACTTCTGACCCCCCTTGATTTAAAGCAGGCGCTCACCGCTTGGGCGGAGGCCTAAATGCCTCGGCTGACGCCCTCAAGACTATTTTTAACTGCACTCATGGGCTTGCATCTGCTGTTGCTCTTGTCGCAAGTGCCTTTGTGGGTGGGCGGTGCCGGCTTAATTTTACTTTTGGCGTCGCTTTTTGAGGAGCGGTTTCCCGCCCGAGTTCATTGGGGCTCAAGATCGATCAAAAAAGAAACGATGATCGATGTCGTGAGTGGTCTCTTGGCCGCCGGTATTTTTGCGACTCTACAACAAATTTTTGGCATCGAAACTTCGGCGGCCCTGGTCTTTGTGTTGCTGCCTCTTGAAATGAACCGCTTGCGTGTGCGCCGAAGCCAGTGGGCTTTTTTGTTTTTGTGGATTCTGGCCCTTGCCTTGGCTTTGCTCGAGCATCAGGGCTTGCTGGCCACTGTGCTTCTCATCTTTGATGTCGCCTTCATCTTTGCGTGGATGAGCGTGTTTGAGAAAAACTCGTTGAGTATTTCATGGTCGGGTTTTCGCTCGGCCTTCTTGTTCGTCGCGATGAGTTTTCCGATTTGGATTTTGATTTTCTTGGTCTTTCCCCGATTTACGGTTGAGCTCTGGGGCACGCAAGGCAGCCAAGGCGAGCTAGGCTTTTCAGATAAAATTGAGCCGGGTCATCTTGAGCGAGTCGTCGCCAACAACCAGGTTGCCTTGCGAATCCGGTTTCCGGGATCCAAACCAGAATCAAACTTCTCTTATTTTCGTGGCTCGGTTCTCGAAGAGGGCGAAGGGCTGAATTGGCAAACACGGCTCAAGCGGCGCGAAAGTCCTGCCGAATTTGATGGCATTGGTGTTGAGCAGCAGATCTGGAGTAGCGAAATCAACGGACGGACCTTGATTGCACTGGATCACCCCCGGCACGTCGAGACTCCGCTCAAGAGTCATGAGAGTTTTGATTCCGACGTCTTTAAGTTACGCGCAGAGCCCAGAGGCCCGCACCAGTTTACGGCCTGGTCACGCACCGAACTGGCAAGTGAGGAACTGGATTCTGAGACGCGTGCAAAGCTCACGTTCATCAGCCCCCCACTTCGGGAGCAGCTCGAGGCTTTGGCAAAAAAACAGCCAGCGCTCGCGCAAAATTCTGGGAATGCCAGCCAACAAGCCGAGCGGCTTCGCGATTTTTTTAAAAGCCAAAAGTTTCGTTACAGTTTAAGTCCGCCGACTTTGAGCACGGGCGGTGTCGCCGAATTTTTAGAGCAAACTAAAGTTGGATTTTGCGAACACTTTGCCGCAAGCACGGCAACGCTGCTGCGCTGGCAAGGCGTACCGGCGCGGGTTGTGGTCGGTTTTTTAGGTGGCCGACAAGATCCGTTTAGTTCGGATCTGATTGTGATGACCCGCGAAGCGCACGCCTGGGTCGAGGCCTACGATGATGCAAGTAAAACTTGGCGCCGTCTTGATCCCACGCTTTGGATCGAGCCCCTTCGTCTTGAATACGGTGCTGATCTTTTTTGGCTGCCCGAAAATTTGCGCGAGCAACTGTGGGCTAGCGGCGCCAGTCTTCTGCCGTGGTGGCCGCAATTTCAAGAGCGGGTGAGTCTTGCGTGGGACGCGAGCGTCGGCAGGGGAGAGCGTTTTGTTCTGACCTACCAAGCCGATTGGGTTCGCGAGAGCGCCGAAAAAGTCGGCGTCCAAGAGTGGGCTCAGCCCCTGGCTTTGATTTTTCTCTTATTTGTGGGTGGAGTGATGGCCACACTTTTACCGCGCGCGCGAAATTTATGGGACCGAGAGGATCCTTGGCTCAAACTTTGGCGCCGATTTGGCCGCAAGGTCGGCACCCCTTTTGGGCATTCCTATGGTGAACTTGCGCAGTGGCAACAAGCGCGGCTGCTCCTAACAAAATCTCGGCAAGACGCTGGTGATCTTTTTGTCGCCGAATTCATTCTTGCTCGTTACAACAGTGATTTGTCCGTGCTCGATGCTGAAAGGCGCACTCGTCTCGAAAAAATTCTGCGAGATATTCCTTCTGAAACAACGTGAACCGAGGGTGTTCGACTCTGGTGCGACGATCTTCCAGACAAAGGCCCCTTGTCTCGCTATTCACCTGCATGCGTTAAGTGCCCGAATCGCCTCACGAAGGCTAATAACGCGTCAAGTCAATTGACAGGAAAGCTGTGTGATTTCAATAGTTTGCTTTTATCACACAGGTGGCCTTATCGGAACAGTTGTGAGAAGATGTTCTCACATATGGCGACAACAAAAATGATCCATGTTCGTCGCTGTCATGTCTGTGGGACAGTGAATGAAATTGAAAATGCAGCCATTCACAAGTGCGGGAATTGCCTAAAGCACCTTGCTCCGTTCTATTATTTCGACGAGAGTGACCTTAAAGGTGTCGGCGACAACAAACTTGAGATGAGCCTTTGGAACACCCAAGGTGCCTATCATCCTCTCTGGGGTCTGTCGACCTACTGGGATGAAGACACGGGGTGATCTGCAATGAAAGTAACTCTTCAAGATATTCAAGCGGCAGCCGCGCTTCTCAAAGGTGTGATCCGTCCCACTGAAGTCGACAAGAGCTATTCCGCCACCTCCAAGGTGCCAGGCACCGAAGTTTATTTTAAGCTCGAGAACACGCAATTCACCGGCTCTTTTAAATTGCGGGGTGCTTACAACAAAATCAACGCTCTCACTCCCGCAGAAAAAAAACGCGGTGTCGTTGCCAGCTCGGCTGGTAATCACGCTCAAGGCGTTGCCTTCAGTGCACAAAAAGCAGGAGTCAAAGCCACGATTGTCATGCCCATGGGGGCTCCGCTCATTAAAGTCGAAGCCACTCGCGGCTACGGAGCTGACGTTGTTTTTCACGGCGAGGTCGTTGATGATTCGCACGTGTTTGCTCGCGAGCTCGTTGAAAAACACAATTACGTTTTTGTGCACCCTTTTGAAGACGAAAAAGTCATCGCCGGTCAAGGCACCATTGGTCTGGAGATTCTTCAGGCCTTGCCTGATTTGGAGTCGATCATCGTGCCGATTGGCGGCGGTGGATTGATTAGTGGAATTGCAACAGCCGTCAAGGCTATCAATCCCAACTGCCGCGTCATCGGCGTTCAGAGCGCCGCTGCGGACGGCATGGTTCGATTGTTTCATCACAAAACCTTGGCCGAGCCCAAGCGCCGCATCTCAACGATTGCCGACGGCATCGCGATCAAAAAGCCCTCGCAAATCATGTTTGATCACTTCATTTCAAAGCTTGTTGATGACGTGGTGTCTGTCACCGATGACGAAATCGCTGAAGCCATTGTTTTTTGTCTTGAGCGAGCGAAAACGGTGACCGAAGGTGCGGGCGCCGCAGGAGTTGCGGCCTTGATGAGCCGCAAACTGAATTTGGGTAAAAAAACCTGCGTTGTTTTATGCGGCGGCAACATTGATTTGAACATGATCGCCAAGGTCATTGAAAAGGGTCAGATCAGCAAAGGCCGCCTGTGCATGCTCTCAGTTGTTGTTGACGACTTGCCCGGAACGCTGAACCGTCTGACTCAGGCGATCGCCGATTTAAGAGCCAATGTTTTGGAAGTGCATCACGACCGTGTGAACCAGGGTTTATTTTTACGAGAAACTCGAATCGATTTTGTTTTAGAGACAACGGGTCTTGAGCACATTAATCAGATCAAAAATGCACTCACTCAAGCCGGCGGACGAATCTTACCGTAACCGCCGCCGCCTGCCGTGAGAACTTCGATCAAAGTTCCTGCAGGGAGATCCAGGGCACCCACTTCTGATTTTAAAACCTGGGCTTTCGAGGGCTCATTGATCTTGACCAATGAAGACTGACCGCCTTCGCCGCCCTTGAAGCCTTTGACGTCGAGTGTAGATTGAATCCACTGCAGATAAGCAGGCTTCAAGAGTTCATAAACTTTAACCATCCCGTCCCCGCCGCGGCTTGCGCCATCGCCGCCCGAGCCTTTACGGGGACCTGCCTGCAAAATACGAATTGGAAATTTACTTTCGATTTGCTCGACCGAATTAACAATAGGACTGCGAACCCACAAATGCAGAGCCGCAGCACCGCCCGATTTCAAGTGAGCGCCCACACCAACGGGGAGTGAATCAAAAAACATCTGGCCATCTGCAAATTGCAAACTCAGCCAGGTCGGTGACGAGGGGCTGGGTGCAACAGACGCTTGCGAGGCCAAATCTGTCAGCGCTTGCCAGACCAAGTGAGCCACTCGGTGCACGCCCTCGGTCATCCCTCGAAACGTCGGCGTCGGGTATTTTGAATTGAGCCAGCTTCCCAAGGGGGCCGACACTTGGAGCATCGAAAAGGAGCTCTCGTTAATTCCTAAGTTCATCTGAAAGTAGGCGACGAGCGCACCAAAGCAGGCGCCCTGAACGGCCGCATCCGTGAGGCCAATTTTTTTAGACGGGCTTGTCCCAGAAAAATCAAAAGTCACGTTTTCGGAGCCCACTTCGATGTTCAATCGCAAAAGCTCGCCGCCAGCCAAGCGCTGCTCAACTTTTGTTTCACCGTGCGGAATTTCGGCCAGGAAGGCGAGCGTCTCTTGTTTGCACTCATTTAAGTAGGGCGTCCAATCACCAGTGGGAGGAGTCAGTCTTTGCGACATCGCCTGCATTTGTGTAAAAAGCCCACGTAGACGATTTTCGGCTCCAGCGGGAGCATCAGGATGAGTGACCAAGGCTTGCAGCAAAGGCTCCATCCATTGACCCTTTTGCGCCAGCGGTGTGGGCGGAATCCGCAAACCTTCTTCATCCAGGCGTTCGCCCAAATTGAGGCGGGCGCGAAAGCCCGTTCGCACGACAAGAATCAATCCCGAACACTCGTGCTCCATCCCATAGATCAAAGTTAAATTCGAAAGTAAATTGCCACCGCTAAAAGGATCATTCAAAACCACCAAATCGCCGGGACCAACTTTTAAATACTGCAAAGCCACGCGGCCCGCTTGCGGCAAAGTGCCAACGTCCGAAAGAGTTTCATAGCGCAGACTCAAGATTTCGCCCTGGAGGGTCAGCAATGCTGAAGACTCCCAAGGTTTGAGGCAAGAACTTAAAAAATGGTCGTAGGTTTCTCGAGTCAGCCCCTTAAGCATAGGGCTCCCAAAAGGTCTCGGTTTCGTGAAACTCGCCGCCGCCATCGCCCAGGCTTTCGAATTTCCATTTGGGTTTGGCTTTCTTTAGTGCGGGCAAAATGTGCGGCGCCATCACGCCAGCGACCAAAAACTCATCTGACGAGAGGCGAACGGCAAGATCCGTAATGATTGAGTTCACCATGGTCTCAAAAACATCTTTATTTGCATCTTCTGGTGTATACGAGCGCCAATCGCGCGAGTTCTTTTTAAAGGATTCAAAAAGATCGCGAGACTTCGCTTCCGTCTTTTCGTTGCGGCGAAGAGCTGGCTTGGTTTCAAAATGCCAACCGACAAAATCCAGAAGTGTCAGCTTGGACGAGCGGCCCCAAATCACCGGGCCCGGATCCATCCCAGAGTCTTCACCCCAGCGAATTTGTCCCGAAGAGTTGAGCACCAACTCAAGACCCGGTTGGGCCTGAAAGAATCCGTGCACGGGAGTTTTCAGTTCAACAAGCCCCCAAGGGCTGCGCCACAAGTTTTGGTCCTCGGGTAAAATCCAACCCCACTCCTCGGCGCCAAAATACAAAAGAGGTTTGGACCGTTGCAGACTTCTTTCGCGGCCAAAAAGTAGAGCGGAGGTGCTGAGCGCTGCTCTTGAAGCAAAGCCTTTTTCGGTATCTAAAAATTCAAATTCAAGACCGGGAGCGACTTCTTCAAAGTCTTCAAAAGCCTTTGCGAAAAACGAAGCGAGGCTTGCATCCAACAAATTGCGCCGCCAAGCCGAGAGCTCATCCGGACTTTGCGCCGAACGCAGGCGCGAAAAAACTTGAAATCCTTTTTCTTGAAAAAACTTTTGCGCTGCCAATTGATGAGCGGGATTGCGGTGCGAGTTTAAAAAATTTAAGCACACGCGTTCGACTTGCTTAGCCTTAAGAGTCGCGGCAATTTTTTCGAGATCCTGAATTTGCAGAGCTTGTAAAACTTTGCCGTCGGCTGAAATACGTTCTTTAATTCCAAAAAGATTTTCGGGATTGGCCAAGGGTTCACGTCGATTGGGTGCCAAATCAAAGTGACCGGGCTCCGCTTCTTGGCGAAGCAAAACCCAATGCTCAAATCCTTCGGTCACAATTTGCGCGACCGAGTTGCCCAGGCGCGTGTTTAAGATTCGGCGAGTGACGCTCATACTGATGCGCGCTTTTTTTAAAGCCGAATCGGCGGCGATGGTATTTTTAAGAAGTTGTTGTGGCGGCTGCTGGGCCGTGTAGGAACGCAACCATCCCGAAGATGTTTCCAGTTCCGCAAATGAAGGTCCCCACGAGAGGGAAAGGCACTGTTTCAGCATTCTTTTAAACTCGACTTTTCATACTATCGGTGGGATTTTCGCAAGGCAAGCATTGCAGGGGACCCGACCTCAATACCTGGAGAACGAAATGAAGGTTTCACCCGAAATTTTGAACTTGATCCCGTATAAACCCGGAAAGCCCATCTCTGAAGCCCAGCGCGAGTACGGGATTTCAAAGGTTTACAAGCTCGCAAGCAATGAGAACCCACTGGGTGTCAGCCCCTTGGCCCAAGCGGCGGTCAACAAGACCCTCTCGCACCTCAATTTGTACCCAGATCCCACCTGTTACGACCTTGTGACAAAAGTGAGCGAACTTTGGAACCTCCCACGCACAAAGATCACGGTCGGAAACGGTTCTGATGAACTTTTTGATTTGTTGATTCGCATTTATTGTGAGCCGGGCGAAGGAGTGATCACGACGCAGGCGGCGTTTGCTGCATTTCCGATCAGTGCCCAGGCGGCGCGGGTCAAAACGCATTTTGTTCCGATGGCTCCTGGCTTTAAAACCGATCTGGCTGCGATGTCGACCTACCTCAAAGCCAACCGCGAAAAAGATAAAATTCGCTTGGTCTACATTCCCAATCCCAACAACCCAACGGGTACTTATGTTCCCTCCGGTGAAGTCGATGCGTTTCTCAAGGAATGGGGCGATCACGATGACCTTTTGATTATTTTTGACGAGGCCTACACCGAGTTTGTTCGCGCCAAGGATTACCGGCCCGCGCTTGATGATATGCGTCGATACTCGAACATCATCGTCACTCGAACCATGTCGAAAATTTTTGGGCTCGCGGGCTTAAGAGTGGGTGTCATGGCCGGTCCTGAGCAGGCCGTCGATCTGGTAAATCGGGTGAGAAAGCCATTTAATGTCAACGAATTAGCGCAGGTCGCGGCGGTGGCCGCACTGCAAGACTCTGACTTCATTCGGCGAACTGTTGAAATCACTTGGCAAGGTCTTGATTATTTCTACAAAGAGCTTCAAAAATTAGGGTGTCCGTTCGTTGAGTCGCAAGGTAACTTTGTTCTCTTTGATACTGAGCGGGACGTGACTCAAGTGTTTGAGTCGTTGCTGCGACGAGGGGTTATTCTCAGGCCGGTTTTGAATTATGGATTCAAAACTCATCTCCGGATGAGTGTCGGTTTGCCAGAAGAAAATGAAGCAGCAATTAAGGCTCTGCACGAAGTGTTTCTCGAGATCCCCAAAAGGAAATGAGTGCTGTGGAAATGGGAAAAGTAGTCACCATCGACGGGCCGGCCGCGTCCGGAAAAACATCGGTGAGCCGTGAATTGGCAAAACGTTTGGGTTGGAGCTGGGTCTCGACGGGTGCTTTTTATCGTGGCCTGGCATTTGCCGCTCTCGAGTCCAAAGCCAATCTCGAAGACGAAGACTCTCTCGCCAAACTTTCGAATCAACGCGAGATTTGGTCGGTCAAAATGAACGATGAGCAAACCAGCGTGATCTATAAGGGCCGCGATGTTTCGGATTTGATTTTTCGTGAAGACGTCGGATCGGTCGCTTCAAAAATCAGTCATTTTCCTAAAGTTCGTTCGGCACTTTTGGGCGCACAGCGCGCGTGCTCCGAGTCCACCGAAGGTCTAGTTGCTGAAGGCCGTGATTGCGGGACCGTCGTGTTTCCAACAGCCGAAGCTAAAATTTATCTCACGGCCAGCCAAGAAAACCGTGCTGAGCGCAGGGCTCGTGAGCAAGGTGCCGACGCTCAAGAGATCATCGGCGCGCAAAAGCAGCGCGATGAACAGGATTCGACCCGCAAGGCTGCACCGATGAAAGTGCCCGAGCAGGCTTTGGTCCTGGACTCGACCGATCTTGGTTTTGATGACGTCGTCGGTGAAGTCGAAAAATTTGTTCGTTCCAAACTGTCAGTTTGAGGGTGTTAGCCTGTGGCTAACGTTTTGAAGGTGTTAGCCTTTGGCTAACGTTTGGAACCTGACAGTCTGAAGCCCAGTTCTCGCGAAGGACAGCAGTCTTTTTTAAGAAATCACCGTAAAATCAAAGGCATGATGACCTGGTTCAACCGTGCTCTCGCTCTGGCTTTCGGAGTGATTTTTTGCGTCTTAATGAGTGCCTTTATCGCCCACGCCAAGGCGGGGGACTTTGAAGGTGATGGCAAAATCGTCGTCGATCCTGTGGATCAAAATTATCCCATCGAGGTTCTCGAGAAGAATCCGGCTTTTAAGGCAGCGAAAAAAAAGCCAGCACCTTGGTACCACCAAGCTTACTTTGAAAAAGACCGAATTTTGAAAGTGGCAGGTCTGCATGAGCAAATCAAAAAATGGTCCGAACTCGAAAAAGATATGTTCTTAGATCGCCTTGATCGCAAAGGTGCCAACGAGGTGGCCAAGCTTTACCCAAAAATATCGCTCAAAGCACTCAAGGCGGCCGAAAGCGAAATTCACGTTGTCAAAGCGAAAGTCCTTTCTGCACCGGAGAGCCGATGACGTCATCCTTGATGCTTACGTTTTTAATCACTTTCGGATTTTGGTTTGGGGCGCGAGCCGATATTCTGTTTTTAGACCTTAATGATGCCAAACAAGAAATTGAAGCCGCCGAGAAGGCTGCCCGTTCTCGTGGTGAAAAGCTGATCGTCATTCCAGGGGCCAATAGCCGCGCACAAGTGACTCCCGATCAAATCAAAGCCGAAGTGCTTCGGATGAAAGCGGCAGGCGTGCGCTTGTCGAGCGTCGTGATCTCGGGCCACGATGGGAATGGCCGCTTTTCTGGAACCCGAGGCACCACGGCGGTGGACATGACTGCCGATGCTCTGAAAGATGCGCTGGCCGTTGCTCCCGAGGTGGTTCAGGATGTGCGTTCCGTTCTTTTGTGGGGCTGCCGAACAACCAACATTGGCAGTGTTGATGTGCATTGGAAGCCGATTTTTCCAAACGTCGGTGTCTTCGCTGGTTTTGATGGTCGTGGACCCAGCAAAATTCGTGATGCCAATCACCGCTATCTTGAAGATTTTTTGCGTATCGATCGCGATTTGATTGCGGCTAAAGACAAAGCGAGCATGGAGCAACTGGTCAACGGAATCGGTGGCTTTAACATCACGGCGTCTTCAATTTGCACGGATAAATTTATGGTCACACCCACAGGCCCAGGTGCAAGAGCGAATGCGCGGGATATTGGTGCCATCCGAAGAGATTGCAATCCGCGTCTTCCCGAAATCAAAAAGGGACTCGAGATCTTTAACTGTTATCGAAATGCCCGTGGAACCGTGAAGGTTGGCAATCGCACTCTTAACTGCAGTAATCCGCCATCAACGACGGTGAGCGGAGATCCTCAGTGCGTGGCCGCCGCGGCCACCGCTTACGACTCTGAGACGTGTAATCCCTTGGGAGTTTTTCACCAAGTGCTCTCGAACAAAATGCAGTGCCGCGCTTATTGGGAAGAAATCCGCAGTGATATCGAAGTGCCCGAGCCTCATTTGATTCAGATGCTGATGCACTTTGATAACTTCAAATCCAATCTTGGTAATCTGCACCGAGCCGAGTTGGCTAAAATGGACGCCCTGCTCGCCGAAGTCGGTGCACCCGCAGGCCTTCGAGTTGGGAATATCCCGCAAATGTCTCGCGCCGAGATCATTAAGCGACTTGGGGACCTGACAAGTTTCTTAGGAAATCCCAACGTTCCAGATATCGACAATCCAAAAGCCGTTCAGCTCGATCAATTGCGTGAATCCAGCGTTGAGCTCAGTCAGATTATTTCAAGTCTCGAGAAGGCACCCCCCGAGTGGTACAACGCAAATGATAATACCGTGGCTCCGTCACTCCGAAGTGTTTTGACTCCGGCCAGGGCGAATGAAATCCGTGTGGACCATCAAATGATCCGCATTGATCGCACCGTCGAAGCACAAAAGCGAGAACTGCAAAGCTCGCACCGCTTGGCCGGGGAGATCCGCAACGTCGAGCAGCAGTTTGACCGCGCTGATCTTTCAGCTCGAATGTCTTTGATTAGTAAGCGCACCGACTTGATCCGTCAGCGTGATCAAGACATCGCGGCTCAGATTAAAACCCAAGTGCAGGCGCAAATGCAGCGCCGGGCACAGCAAGGCTATAGCTCGCCTTACGAAGAGCAAGCCTACAAGCGCTACATCGAAAACCTCGATCGCCGCCGCCGTTAAAACGCAGCGGTTTCGAGTTGAGGTCTCAAATCAAAACTGGACTTCAGAGTTCTTTGACTACAGCCGTAGTCAATGTAGACTACAAATGTAGTCAACCGAAGGAGCCCTTTGAAAACGCCTAAGCTCGGTGAACAAGAAATTGAAATCCTTAGATTCGTAACGGCAAGTCAGGCCGTCAGTGTTCGAGAAGCCGCCGATCACTTCGAGAAAACGCATGGCCTTGCGCGCACAACCGTTTTAACAGTGATGGAGCGGCTCCGAACCAAGGGTTGCTTGTGCCGAACAAAAATCGATGGCGTCTTTAAGTACACGGGCAAAATCAATACCGAATCATTCTTAGCTGGCCGGGTTTCTACATTTGTCGATAAGACTCTGGGGGGCTCGATGTCCCCGCTGATCAATTATTTTGCAGGGCAAAAAAACCTCTCTCATGAAGAAATCGAAAAACTGCGCCAAATTGTGCAGGACTTCGACCACGCCAAAGGAGGAAAAAAGAAATGAGTCTTTCAATTCTTGATTTCGCTTGGCGCTTATTTCTTGTTGCAGGCATCTCGTCGAGCGTGATGTTTGCCGTCTTTTTGATCGTTCGTCCGTGGCTTTTGCGTTCGGGTCGGGTTTTTTCTTCAGCCGCGAAGCTCACCGCCTTGAGCGTGATGGCCTTAATTTTTACCAGCGCGCTTCTCGTTCTTTTCTTCGACCAAGAGTGGAGCGCGCGTTGCTTCGGGCTGTTTGCTCAAGAGCATGAGACTTGGGGAATTACCCGCTGGGTTGGGATGGGTTGGTTTGCCGTTGCCGGTGGATTGTTGTTTCGTGATGTTCGGCGGCACCAAGCGTTTGTCAAAAACGTTTTTAAAAACTCAAAACTTGCTGAGTATGAACTGGTTCGTGCCAGTGGCCGCACGCTTTCTTTGCAAATCAGAGTTACTGAGCAACACGTGACACCTTTTTGCGTGGGCCTCTTTAATCCCAGCATCGTGATTCCTTCAGAACTTTTTAAACAAGAATCGAAAGCTTTGGATATCATTGTTCACGAATACGCGCACCGCTTGCACCGTGATGGTGTTTGGAGTGCCTTGGTACTGCTTGTTCAGCGCCTTTGCTGGTTTAACCCTTTGGTTTTTGTTTTTGCTCGTTCGTACCGTTTGGCCATTGAACTTGCAGCCGACCAGCGAGCCGTGAAGTCGTTTGGTTTGGATCCTCGCCACTACGCCGAAACTCTGATTTCGGTTCTGCAAAGCCATCTGGGGCCGCTGACCTCACCCCTTGCTGTCTCGAGCGTCCTGGATTTTAAGCAGCTCGAGGTGCGATTTCGACATTTGCAAACTCTCGAGAGCACGGATCATGCCCCCTGGAAACTCAAGATGTCGCTTGCGGTTCTGTTTTTGGGTACGGGTCTTGGATGGCAACAAGCTTTAGCCTCGATGAATCTCAAGGGCCGTTCGTCAAATCCCGGGTACTGTGCCCAAGCTCAGCACGAACGAAAGATCGAAACTTGGCTTTTAATCGAATCCGCAAATCTTGCTCCCAATAAATGTGAGTCCACTTTGCAAATTGGATCTTTGATGAAAAGGTGTGAATAATGAAAACAAATCGAGTTCTCTTTGGTCTTAGTTTTTTGTTGTTAACTTCGTGTGCGACAAGTGATTCGCAAATTCGTGATTACCTTAAAAAAAATCCCCAGGTTCTTTTTGACGTCATTGAAGAAAACCCCGAACTCTTTATCGAGACTGTCAATAAAGCCGCTCGTAAGGCCCAAGGCGCCAACCAAGAAAAGCAAATGGCGGACCGCCAACAGCGGCTGGATGAGCAAATGAAGAATCCCCTCATGCCCTTGGTGTCAAAAGAGCGTTTGCTCGCGGGGAATCCTCAAGGAAAAATCGTCATCGTGGAATACGCCGATTTTCAATGCCCCGCTTGTTCGATGGCGGCGACCAGCCTTAAAACAGTCTTAGAGAAACACAAAGATAAAATCCAATTTTATTACAAGCATATGCCTTTGGATTTTCACCCAATGGCGGCACCGGCAGCAAGATACTTTGAAGCCTTGATGATTCAAGACCGCGCCAAGGCAAAAAAGTTTTACGAGCAAGTCTTTGAGGGTCAAAAAAACTTGAGCGAAAAGTATTTGAAAGAGATCGCCAAGAAAACAGGTGCGGATATGAACAAACTTGCAGCTGATATTAAAGGTGAGACCGTCGCTAAAGTTTTGGCTGATGATCGTGAAGAGTTTATTCAGTTTGGCTTTACAGGAACTCCCGTAATCTTGGTCGGCGGCATCGCCCTTGAAGGCGCACAACCTCCCGAAGCTATCGAACGCATGATGGAACTGCTCACAAAAAAATAGAAGCCATGGCAAATCCGGCCCGGGAAACACTTGTTCTCGCGATGCTAATCGATTTCGAGAAATCGGCAATGTGCTAATCGCCCTGTGCGCTCATACTCCCGGGTCTGAAAGTCTCGGCGGTGCCATTGGGTGCGGTATCCAATCGTGCAGCTTGCATCCGAAGACTTAAAGTGGGTGCAGTCCTCGCATGCAAAGCGGTGCTGATATTTTAAATAGTCAGAGGGGTTTACCGTATCGCGTTTGATTGAGCTTCTGGCTCTTTTTGCTGTGGGTGCTGGTTTCATCGCGTTGGACTTTTTCTTAGCAGGGTGTTTCGCACGAATTGCGAAATGTCTTGTAAAATAAGATAGCAGGCAGGAATCCAAATGAGTGAAAGCACGGTGCCCACAATCATTCCCCAAGAAAGTGCAAGCGTGATGGGGACCAAGAGCGGATCGTCCCCTCCCAGTCCAAAAGCGGTTGGCAGCAGTCCCACGACAGTGGTTAAGCCCGTCGCTAAAACGGCCCGCAGACGCAACCTCGAGGCCTCAACTAAGATTTGCGCCAAGTTGTCTTCCTGAGGTCTCTCACGCCTGAGCTCTTCGATAAAATCGACAAGAATAATGGCCGAGTTGATGACAACCCCCGAAAGTCCAACAACACCAATAAAAGCCAAAAAAGAAAGCGGGCGCTGGTTAATTGCAAACGCATATAAAACGCCAACGAGTCCCAGCGGGATCGTCGAGAGCACAAGAAGCGGAAGAGAGAAGCTCTTGAATGTAAACACGAGCGTCGCAAAGATTCCAAAAATCGCCAGGACGAGCGCGATTCCTAGCGACCTCAGCGACTCGTTTGTACTTTCCTCTTCGCCGCCAAAAATAGTCGACACTTCGGTTGTGTCGCGCATCGACTCAAGCAAAATCTCTCGCGCCTTTGCGTTGGCTTGGCTCGACGTGATCACGGCCGTGTTGACATCCGCGGTCACAGTGATCGAGCGCCTAAAATCAAAACTTTTAATTGTCGCGGGCGCGGGCTCTTCACGAATTTCACCCAATAGTTTGAGCGGAGTCAGCTGACCTTTGGAGTTCAGAACTCTTGTCTGGACGACGTCTTGCAGATCATTTTTATCGCTTGGCACGTAACGAACGACGACATCATATTCGATCCCGCGTGCCGAAAGCTCTGCGACCGGAACTCCCTCAATTCCGGCTCTTAAGTTCTGCCCGAGTTGGTCGTTCGTAAGCCCCACAAAAGCCGTGCGCTCATCATTTGGTTTCAACAGATACTCTTGACCCGTCTTGACTTCATCGGTTGCAACGTTCCGAACACCCTCGATCTGGGCGAGTTTCTCAGCAAACTCCTGGGCCTCTCGGCGCAACTCGATCGGATCAGAGGAGCGGAAGGTCACCGTCACGGCCTGGCCAACAGGCGGTCCCCCCGCCTGGGTTTCAAAAGTTAAGCGCTCGAAAATTTCAGGTTTCGGAATTTCTCGGAGTGTCCCAAGCGTTTTCTCTGAATTCAGGCTCGGGTAGACCTCTTTCTTAATTCGAATGAGTAAAAAGCCAACTTGTTCACCATTTTTAGCCTGAGGGTCGCCGAAATCCGCCTGCTGCACGCCAGAGCGCGCGACAATGCTCGAGACCACCTCAGGTCCTAAGGCTTTAAAAACCAAATCTGAAATTTTCGCAGCCCCGAGGTCCGTCTGATGGATGGGTGTCTGCGCGGGCGCTTCAAATCGAGCGATGTAATACTCGACTCCGTCGGGCGGGAAGAGTTCGAAGCGATTGAAAAGCGCCGTCACGACAAATCCCGAAACAACAAGGCTTCCCAGGAGCAGCGCTGCAAGGTACCGCCATTTCAAGGACCATTTGACCACGTTGCCGAAGCCATTTTCGACCCTCGTAAAGTAGGAGATTTCTGTTTTTTTCTTTGGCTTAAAATCCAAGAATTGCAGCCGGGCAGGGAGCAGAGTCAGGGATTCGACGAGACTAATGACCAAGGCAATTGTCACCACAATCGGGATCCAGCGAATAAACTGCCCGAGAACGCCTTCGGTCACGAGCATCGGCAAAAAAGCAGCCACAATGGTGATGGTTGATGCCGTAAATGGAATCCAAAACTGTCTTGAGGCTTGGGTTGCGGCCTCAGGTCCGCTGATCCCTTTTTCGCGTAGACTGGAATAAAACTCAGAGACAACAACGGAGTTGTCGACCAGGTTGCCGAGGCAGATGACCAAGGCAATCATCGTGATGACATTAAAATTTGCGCCAAAAGCAACCATCATCGCGACCGTGCTGAGCGCACAAACAGGAAGGCTCAAGGCGCTAAAGAGTCCAATCTTTCCGGGCAGAAAAACGAACAGAATCGCCAAGACCGCGAGCAAACCGGCGATCGCATTAAACTCGACAATTTGCAGACGGTCTCGCACCCGCTCTGCCTCATCATTATAAATCACAATTTTGTTGCGACTGGGTTGGTTGGCTTCAAATGTCTTGATCCGTTCGAGCACGCTGTCGACCACTGAAATGGCATCGATCTCTTCATTTTTTGTCACTACCATGAGTGTCGCGGGCTCACCGTTGAGTCTGGCAAGGACCTCCGGTTTTTTTGCACCCTCTAGGACCATCCCGACCTGACTCAGCCGAATAACGCCGCCATCATTCGAGCGGACGACCACCTGTTCAATCTCTTTTGGGTCCCCGGATTGTCCGATGATTCTCACCAGCGAGTTTTTCGTCGAACTTTCGATCGACCCAGCCGGCACGTTACGAAGTCGGGATGTGAGCGTTGTGACGACTTCGGTAATGCCGGTTCCAAATGCAGCCAATTTTTCGCGGTCGAGCAAGATTTGAAGCTCGCGTTCTTGATAGCCCGAAAAGCGCACGGACGAAACACCGCGCACGTCCTCGAGTGCCTCCTTGAGTCGCTCGGCTTGTTGATCGCGGGCACGCCCGGAGTTGTCACCGGTGAGAGCCAGCTCGATGACGGGTATTTCTCGGGCCTTGATCTCCGTCACTAAGGGGGCGTCTTTGACTTCAGTGGGGAGTTTTGTGGCACCACGGGCGACGGCTCGCTGAACTTCGTTCACAATGTTTTCGACGTCAGCGCGGTCAATATCAATTCGGATTGTGATTTGGCTTCGGCCCGTCTGTGAAATCGATTTCACATCTTTCAGGCCGGCCGCGCCTCGTAATTCATCCTCAATCGGTTTTGTGACTCGGTCTTGAACTTCTTCCGGTGAGGCGCCTGGGTAAAATGTCACGACAGTCAGGGTCGCAAAATTCACCGGAGGGAACGACTCGCGCTGAAGCAAGCCCAGGCCAAGCAGACCCATGATGATGGCCATGGCGGTCACTAAAAAACTGAACCGCCAGTTGGCCACAAAGAAACGAAAAATCAAGCTCACACGCACTCCATGGGCCTTCGATACCGGTTGAACCTGATCGAGAGCGTTTTAGGGGTTTGCTGACCACAAGGATTTTATTCGGGAGCCTCTCAGATTACAAGTTTCGCGAATTCCAGAGGATGGCGACATGCCGTTCCAGCCAGGGCTCTGCACACGGAATTAAACTGGTCCCCAATCGTTCCATTGTTGGTTCCTTTGTTCGTTCCATTGACATTTAGAAACCAGTCCCCAAACTTGATTGAGAGGGTCCTCTTTGCGTTAGTTAGAAACAAGGGCCACGAGCGAGGGTAAACTTTATGAGCGCAGATATTGAGAAAATGACCCGCAAGTCACAAGAGGCCATGCAAACGGCTGCCAAGTGGGCCGAGAAGCGCGGCAACCCAACGGTTGAACCCGAGCATTTGCTCTGGGCTTTGCTCAACCAATCCGAAGGGGTCGTTCCGCGACTGCTCGAAAAGGCAGGCGTCAATCCAAAATCGGTCTTGGCTGAAATTGAGCAAAGGATTGAAAAGCTCCCGAAGGTCACAGGTTCGACCAGCAAACCAGGCGTCAGTTCGCGCTTGATCAAGATCTTTGAGGCCGCCGAAGCCGAGGCCGCGCAAAATGAGGACGCTTACATTTCGACCGAGCATTTTTTGCTCGCGATTTTGCGTGGGACGGACGACTCGGCCGCGGCCCTAAAAAAACAAGGCGTCGATCTTAAGAAAATCGAAAAAGCGCTCAAAGAAATTCGTGGCTCACAAAAAGTCACGGATGATGACCCCGAAAACAAATACGAAGTCCTACACAAGTATGCGCGTGATTTAACGACCCTTGCCGCAGAAGGAAAGCTCGATCCCGTGATTGGGCGTGACGAAGAAATCCGCCGCGTGATTCAGGTTCTTTCACGCCGAACCAAGAATAATCCTGTGCTGATCGGTGAGCCGGGCGTCGGTAAAACAGCCATTGCCGAAGGTCTTGCCTTAAGGATCATCAAACAAGATATTCCCGATAACTTGATCGGAAAGCGTCTCATGTCTTTGGATATGGGCTCACTGGTAGCGGGCGCAAAGTACCGCGGCGAATTTGAAGACCGGCTCAAAGCCGTGATTAAAGAAGTCACGGATGCCGCCGGCAATATCATTCTTTTTATTGATGAGATGCACACGCTCGTCGGGGCCGGAAAATCTGAAGGCGCCATGGACGCCGGGCAATTGTTAAAGCCAGCTCTGGCTCGCGGCGAACTTCGTTGCATCGGCGCAACAACCTTGGATGAGTACCGCAAATACATCGAAAAAGACACGGCCCTTGAGCGCCGCTTTCAAACCGTGATGGTCGAAGAGCCCAGCGTCGAGGACGCGATCACGATCATGCGTGGTCTTAAAGAAAAATACGAAGTGCACCATGGTGTTCGTATCACTGACCCGGCACTTGTGGCGGCCGTCAAGCTCTCGCACCGATACATCACGTCTCGGTTCCTACCTGACAAGGCCATCGACTTGATTGATGAGGCGGCGGCTAAACTCAGCATTGAGGCTAAGTCGGTTCCCGAAGAGATCGATAAGATCGAGCGCGAGCTGATGCAGCTCAGAATTGAAAAAGAAGCCCTCAAAAAAGAAAAAGACGAAACCTCGCGTGAGCGTTTTGGCAAAGTCGAAGGCGAAATCAAAGAACTTTCGTCTCGCAATCAACTTTTGCGTGAGCAGTGGGATTTTGAGCGCGGCGGGATTAACGAAATCAAAAAACTCAAAGAACAGATCGAGAGCACGCGGACCGAAGTGGCCAAAGTTGAGCGTCTGGGTGATCTCGCCAAGGCCGCCGAACTTAAGTACGGAACCTTGCCAGATCTCGAAAAAAGTCTGGCCTCTTTAGAGCTCAAGGCCAAAGAAACCAGCTCGAAGAGCCAACAGCGAATGCTCAAAGAAGAGGTCACCACCGAAGACGTGGCTGAAGTGGTCGCAAAATGGACGGGCGTGCCGGTTCAGAAAATGCTGGAGAGCGAGTCCCACAAACTCCTCTCGATGGAGAAAAAACTGGGCGAGCGGGTCGTTGGCCAAGACCACGCCTTGGTCGTGGTGGCGGATGCCATTCGCCGTGCACGGGCCGAAATCTCGGACCCCAATCGGCCGATCGGTACTTTTATGTTTTTAGGGCCAACCGGTGTCGGTAAGACCGAGACGGTCAAAGCTTTGGCCGAGTTTCTGTTTGATGATGAACAAGCCGTTGTTCGTATCGACATGAGTGAGTACATGGAGAAACACGCCGTCTCTCGTTTGGTTGGCGCGCCTCCGGGATACGTCGGTTATGAAGAAGGTGGACAGTTGACCGAAGCCGTTCGTCGCCGGCCTTATAGTGTTGTGTTGCTTGATGAAGTTGAAAAAGCGCATCAAGATGTTTTTAACATTTTATTGCAAGTGATGGATGATGGTCGATTGACGGATGGACAAGGACGCACGGTGGATTTCAAGAATACCGTTGTCATCATGACCTCGAACATTGGCTCGATGGCGTTGATTGATTCGAGTTTAAACGAAAAGCAAAAACGTGATTCCGTTTTTGAAACTTTGCGCGGTCACTTCCGTCCGGAGTTTTTAAATCGAGTGGACGAAGTCGTGATGTTCAACCCCTTGGGTGAAGCGCAAATCCACAACATCGTGAAGGTGCAACTCAAGACCATTCAAGAACGCTTAAAAGCCAAGCGCTTACAGCTTGAAGTCACGGATGAGGCTTTGGATTTCTTAGCGAAGCAAGGGTATGACCCCGTTTACGGGGCTCGGCCCTTGAAGCGTACGCTCCAGACAGAGCTGCTCAATCCACTTTCAAAAGAGATGATTGCCGGCACGTTTAAATCCGGAGACAAAATCAAAGCCATGCTCAAGAACAACGCGATCGTTTTGACAAACTGATCGCGCACCTTCGGCGTTCGAACAAAGTTCAGGCACTTTGCCTGAACTTGTTTCGCGAGCTCTGTCAAACGACTCACGCACCTCACTCAATTTGTGAAACTCCTCAACACTCGCAAAATATTTTTTAATTGCTCCTCGTCGAACATTGGCGTGATTTCAAGTTGTTAGCTTGTCTCATTTTGAGGCTGTGTTTTGAATTCTGAAGTCTTTCCAGGGACTTTCTGTAGGCGTCAGCCTGATTCGCTATTGTCCCTCAGTTTTTCTATTCTGATTCCGTTAAGAGAATGTGGACAAAAGACTAGCAGGAGGCCGTAAGTGAAAAATTTCGTGAAGGCATGTTCGCTGATTGTAATCGCCGGATCTATGATGGGGAATGAATCCTGCCAGCAGGCACAGCCCGAGGCTCGCCAGCTGAAACGACGCGTGCAAGTCAGTTACCTTGAGGCGCCTCCAATCCGCCTTCCCGATGGTGGAACTTTTGATTTTGCCTATGTCGCGAAACAACAGCTCGCCAACATCCTCAGCAAGACCAACTCGTTTACGACGGCGGCTGTCGATCCCACCAAAACCTACAACACAGCAGGACTGTCGACAGCGGAAGAATCCCTCTTTAATCAGTGCGCGAATTTAGATGAAGAGGTCAGTTCGAATGGATTTTCTGCGAAAATGACCTTCTCCGAAAAGGCATCCTGCTTGATCGACATGCCTCACGGAATGATCGGTGGTAGCATCTATGATTTCTCTTTGATTAGCCGGACCGGCGGGTCACTTGGATTAGCAGGTATTGCTGCGCTGACGAACATCGGCGCGTCGTTTAGCTACCAAAAATCTGAAATGTCGGTGGCGATGCGGGCTTCGCATCCCTTAATCCCCGGTGGGTTTGGCGGCGACAACGGCCGCATGTTAATCGCGACAACAGATCAAAAGTCGTACGCAAAACCCTGGGGCGGCTCCCTGAGCGTTGGTTTCTCGATGCTTCAATTGGGCGGTAACGCCTACTTTAAATCCAACTTAGCGAACGTCGTTGAAGAAGGCGTCAAGATGGCAGTTAAAGATTTGCGCAAATCGTGGGATGAAGCTGAGCCGTGGTACGCGATGGTTCTCAAAAGCTGCGATAAGTACATTTACATCAATGCGGGGAGCTCGGCTGATATGGGCCTTAAAAAAGGTGATATTTTCCGCATCCAGAACGTCACTTACGGTTGGGAAGGCAAAGCTTGCGGTTCGACACTGCTCTCGGCCATCGATTCTGGCGTCGCGAGCGGTGCGGCGCCCGTCGCTTACGCTCAAGTCACGAATGTGGGTTTAACGGTCTCGACCGCCGTTGTTTTGGATAAGGACCCCAATTATCCCTATGATCCCGATCAGGTGATCAAGCCCGGTGCCCGTGTTTATTTGGAAAAATTATTCGTTGAGACGGCTGCCGCAGCAAAATAAGCGGTTTTCACTCCGAAACTTGCCTGATAAGGCCTTGAGCGGTACAACCCACTAAGCGTTTTATCAATTTAGGTACGAGCCGCGGAGTTTTAGGTGTTTTCAGGGATCGTCGAAACGGTTCAGCCCATTCTGACAGCGACCAAATTAGAAGGTCTCGTGCGACTGCAAGTGCAGCGTCCTGAAGACTTTAACGATCTCAAAATCGGGGACTCGGTCGCGTTCAATGGCATCTGCCTGACGGTCGAAGCCTTCGATCAAGGTTCGATCCAATTTGCCTTGGCCGCCGAAACTTTAAAAGTTCTTAAATGGCCAGAAGCTGCTAGTTTGATCGGCAAGCGTGTCAACCTTGAGCGCTCACTCCGCTACGGTGACCGTATTCACGGTCACCTTGTTTCGGGTCATGTCGACTCTCTGGGTTCAGTTGTGAAAGCCGAGCCTTTAGGCGAGTCGCTCTTTTTGACCATCCAAGTTCCCCGCAGCATTCTTCCCTATGTTTGGAGCAAAGGGAGTGTCACTTTGCACGGCGTGAGCCTCACGATCAACTCTCTGATCGGCGATCAAATCGAAGTTTGTCTTATTCCCGAAACTCAAAAGCGCACCAATCTTGGCGACCTCAAAGTGGGCGAGCCTGTGCATGTTGAGCCTGACTGGATGGCCAAGGCCCTTCAGCGCGCTCTCGAAAATCAGATCAGCACGCGGCTTGAAGTCCGCGGCGAGGTGTCCACATGAGCATCACGAACTTCAACACGCCCGAAGAATTGATCGAAGATATCCGCCAAGGTAAAATGATCGTCTTGATCGACGACGAAGATCGCGAAAATGAAGGCGACCTTGTTTTGGCTGCCGATCATGTCACCTCTGCGGCCATTAACTTTATGGCGGCCGAGGCGAGGGGCCTGATTTGTCTGGCGCTGTCGCCCGAGCAAATCGACCGCTTAAAACTTCCGTTGATGGTTCGCGATGACATGAACGATTCGCCAAATAAAACAGCCTTTACCGTGAGCATCGAAGCCGCTGAAGGTGTGTCCACGGGAATCTCTGCTGCCGACCGCGCACTCACCGTAAAAGTTGCGAGCAATCCAAATGCGACTCCCGCCGACGTTCGTTTTCCGGGCCACATTTTTCCGATCCGCGCTCAACACGGCGGCGTTCTTAAGCGCGCCGGGCACACTGAAGGCAGCGTGGATTTGGCCCGCCTAGCGGCTTGCCAGCCTGCGGCCGTGATCTGCGAAGTGATGAATCCCGATGGGACCATGGCCCGCGTTCCTGATCTCAAAACTTTTGCCGCGAAACACGGCCTTAAGATCGGAACGATCGTCGACTTGATCGAGTACCGATTGCGCCGTGAGAATTTGATCGAAGAAACCTTTCAAGCTGATCTTCCTGCTGAACTGGGTGGCTTTAAAGCCCGCGTTTTTAAGAGCCGCGTCGATGGACTTGAGCATTTGGTTTTGCAAAAAGGCGAGATCTTGAGCACGGAGCCCACGCTCGTGCGCGTTCATATCGATTCTTTTAACCGCGAACTGACCAGCATTTTGGCTTCGGGTGAGAGCACGCTTGCCCAATCACTCGAGCGCATTACCACCGATGGCCATGGCGTTTTCTTGCTCTTGCGCGGAAACAACCGCAGCCGTGGTTTGGTGAACGAACTCAAAACTTTGACGGGCGAACTTGCGCATCCCCTGATGGATAGCCGCGACTACGGAATTGGCGCGCAAATCTTGCGTTCGATGGGCGTGCACCAACTCCGTCTGATCACCAACAAAATCGACCGCCGAGTCGGGCTCAAAGCTTTTGACCTCGAGATCGTCGAGATCGTTCCCCTGAAGGAAAATTCCGATGAATCCAATGAAAATGACAATTGCAGTCGTCACCTCCCGCTTCAATGAAGAGCTGACCTCAAAAATGGCTGAAGGTGCGGTGCAGTTTCTCGAAGACTTCGAGCACGCCGACATCGAAATCTGGTCCGTCAGCGTTCCGGGCGCGATTGAAATTCCGCTTGCCTGCAAGGCTTTGATCGAAAAAGGCGCGGACGGCGTCGTGGCTCTTGGTGCTGTGATTCGCGGCGAAACCTCGCATTACGATGTGGTCTGTAACAGTGTTGAGCGCGGTGTCACGCATTTGATGCTGGAAACCGGAAGGCCCATCGGCCTTGGCGTGCTGACAACCGAGAACGAAGAACAGGCATGGGACCGCGTTGGCGGCCAACACGGCCATAAGGGCATCGAAGCGGCCCAAGTCACCGTCGAAATGGTGGGTTTGATCAAGTCACTCAAAACGGCAGGCAAACGTACGCAGACAGTCATGTTTAAACCCGTGAAGGCCCCCCCGTCCAAATCAGAGGTTGCCAAGCGCAAGGTGAAAAAGAAAAAATAAGGGGATGGCCGATCCTCAATTGCTCGAATACAGAAAGCGGCGCCGTGAGATCTTAATTGTTTTCGCGCTCGCGTTTTCGTTCTTCTTGCTGACGTGGTTCGAAATTCGCTTGTTTTCGATCAGCCAGCAGCTCCCCTTCGTTCACTCGATCTTTTTCTTCGGCCTCGTTAACTTTAATATTATTTTGCTTTTACTTTTGTTGTTCATGATCTTTCGCAACGTTGTGAAAGTGTTCGTCGAGCGCAAAGGTAGAGTGTTTGGCAGCTCGCTTAAGGCCAAACTGATCGCAGCCTTTGTTGCCTTTAGTTTTGTTCCCACAATGCTGATCTTTGTGACGTCGGTTTTTTACATTAATAGCAGTTTTGACAAATGGTTTAGCGTCAAAATGGCAGCTGTTTTGAAAAGTTCACTCGAGGTCACGAACGCCTACTACTTTCAGGCCAAACGCAAAAACTACCATTTCGCTCAAGAGGTCGCGCGCGAAGTTCGTCTCGCGCAAGGCACTCCGATCCTCAAAAAGCGACTCAAAGAACTGCGCCAAGAATTTGCCCTGGATGCCCTCGAGTACTACCCCAGTCTTTTTGGCCAGCGCGAAGTGTTCTTGAGCGAGGATGAATCGATCCCGGTGATCCCAAAAGCCTCACTCGAGTTTTTGCAGAAAGGGATTCGATCGCAGCTTGAAAGCTCAACGATCCATCAATTTGGCGAGGGCAACTTGGTGCGCGTCATTGTTCCGGTTGACGAAAAACGGGGAGGCCGCGGAGCCATCGTCGTCTCGAGTTTTGTGCCGCTTTCACTGATCTCGAAAATGAATGACATCTCATCCGCTTATGATGAATTTCGAGACATCAATCCGATCGAGTATCCGCTGAAATCGATTTACCTCATCATCTTGTTTTTGATGACCCTGGTCATCTTGCTTGCGGCCACTTGGTTTGGGTTTTATCTGGCCAAGCAGCTCTCGATTCCGCTGGTTCAGCTGGGGCGTGCGACCAAGCGGATTGCGCTCGGAGATTATAATCCGGTCGAAATTATGTCGGGGTCCGAAGAGATTTCTTCACTCGTCGAAAATTTTAATCAGATGACCTCAAACCTCGAGAAATCTGAAAAAGAAGTGTCTGCAGCCAATCAAAGTTTACGCCGAACACTGAAGGATTTAGATGAACATAGCCGCTACGTCGGTGTCGTTCTGGGCAGCGTCAGCGCTGGGGTCATCTCGGTGAATAAACAAGGAACGATCACCACCATGAACAAGCGGGCCGGAGAGCTTTTGAAGCTTGAAACCGAGAAGTTTTTGGACCGTCCGGTTCGCGAGCTGCTAACCCTCGAATATTTTCGAACCTTTTCAGAGCTGCTCAAAACCATGAATGAGCATCAGGTCGAATCGATCCAAAAAGAAATCAAGGTCAATGTCCAAGGCGAATCGATCCCTCTCCTGATGACCCTTTCGATCCTCAAAGACGAAAGCGGGGAGGAAGTCGGTAAGATCTTGGTCTTTGATGATCTCAGCCCTATCGTCAACGCCCAGCGCTCGGCCGCATGGACCGAAGTGGCTCGCCGGATCGCGCACGAAATTAAGAATCCACTGACGCCCATTAAGCTTTCAGCCGAACGGTTACAGCGCAAGTTTGGCGAGCAGATCTCGGACCCCGCGTTCAAAGAGTGTACAACCATGATTATCAGGCAGACCGATGACCTCAAAAACTTGGTCAACGAGTTCTCGCAATTTGCGCGTTTGCCGCAGGCGCGGCCGACGGTGGGTCACTTTCATCAGGTCGTTGAAGAGTCGCTCACCCTTTACCGTCAGGCGCACCCCTCGGTTGAGTTTGCGTTCCGGCCCGATACTTCTTTGCCGCCGTTTAAATTTGATGCGGATCAAATGAAGCGTGCGCTGGTCAATTTGATCGACAATGCGGTGGCGGCTGTGGCCAGCGAGCCCATCAAAGCTGTGGCCATTTCGACACGCTATGACTCTGAGCTCCGAATTTTGAGACTCACTGTGGCGGATACTGGTTGCGGTATTCCCGCGGCTCAACGTTCGCGCATCTTTGAGCCCTACTTTAGCACAAAAGAAAGTGGCACGGGGCTAGGTCTTGCAATCGTGAAGCGCATTATCGAGGACCATAGCGGCTTTATTCGAGCTTTTGCCAATGATGTGCAGGCTGACGGCCTTGGCGATGACACTCATGGCCCTGGCAAGGCTGGGACAAAAATGATCATTGAGCTTCCCGTCAGCGAAGTAGACGCATGGACTCCGTCAGATCGTTCTGATAAATCTGAGTGAGCGCCTCAAATTATCAAGAAGAGCGTCCATGAAGGAAGTGTTCCATGACATCCACGCGTCCC
The DNA here is from genome assembly GCA_046318155.1 of Bdellovibrio sp. Lineage (GTDB taxonomy): Bacteria > Bdellovibrionota > Bdellovibrionia > Bdellovibrionales > Bdellovibrionaceae > JAHBUS01. Next base: position 7,858 of record JBKCUU010000004.1, on the reverse strand, counting down.
GCAAAAATTCTCATTATCGATGATGAACTTCCCATCCGCGAAGTTCTTTCGGCGACTCTTAAAGACGAAGGCCACCAGGTGCAAACCGCTCACGATGCCGACTCGGGTATTGAAGCGATGCGCACGTTTCAACCCGAAGTGGTGTTCTTAGATATTTGGATGCCCGGAAGCCTTGATGGAATCGAAGTTCTGACGACGGCTCGCAAACATTTTCCGATGATCGAGTTCGTGATGATCTCGGGTCATGGGACCATTGAGACCGCGGTGAAAGCGACGAAGCTCGGAGCCTGGGATTTTATCGAAAAGCCTTTGTCGATGGATAAAATCTTAATCTGCATTTCAAATATTTTGCAGTACCAACAAGAGCGCGATGAAAAAGAAGCCTTACTGACCCGCCTCAGGCGCAGCATTGCGATTATCGGTGAGGCACCTAAGATGGTCGCCCTCAAACAAATGATCGCGCGGGTTGCCCCGACGCAATCGTGGGTTTTGCTCATGGGTGAAAACGGCGCCGGAAAGGCGCTGGTCGCACAAAACATTCATTACATGAGCACGCGCGCGGGGCGCCCGTTTGTCGAAGTGACGTGCTCGAATTTGCCCGAAGATTTGATCGAGACCGATTTGTTCGGTTTTGAAAAAGGCGCCTTTCCGGGCGCTGAAAAAACGCAACGCGGAAAGCTCGAGCTCGCGAGTGGCGGGACCTTGTTTTTGGATGACGTGGCGGATCTTTCGCTCAAAGCACAAGAGCGGTTGCTGCGGGTCTTGCAAGAGCGCCGCTTTCAACGCGTGGGTGGTCATGAGCTTATTCCCGTTGATGTCCGCGTCATCGCCGCCACGGGCGAGGATCTCGAGCAGCTCATTAAGCAAGGTCAATTCCGTGAAGACCTGTATCACCGTTTGAACGTGGTTCCTTTTCACGTGCCCTCCCTGCGCGAGCATCCCGAAGACATCCCGGCCTTAGTTTCGCACTTCTCTGACAGCGTTGCGAAAGAAGGCGGCTTTTCTCGCAAAGAGTTTTCGCCCAAAGCGATGGAGGCCATGTTCGGTTACCCTTGGCCGGGGAATGTGCTCGAGCTCAAAAACTTTCTAGAGCGTGTTTACATATTGACGCCCGGTGAGTTTGTCGATGTGCATGATTTGCGTTTCGCAGGACTCGCGGTTGGTGGTGGTTCATCGAACACGGACTTTAACACTTTTCGCGAAGCCCGATCGGCTTTTGAAAAAGATTTTCTCTTGGCCAAAATCCAAGAGAACAACGGCAATATTTCACGCACCGCCGAGATGATTGGGCTTGAGCGCAGTTACTTGCACCGCAAGATCAAGGCGTTCGGAATCGAAACTCAAAAAGGAAACGAAGACCAAGTATGAAGTGGACCAACACGCACATCTTTACTCTCAAAGAAGCCCCCGGTGATGCCGAAATTCCCTCACACAAACTGATGGTTCGAGGCGGCTACATAAAAAAATTAGCACCAGGCTTGTACACCTACGGCAATCTGGCCCTGCGAGCGATTCGCAAATTTGAAAACATCATCCGCGAAGAGCTCGACAGGCGCGGATGTACCGAAATCTTGATGCCCATGGTTCACCCCCAGGCTTTGTGGGAAGAGACGGGCCGCTGGACCGAAATGGGCGCGGGTCTGCTTAAGTTTAAAAACCGCAATGACCAATGGTTTTGTTTGGGTGCGACGCACGAAGAGGCCGTGACCGATTATGCTCGCCATGACATTCGGTCGTACCGAGATTTGCCTCGTAATCTCTATCAAATTCAAACCAAGTACCGCGATGAAATCCGTCCTCGTTTTGGCTTGATGCGTGGACGCGAATTTTCGATGAAAGATGCTTACAGCTTCGATGCCGATCAGGCCGGGGCTCTAAAAGCTTACGAGGTGATGTACGCGGCCTACCAGGCGATTTTTGATCGTTTGGGCTTGCAGTACCGGATCGTTCAGGCCGACGCCGGAAACATCGGCGGCTCGCAGACGCACGAGTTTCAGTTGCTTGCGGACGCGGGAGAAGACGCCTTGCTCGTTTCAGACGGTTCTGATTTTGCGGCGAACATCGAAGTTTGTCCCGCGATTGATCCCGAGCCTCACCTTTCACATGAAGCCGAAAAGCCGCTCGAGAAATTTGCGACCCCGGGTCAAAAAACGATCGTGAACCTTTCAAAATTTACGGGCGTACCCGAGCGTGAGTTGGTCAAAACGCTTTTCTTCTCGACGAACGAAGGCATGGATCCCAAGGATACCGATCTGAAAGCGATTGCGGTGCTCTTGCGCGGGTCTGACGAAGTCAATCCAGTTAAACTCAAGAACGTGTTGGGGTTAACCAACCCTCCCGTGATGTTGACGGATGAACAGGTTCAAAAGACCAGTGGGGCTTGGCCTGGCTCGTGTGGACCTGTGGGTCTCCAGATTCCCGTGTACATGGACAATGGCGTTCAAGGTTTAAAAAACTACATCGTCGGCGCTAATGAAGATAAGTTTCATCTCAAAAACGTCAATCATGGCCGTGACTTTACGCCAACAAAGATTGCCGATCTCCGAATGGCGCGCGAAGGAGACAAATGTCCTTCAGGCAAAGGGCACCTCAAAGCTTATCGCGGGATTGAAGTCGGCCACGTGTTTTATCTCGGAACTAAATACTCAAAGATGATGTCGGCGAACTTCCTCGACAAAGAAGGGAAGGCCCAAGCCATCGAAATGGGCTGCTACGGCATCGGCGTGACCCGCACGGTTCAGGCGACAATTGAGCAAAGCCATGATGCCGACGGGATCATTTGGCCTCAATCCATCGCGCCCTATCACGTTCATATTTGCGTGCTCGATGTCGCGGACGAAAAGGTCATGGGACTGTCGGATGGCCTCGAAAAAGAACTCGAATCCATGCGGCTCGATGTTTTGGTCGACAACCGTGACGAGCGCCCCGGCGTGAAGTTTAAGGATGCCGACTTGCTCGGGATGCCGGTGCGATTGGTGATTGGTAAAAAAGGTCTCGATCAAAACCAAGTCGAGGTCGTGAACCGTAAAACCAAAGAAGTTAAAAAGGTCGCGCCCGATCAAGTGATCGCAGCAATCCGCGAACTTTTAGCTTAATCCTTCGGACCAGAGGAGGTCTCGCATGCCGGTGCCACTTCAGCTTCAAAGTAACCCGCTCATCGTCGGCCTTGATGTCGACACTCGAGAGCGGGCCCTCGAGCTGGTGGGGCAGCTGACTGACGTCGTGGGCGCCTTTAAGGTGGGGCCGCGCTTGGTTCACCGTTACGGCGAGAGTTTGATTCAGGAGATCGCGAGCGAAGCACCGGTCTTTGTCGACTGCAAATTTTTTGATATTCCCTCCACGATGGTGGCGGCAGTCAAAGCCAGCTTTGAGTCGGGAGCATCCCTGGTGACCGTCCACGCGCAGGCCGGTGCCGAGGCGCTTCGTCTTTTGGCCGTCCTTGAGCGTGAGCTCAATCAGACAAGGCCCTTTCAGATTTTGTGCGTGACCATGCTCACCAGTTTTGCCGAGGACACGCTCCCTCCTATTCTCAAAAAGCAAAGCATCCGCGAGCACGTGGCCCAGCTCGCGGACCTTGTAAAAGAATCCGGATTAACAGGAATTGTCGGTTCTGGTGAAGAATTGCCTGACTTACGCGGCAAAGGCCTCTATCTGGTGACACCAGGAATTCGGTTTACCCTTGAAGAGGCGGGAGACCAAAAACGCGTGATGGGACCCGCACAGGCGATTCATCATGGGGCCTCTGCCCTCGTCGTTGCTCGGCCCATCATCGAGGCCGAAAATCCACGACAAGTGGCGCTGGATTATTCGGTGGCCATGCTGAAAGAGAAATGAGTAGGAACATGAAAAAGAACACACGCTTTGCTGACGCTAAAAAATCCGCTCGTCCCCCTGGTGGCCGCGCCGCCGGCCCCGCAAAAGGCGGGGCTTCGTTTCAAGCAAAGACCTTCGTCAAAGGCGGTGCAGCGCCTGTCATGCAGGACCGCCCCTCCGAGGGAAAACAGCGTGCAGGTTCTTTTATTGATATTCCAAAAAGTCACCGCATTATCATCGGCACGCACGCCATTTTCGAAGCGGCGATGACCTTTCCGAAAGACTGCAAAGAGCTGTGGATGAAGCAAGGTTGGGAATCCAACCAAGATCTCAAAAAAATCGCGAGTGAACTTCGCCCTCATGGCATTTCGGTCAAAGTGATCCCGGATACCACGCTTGACCGCTTTGGATCGCACCAGGGCGCGATTCTCACGGTGTCGTCCAGACCCGAAATCGACTGGACTGAAATTGAACGCGCTCGTGAAGCGACCGTTCTGGTGCTGGACGGCATCGAAGATCCGCACAATTTGGGAGCCATCTTACGCACGTCTTGGTTGATGGGCGTCAAAGGTCTCTTGATCCCGCAAGACCGAGCAGTGGGTTTAACGCCCACGGTTCACAAGGTTGCCTGCGGAGGCGCCGAGCACGTCCCTGTTGAAGAGACCACGAACTTCGCCGGACATCTCGAAAATCTTAAAAAGCAGGGCTATTGGGTTTTCGGTCTTAGCCACAAGGGAAAACGCAGTTTATTTGATCAAAAAATCCCCGCAAAAGTGGTCTGGTGCATTGGGGCTGAAGACAAAGGTTTGCGCACGACGACCGAGCGTCTTTGTGATGAATTAGTGAGCATTCCTCAGGTTAGTGCTGCAGCGAGCTACAACGCTTCGGTGGCAACAGCGATTGCTTTGACCGAGACGCTTCGCCAGCGCACACGCAAGACGAATGAAAAATCTTAATCAATCCCTTTGACTCTGATCCGTCTTCTCCATAAAACTCCTCCTTCGTGGCTCAAAGTAAGAGGCTGGTTTAGCTCAATTGGTAGAGCAGCTGATTTGTAATCAGCAGGTTGCGGGTTCGAGTCCCATAACCAGCTCCAATTCTTCTTGGAGTCTTCAAAGTGGAGAGATGCCCGAGTGGCTAAAGGGGGCAGACTGTAAATCTGCTGGCTCGCGCCTACGAAGGTTCGAATCCTTCTCTCTCCACCAGTTTGAGGACCCCAAAGAGTTGATGTTCGATAAAAAGGGTGATTGAATCAGCTGTTCCAGTCTCAGGAATGGACAGAAGATAAAGTTGCTCTTGAAGTTGAGCAGGCGTGGGCGGGTGTAGCTCAATTGGCTAGAGTATCAGCCTTCCAAGCTGAGGGTTGCCGGTTCGAGACCGGTCACCCGCTCCAATTTTCTGCCCGTGTAGCTCAGTGGTAGAGCACACCCTTGGTAAGGGTGAGGTCGTCGGTTCGGCTCCGATCACGGGCTCCAGTTTTTTGTCGGAATCGAGACTGTTCGTCGTTTTAGTTTTTTGTGAGTTTGGTTTGAGTTTTAAGTTTTAGATTTTTTTAAAAGTATAGTTAAGAAATTCCATTCAGGAGGAAGTTCAAATGGCAAAAGAGAAGTTTAACCGTTCAAAGCCACACGTTAATATCGGAACCATTGGTCACGTCGATCATGGTAAGACTACTTTGACTGCGGCGATTACAACCGTGCTCGCAAAAGCAGGAAAAGCTCAGGCGATGGCTTACGATCAAATCGATAAGTCTCCTGAAGAGAAAGAGCGTGGTATCACGATCTCCACAACTCACGTTGAGTACGAGACGGACAAGCGCCACTACGCACACGTTGATTGCCCTGGACACGCCGATTACGTGAAAAACATGATCACGGGCGCCGCCCAAATGGACGGCGGGATCTTGGTTGTTTCTTCTGCCGATGGACCTATGCCCCAAACTCGGGAGCATATCCTTCTTGCTCGCCAATTCTGTGTTCCCGCGCTTGTGTATTTCATGAACAAAGTTGACATGGTTTACGATAAATAACTCCTCGAACTCGTTGAGCTCGAAATCCGTGAGTTGTTGTCGAAATACGAATTCCCCGGAGACGAAATTCCAGTCGTAAAAGGTTCGGCGTTGAAAGCTCTCGAAGGCGACACATCTGAAATCGGAGCACCTTCGGTCATGGCTTTGATGGACGCATGTGATGCTTACATCCCTCAACCTGTTCGCGCCGTCGATAAGACTTTCTTGATGCCTATCGAGGACGTTTTTTCAATCTCTGGTCGCGGTACTGTTGTTACCGGTCGTGTTGAACGTGGAATCGTCAAAGTCGGCGACGAAGTTGAAATCGTTGGTATCCGCCCCACGACTAAAACAACCGTGACCGGCATCGAAATGTTCCGTAAGTTGTTGGATGAAGGTCAAGCGGGCGATAACTGCGGCGTTCTCCTCCGCGGTACGAAAAAAGAAGATGTTGAGCGTGGACAAGTTTTGGCGAAACCCGGAACAATCAAACCTCACAAAAAATTCCGTGCAGAAGCCTACATCCTCACCAAAGAAGAAGGCGGACGTCACACTCCATTCTTCAACGGGTACCGTCCTCAGTTCTACTTCCGTACAACTGACGTCACGGGTGTTGTCACTTTGAAAGCTGGAACCGAAATGGTGATGCCTGGTGACCGTGTTGAGGTTGACGTTGAGTTGATCGCTCCGATCGCTATGGAAAAAGAGCTTCGCTTCGCCATTCGCGAAGGTGGCCGTACCGTAGGTGCCGGTGTCGTTGTTGCGATCACGGAGTAATCTGCACTGCAGACAGGCATCTTTGCTGCCTGTTTTCATCTTGAATTGAAACGCTAACGGGGACTATATTGTCCCCGTACGGCTTTTTATGGACCCTCGCGGGAATAAAAAAGTCGGGCGATTTACGACAACAGGGCTGTAGCTCTAACGGTAGAGCGAAGGACTCCAAATCCTTAGGTTCAGGGTTCGAATCCCTGCGGCCCTGCCAACACTAACAGTAACGAGGTTGATGTCATCATGGACAAAACAAACTCAAAAGTTCTTACGCTTAGTTTCGCCACTGCTGGCGCGCTGACGGGTTTGACTCTGCATCTTTTGTTGAAAGCATTCGGATCTGCCTTCGGTGTGGTTGCACGCCTCGCAGATAGCGACTTGGTCCGTCACGGTGTTCCCGTGGCGATTGGCTTGATTGTTTTCTTGGTTCTTCAGTTCAGCCCTAAAGTCCTGACCTGGGGAGAAGAAGTGGTCTCTGAAATTCGCAAGGTTGTATGGCCTTCGCGCAAAGATGTGACCGCAATGACAATCGTTGTTTGCGTGATGGTTTTGATTTCAAGTGTGATCGTGACAAGCTTCGACTTTATGTCGGGCTACATGATCAATATGCTCACGAAATAAGAGAGTAGGGCAAGATGAACACGGATAAAAAATGGTACATCGTCAATGTGCAAACTGGTTGTGAAAACACAGCTAAGTCGGCCATCGAAGAGCGGGCGCGCTCGCACAAGATGGAGACCTTGATCGGCGACATTCTGATCCCTTCTGAAAATGTCGTTCAGCTGGTCAAGGGACAAAAACAAACCAAGTCTCGCAAGTTCTTTCCTGGTTACATGTTCGTGAACATGGTGTTGACCGACGAGACTTGGCACTTGGTCAAGCACTCTTCAAAGGTCACAGGCTTCGTGGGAGGGGCAAAAACACGTCCCCCTGAAGTTCCCGAGTCTGAAGTTTTGCGAGTCACTCAGCAAATGACCATCGGCGCTGAAAAGCCCCGATCTAAAATAAAATTCTCAATCGGCGAGAGTGTCACCGTCGTTGATGGACCCTTCAGCAATTTTAACGGCACCGTCGAAGAAATTAACGAAGAAAAGGGCAAAGTGAAAGTCCTCGTCTCCATCTTCGGTCGTCCCACGCCCGTCGAACTCGACTTCATCCAAGTCGAAAAAGCCTAGGCTTCGATTTCATCTCCCGTCATTCTCGGTCGTGAGCCCTTTCCGAGCTTCCCTTTTCAGAACTGCAAATCCTGCTTTAGCTTAAGACGGG
>JBKCUU010000003.1:0-25241 GCA_046318155.1 Bdellovibrio sp. | reverse complement strand
CCAGGATACGATCGCCGGGGTCATTGTTGGTAAAAAGGGTCTTGACTTTGAGTTCGGTATAATACTGGATCAAGCGGGTCGCATCGCTGACAATGGTTTTGGTCGAGCGGTAGTTTTCTTCGAGCTTAATCACGGTGGCGTCTTTGAACTCATTTTCAAAATCCAAAATATTTGAGATGTCGGCTCCGCGCCAGCTATAGATGGATTGATCTTCGTCGCCAACGACGCATAAGTTGCGGTGGCCACGCGCCAGCTCTTGCACCAACAGGTATTGGATGTGGTTCGTGTCTTGATACTCATCAATCATGACGTAGAGAAACTTTTTTTGGTAGTCTTCAAGCACCGCGGGGTACATTCGAAACAATTCATAAACTTTAAACAAAAGATCGCCAAAATCGAGCGCGTTGGCCTTTTTCATCTCTTGTTCGTACATCTTATAAACTTCAATCGTCTTTTGATCCAAAAAAAGCTTTGACGACTTTTCGACGTCGGTGGGAGTGAGCGCTAACATTTTGGCGTGATTGATCCGGCCTCGAAAGGTTTTGGCCGGGAACAACTTGTCGCTGATGTTCAGTGCGTTCATGACCTTTTTGATCTGACTGATCTGATCCGAGTCATCATAAATGCCAAAAAATGGTTTATAATCTAAAAGGGTGATGTGCTGCCTTAAAACGCGAACGCAAAAACTATGAAAGGTCGAGACCCAAAGGGGTTCGTAGATCGGCATGCCAAGATCGTTCAAAATTTTAAAAATCCGTGATTCCATTTCGCGCGCGGCTTTGTTTGTAAACGTGACCGCCAAAACTTGGTCTGGCGCGGCTTTGCCTTGCAAAATCAAGTTGGCCATGCGGTGGGTGAGAACACGCGTCTTTCCTGAACCTGCGCCAGCCAAGATCAGGAGAGGACCATCAAGACTCTCAACGGCTTGGCGCTGCGGAGGATTCAATCCCTGCAAAACAAGCTCAAGTGCGGCAGTGCCTTTTTGTGTCATTTTTGAGGCCCCTGGACATCGCAGTCCCGTTTAAATGCTCTGAAACTCGGCTCACCTGGCAGGAGCTTTGCTGATTCCCAGAGGGATACCAGGTTTATTGCAAGGGGCCTTTTTTGTGAAGCTGAAGTCGTTGCGCGCAAGGTCAGTTTTGTCAACCATCGTCGGGGGCCTCCTCGTCGCGATGCTCATCGCGTGCCAGGATACCAGTCGCCAAAATCGCCCTTCGGGATCCGTCACGGTCAAAGTCCCTGTCTACAAGAATCAAGGCTACAAGCTCGGACTCGTTGAACTCACAACACTTGAAGACCTTATTGCTCTACGAGGAGCCGCTGCGAGGTTTTTCTTTTCGCCGGCGATCTCGGGCAACCCGCTTGTTGGTGTCGAGCCGCGAATTCGCACGATGCGCACCCAAGATGGAACCTATGTCGCGACGGATGCCTTCAGTTTGCAGCTCCTCTCGCTCTATTCAAACTTCGAAGGCTTGATGAAGCTGGACGAGCAAGTCGGAATAAAAGCTCTGAATACATGGCCGCGAAGTATAGCCGTGAATACTCGGCTCGTGGAGGCCTCTCGCGGCCAATCCCGCGACAACGCTCTTTACAGCGGTCAGCTGGATGCGTTTTTGTTTGTTCCCTATTCACAGCCGGATCTACCCCTGTCGATGAATGCGGGCGTGATTGGTCACGAGCATTTTCACTCCTTCTTTTTTAAACTGGTGCTGAAGCCCTTGGGCGGCGTGTTTTCACAGGCTTCAAATGCCGAGGCACACCCGGCAAAAGAGATAGCTGATTTGATGGGTCTGACGTTCCGAAATGACCGCGGTCAGACGTTGAGTGAGCGCGAAATGTACCATGTGACTTTGTTTCGTGGAATGAACGAGGGCTTGGCTGACGTTTGGGGCTACCTCTATTCGGGTGATCAGCAGTTCGTCTCACGCTCGCTCCGCTCGGAAAAAGTCAGGGACCTTGATACCCAAGCTGAGCAAGTTCCCAGTGCATCTCATTGGAGTGAACGTATTCGAATGTATTCACGAGTTGCCGAATCAGTTGGTGAGTCCTACGCCCTAGGTAGTTCCTACGCAAAAGTTCTCAAATCAATTCTTCAGCAGGCCGTAGTTAAGACACAAAAAGAGCAAACAGATGAAAAGTTGTTTCGAGTGCAAATGGCAAAAGCAATCATCCAGTCCCTGACCAAGATCCAAGAAAAATATCAGTCGCTCGATGAAGACGAAAACATGAAGCCTGGATTTCTTCTCGAAACCCTGTCAAATGAGCTTCCCTTTTTAGGTGAGGAATCCTGTCAGTTGATCCGTGAAAAACTCGAGGACGCCGAGGCGGGTGTGTGTACATCCCGTGGGGCGGTGAAACCATGAAAAAAATCTTCACGGTCCTTCTGCTTGTGTTTTCGACGACGGCCCATGCCGAAATCGTCTTAAAAAAGAAAGTCGGCAAATCTGATTTGCAAAATCCGATGGTGCAGTCTCGCAAAAACTTGAACCAGCGGGCCGGTGTTTTTATGTTGGGCTATGATGTCAGATTCGAGCGCAATCAAGAGCAACAAACCAAAGATCGATCGATGCTCAATTACGCGGGCGGAATCGAATGGAGCCCTTGGATTGCTCTTCTTGAATACGCCAGCTTTAAAGAGGGCACGGCAGATGGCTCTGTTTCGGTCGACCGCAAAGTTGACACGCTCTTTGCTTGGGCTTACTGGCAGCCAACCGACTTAGACCTGGTTGCTCCGTTTCTGGGCGGCGGATTAGGAATGATCAAGACAAGTGTTGAGACCGGCTTAGCCAGTGACTCGCAAACGGATCAAAGCCCTTGGCAAACAGGCGTGGGCGCTTCATTTGGGATTCGTTTCTGGCCCCGTTCACATGTCTGGCTCTCAGCGGAAGGGCGTTTGTACAAGAGTCCTCAATTGGATCCCGATCCCACGCTGGGCGGTCTTATTCGCTTGGGTTTTGTGATCTGGTGAAGAAAAAAACGCACCTTGAGGTGCGCTTTCAAAAATCTAAATTTCAAGATCTGAGTTTAAGAATCTAAACTACTCCGTAATTCTTTGCACGATGGCTGAGCTGACTTTAGATCGACTAAGGAGATCTTGCTTGTAAGCTTCGGCTTCTTTTTGGGTCGTAAACAAGCCCACGCTCACGCGGTACCATGTTTTTTCAGCCGCGACTGACTTCTTGTTTTTGACTGTGGCTGAGACATAAAAAGAGCTAAAACCTTTTGCTTTTAGATCGGTCGCCATTTTTTGCGCTTCAGCCTCGTCAGGATACGACGCGACTTGAACCGTGTACTTGCCGATTGCCGAACCCGCGATCTCTTTGGGTAAAGCCGTCGGAATGCGGTCTTGCGCTGTCTTGGCACCGGCAGGCCTTTCCCATTTCGAAGGGTTTTCATTTTTCGAAACTTTGTCGGCCGCTTTAGAGGGGACGGCGTGAGGATCAATGGCTCCTGATTTATGGGCCGCCTCGCCATGAGCTGGAGGCTTTACTGATTGAGTCGTGCGTTTTGGAGCAGGAGCTGCATACTCATCGCCATGCGAGTTTTTAGCCTCAACAACATCGCTATGCTTGTCGCCTGCGGGATGTTCATCTGAATCATCTCCGTGAGCTGGCGAGGGAACGCCATTTTTATCTTCGGCAACAAACTCTTCAGCAAGCTTCGCAACTTCATCATCAGTCAGGGCGTCACCGGGTTTGACCTCAGAAGCTTCAGGAGAGACCGACGCCACATCACGCGCACCAGTTTCGGGCTCAAACTTTGCGATTTTGTTTTGGCTGTCACTAAACTTCTTGCCAACAAACGTACCGATCGAAAATGACAACAAGCACACAAAGAAAACCAAGACGAGTTTAACGACCGCATCTGTTTTCGTTGCGTTTTTATCCCCAGCCATAGATCCATCCTGTCCTGATAAACGTAAAATACGTTTTAACTAATTTGGTTTAAAAAAACGATCCAATTATTTGGTCAACCGATCTCCTTTTGTATGGTAGCGTGGCTGCCATGAACTTTCAATACATCGGGCCTCAAGAACGAAAAGAACTTTTACGCTGCGCTTTAAAGGCCACACGGCTGGGCCGAGAGGTCCTGCTTCACTACTTTGGTCGGCTTGAGAAGATCGAAGAAAAGTTTCAATCCGGCCTCGTGAGCGAAGCTGACAAGGAATCTGAGCGTGTGATCCGCGCTTATCTCTATAAGGAGTTTCCAGACTTTGATTTCGTCGGGGAAGAATCGACCCTCGACCTTCGTGCGGTCCAGTCAAAATCCAATCGCCCGCGTTGGATTCTGGATCCTTTGGATGGAACGACAAACTATATTCACCGCTTCCCGGCCTTCGCTGTCAGCTTGGGATTGCAGGCTGGTGTTCATCTTGAAGTTGGAGTTGTTGACGTTCCCATGATGGGCGAAGTTTATTCGGCCACTCGTGATGGCGGTGCTTTCGTGAATGGCCGAAAAATTTCTGTAAGCGGCACGACAGAGCTCAAGAATGCTTTTCTAGCGACGGGTTTTATCTCTGAGAACGAGGAAAATTTAGAAGAGCAGCTTCGCATTTTCTCAAATATGGTTCGCAAAGCCCGCGCGATTCGCCGCGCCGGTGCTGCGGCTTACGATCTTTGTTTGGTGGCAAAGGGTGTCTTCGATGGTTATTGGGAAAAAGGGATCAAACCCTGGGACTCAGCCGCGGGAGTCCTTCTCGTGCGCGAAGCCGGTGGTATTGTGCAGACGTACCGTGGACTCGAGTACGATCCCTTTCATAATTCCATTGTTGCGGGGACAAAACACGTTGTTAAAGCCGTGCAAGCTGAGCTGATTCCCTACATTTTGCCGTCAACGAACTGACACTCGAACGGCAGTTTTGACCTCGGTCAGAGGTCGAGGTCCTGACTAAAAACCAACACACCGCTCTTCTATTACTCAATCCCGTCTATGGTCTTGTTGGCACTTGAGTTGCTCTTTGAAAGAAGTGAAGAATTGTTTTCATTTTTCAGGAGTATGAAGTGGCTGAAGAAAATGCGGCGGCAAAAGAAGTGGCAGCACCGGCACCAAGTTCTGGCGGTGGTGGTAAACAGAACATCTTGATTCTGGCCCTAGCGGTCATCAACATGGTGGTCGTGGGCGCTGTCGGCTTCATGCTGTACAAAGGTCGCCAAGCTGAAAAAGCGAAGCCAACCATCGAACATGCGATTCAAGGCGAGGTCGAAACTCAGCACGAAGAAAAAAAAGACACCGACGTCAAAAAGAAGCCCGTCGTTCCTCTCGAGACATTCATCGTGAATCTCGCTGGCAGCAAGGGTCGACGGGTTGCTAAGGTCAATGTCGAGCTCGAAGTCTCTAAAGTAGACGTGCAAAAAGAGATCGACCAACGTCAGGCTCAAGTGCGCGACATCATCATCATGATCCTCTCGTCGAAGACTTACGAATACGTTTCGACGAAAGAGGGGAAGAACCAGTTACGCGAGGAAATCAAGGACACGGTTAATGCCTTTCTTTCAAAGGGAAAAATCGAAAGCGTCTTTTTCACCGAGTTTATATACAACTAACGGGGGTTCATGAGTGAATCAGGTTCTTTCACAAAGTGAAGTTGACGCCCTGCTCGCCGCCGTCTCCGATGGGGACTCCGGCGGTGCGAGTAGTGGCGAATCAAGTGGCGGCGGCGCCAACAAGTCGGCAAGTGGAGGCGGCAAAAGTTCTGATCAACAAGACAAAGTCGTCGTGACGTATGACCTGACCAGCCAGGACCGCATTATTCGCGGCCGATTGCCACAGCTTGAAGTCATTTATGAAAAGTTTATGCGCTCATTCCGCGTCTCGCTTTCGTCCGCGTTGCGCAAGATCGCCTCGCTGACCTTAGCCAGCACCGATTTTCTCAAGTTTGGCGAGTTTATCAATACGTTGCCGATGCCCACGTGCATGAGTGTTCTACGATTTCAGAACCTTCGTGGATCAGCCCTTTTGGTGATCGAGAGTAAATTGGCTTATGCCCTTGTCGACAGTTTCTTTGGCGGCGCTGATCGTCCCTATACAAAGATCGAAGGAAAAGACTTCACCCAAATCGAGCTTTCTATTGTCAGAAAAGTAGTGGATTTAGCGATTGAAGATCTTGAAGTTGCCTGGGAATCGGTTGAAAAAATCGGTTGCTCCTTTGTTCGAACCGAGGTCAACCCTCAGTTCGTCGGTATCGTTCCCCCTACAGACGTCGTCATCGCTTCGACCTTTGACGTCGAACTCGAGAACGCGAATGGCACGATCACGATCGTTATTCCTTACGCAACGATTGAACCCATTAAGCAAAAGCTCTCGAGCGGATTTCAAGTCGAGTCCGACCAAACAGACAAAAAACTTTGGACGACCATTATTCGGGATCAGCTGATGGAAACCGATCTCAATGTTAAAGTTGATTTGGGCGAATCCGCGATCTCGTTGTCCGACCTCATGAATCTGAAAGAGGGCGACGTGATCCCCCTCAATCAGGACTCGACCGGCGAGTTTGATATCCAGGTTGAGGGTGTTCGCAAATTCAAAGGCTACTACGGAATCCACCACGGGTCGGTCGCTATGCAAGTGACACGTCCGATCGAAAAACCTTAAAGGGAGAGACGACATGGCTGACAACTTAGATAATCTTGCGGACCAACTCGCCGCCGAAGCAGACGGCACTGCGGGGGCGGGTACCGGATCCGCCGAGCAAGCGGCTGCCGATGTTCTTGATCCCACGAAAGACCGCAACTTACAGATGATCATGGACATTCCTTTGCGCGTAACGGTCGAGCTAGGTCGCACCAAAATGCCCGTGAGTGAATTGCTCAACTTAGGACAAGGGTCGGTCATCGAATTGGCTAAATTAGCCGGTGAACCCATGGAAGTTTTTGTGAACGACAAGTTGATCGCTCGCGGCGAGGCCGTGGTGGTCAATGAAAAATTCGGTGTGCGATTGACAGACATTATCTCGACAAAAGAACGCGTGGAGCAATTGAAGTGATGAAACACCTGATTCTTTCCCTCTTTATCTTGGTTTGCGGAGCATCGGCTTTTGCGGCCACTCCCGAAGAATTGAAAGCCGAAACTCCGGCAGGTTTAAGCAGCGACGTCGGTGGATTGACCGAAGCGAACATCGAATCAGCTCTCATGGCGCGTGAGATTAAGGGAGCCGAGGCAGCGTCTGCTGTCACGGCTTTAAAGGTTTCAGGTGCTAAAGAGTCGGACATTCCTGTTCGCCTCGAGTCCAAAAAAGGCGAAGCGGGTGAGGGGAGTCCCCTAACCAAAATGTTGATGGGATTAGCCGTCGTTGGTGGCTTGGCCATGGCAGGATGGCTTGCGCTTAAGAAGTATAAGTTTGCAAACAAAACCGTGAACCCCCACACTCAAATGAAAATCTTGGCGCAGCATCACCTGGGTCCCAAGAAATCATTGGCCATTGTGCGCGTCGCGGGCGAGTCCGTGCTGATCGGGATCACGGACCATAATATCTCTTTAATCAAAGCCCTTTCTCTTTTGGACGAAGATGTTCCTGAAGAAACTCCTCAAAACTTTGGTCAAGTGATGGCCAAGAACACGCGTACTCAAACGGCCAAGTTTGACAGTGAGGCAGAGGCTGATGAGTTCTCTATTTCTGGAATCAAAGATGTTGTTTCATCACGCCTTAAAAATATGAGGTCCATTGAGTGAAAAAGGCTTTTGGTCTTTTCTTTGTTTTCATGGGCGTGTTGCTCGCGGGAGTTTGGGCTCAAGCTCAAGTGACGCTTCCTTCGGTCAATCTCGGGTTTAAGACAACGCAAAACCCAACAGAAGTCGTCGCCGCGATCAAGATCGTCTTGATCATGACCGTCTTGACACTAGCTCCCGCCATTCTCATCATGATGACGAGCTTTACTCGCTTGATCATTGTTTTTTCATTCTTGCGGCAAGCGATGGGTGTTCAGCAGATGCCGCCAAATCAAGTCTTGGTGGGACTCGCATTATTCCTCACGTTTTTTGTGATGGGTCCGGCCTTTACTGAGATGAATCAAAAGGGCGTTCAGCCTTATCTGGCAAATCAAATCAGCCAAGATCAAGCAATCGAGGCGACCTTGGCTCCGTTAAGAAAATTTATGCTGAGCCAAACAAGACCTGCGGATCTTTCGCTGTTTGTTCGAATGTCAAAAATAGAAAAACCGAAGACCTTGGCCGAAGTTCCGACCATGGTTTTGGTGCCCGCCTTTATTATCTCCGAGCTTAAGACGGCGTTTCAAATTGGATTCATTATCTTCTTACCTTTTTTAATCATCGATATGGTTGCCGCCAGTGTCTTGATGGCAGTAGGGATGATGATGTTACCGCCGATCGTAGTCTCGCTTCCTTTAAAGATCATGTTGTTCGTTCTCGTCGATGGTTGGGCCCTTCTGGTGGGTTCGATGGTCAATAGCTTCGGAGGCTAGTTCGTGACAGAAGAGTTGATCATCAAATTGGGACAAGATGCGCTGAAGGTGACCGCGATGCTTTCGGCCCCCATCCTGATTTCAACGCTGGTAATCGGTCTGGTTGTTAGTATCTTCCAGGCACTTACGCAAATCAATGAAGCGACATTGACTTTTATTCCTAAGATAATCGTGGTGGTGCTGGTGATCATATTGTCTGGGCCGTGGATGATGGACGTCATGAGTGTGTATACCGTCAATTTGTTTGAGAGCATTTCAACCATGGTGAGGGAGTAGAATGCTGCCGATCTTTTCGCAGTTTCCCGAAGGACAAATTCTCGCATTCGCCTTGGTGCTTTTGCGTATTTTGTCATTCGTGGTGGCGATGCCCGTGATTGGCACAAATATCGTTCCCGTCCCAGTCAAAGTTCTGCTCTCGATTCTTTTGGCGGTTCTGATGTTCCCGCTTCTAAAATTTCAGAATGCAGAGATGATTAAGATATCAGATGCGATCATTTTTTTGTCGGCCCGGGAAATTTTTGTTGGCTTATTCTTGGGTTACCTGATGCGCCTGTTCTTTTTTGCGATCAGCATCGCGGGTGAAATCATCGGAATCTCCTCGGGTCTGGCCTCGGCTCAGCTCTTCAATCCTGCGATGGGAACTTCGAGCAGCGTGATCGAGCAGTTTTACACGATCTTGGCGACATTGTTTTTCTTTGGACTAAATGGTCATCACCTCTTTATTCTGGGCCTTAGTAAGAGTTTCGAAATTATTCCTTTGGCAGATGTTGCAATCAAAACAACGGGCTTTGTCGCCTTGGCCACCTCTTTTCAGGGCATTTTACTCATCGGCATCAAGATGGCTGCGCCGGTCTTGATCTCGGTTCTTTTGACCAATTTGGCGATGGGGGTTCTTGGGCGCGCCGTCCCCCAGATGAACGTCTTCGTGACAAGTTTACAGGTCACATTTTTGGTCACGATGGTCGTTCTCATCATTACCGTTCCGTTCTTTGTTGATGAGATGGAGCTTTTACTTCGAGGTATGAGCGATCAGTTCATGAACGCGATGAGGGTGCTGTAAATGGCTGAAGAAAACGGCGAAAAGACGGAAGAAGCCACGCAGACGAGGCGTGATGACTTTCGCAAGCGTGGTCAAGTGCCGCAGACGAAAGAGCTGGCCAGTGCTCTTTTCTTGTTGGCGCTTGCGGGCCTACTTTTGGGTCTGTCTCGATACTTCTTTCAGGAATTGCATGAGCTGTTTACTTTTAGCTACGGCGGTCAGTTGGTCTCGATGATTCGCGACGACACTTACCTTGAGGCCGCCCGCTTCGCGGGTCTCAAGTTTGTCACGATCATGGCGCCTTTTCTGGCGATTTCAGTTGTTGTTGGCATTGCCTCGAGTGTTGTCCAAACGGGGCTTTTGCAAGTCGAAGACGCCCTGACGCCCAAGTTCGAGAAGATTAATCCCCTGGCTGGTTTCAAGAGGATGTTTTCACTTCGCAGCCTTTCTGAAGGCGTTAAGGCTTTTCTTAAAGTGGTTCTGATCGCCTACGTTGTGTATTTGCTGCTTAAGAACGAAGTTCATCAAATGCCTCTTTTGATGGGGTATACGACGGCGCAATTGGCCGCTTACGTCGGTTTAGTGACAGTCAAATTGTTCGGCGGAATTGGAATCGCGATGATTGCGTTGGGCGGTGCTGACTATTTCTTTCAGCGTTGGGAAAATGAAAAACAAATGATGATGACCAAGCAAGAGGTCAAAGAAGAGATGAAAAACCGTGAGCTTGATCCGATGATCAAGGCTCGCATTCGCCGTGTTCAGCGCGAGATGGCCAATAAGCGAATGATGCAAAAGGTCCCAACGGCCGATGTGATCATTACAAATCCAACGCACATTGCAGTTGCGCTTAAGTACAGCAAAGACTTGCCGGCGCCGCAGCTCATCGCCAAGGGCGGAGACTTAGTTGCAGAAAAGATAAAAGAGCTCGCTCGTGAGCATAAGATCCCGATTATTGAAAACAAGCCACTGGCGCGCACAATTTTTAAAACTATGAAGCTAGGGCAAGTGATCCCTCGTGAATTGTACGTTGCCGTTGCCGAAGTTCTCTCGTTCGTGTTTCGGTTGCGCCGCAAACTCCGGTCAAGAGCTTAAGAGGATAGTTGATGGAAGATGTTTTTCAGTTTCTCCGTAGATTTGAGAAGTACACCAAGAATACCGACTTGATGATGGCCATTGGTCTGTTGGCGATCTTGAGTGTCATGATCATTCCGCTTCCTGCCGTGATCCTAGATTTGGCTCTGACCATGTCTTTGGCAATTTCAATCCTGATCTTGCTCGTGGCCATTTATGTTCAAAAGGCGCTCGAATTTTCGGTCTTTCCCTCTTTACTTTTAATTACCACGTTGTACCGTTTGGCCCTTAACGTCGCAACAACGCGACTGATTTTAACTCACGGTCATGAAGGTCCCAAAGCCGCGGGTGAAGTGATTCAGGCTTTCGGTAACTTTGTTATCGGAAACAACTACGTTATCGGATTTATCGTCTTCGTGATTCTCGTCATCATCAACTTCGTCGTTATCACTAAAGGTGCGGGACGCGTCGCAGAGGTTTCTGCGCGTTTCACCTTGGATGCGATGCCAGGGAAGCAAATGGCCATCGATGCCGATCTGAACTCGGGCCTTATCAATGAGTCCGAAGCAAAACGTCGTCGTTCAGAAATCGAGCAAGAGGCCAACTTCTTCGGGGCCATGGATGGTGCCAGCAAGTTCGTTCGTGGAGATGCCATTGCCGGTATTATCATTACCGTTGTCAATATCGTGGGGGGGCTCCTCATTGGTGTCATGCAAAAGGGCCTCGATATTTCAACCGCAGCTAAGTATTACACGATGCTGTCAATCGGTGATGGTTTGATGGCCCAAATCCCTGCACTCATTATTTCAACTGCGGCTGGTCTTGTCGTGACGCGAAGTTCGGGCACCGACAAAAACATGGGGAACGAAGTCTTCAGTCAGCTCTTCGTTAATCCCCGCGCCATCGGAACTTCGGGGGGCGTTATCGCGGCTCTTTCCTTGGTTCCTGGTTTACCCACGATTCCGTTCCTGACGATGGGCGCGATGATGGGCGGCATCTCTTGGTTCATCAAAAAAACTAACGAAGAGCAAGTTGCAACAGATCGACGCCAGGCCGAAGAAACAGCGGCGGGTCCAAAGAAAGAAAACATCGAGACCTTGCTTCCCTTGGATATGGTCGAGCTCGAAGTTGGTTACGGTCTCATCAACGTCGTGGAGAGCGATAGCTCAGGTGACCTGCTTGAGCGTATCGCCAGCATTCGTAAGCAATTTGCTTTGGACTTGGGCGTGATTGTTCCCAGCATCCATATTCGCGACAACCTTCAACTGGCTTCTGGCGAGTACCGCTTGCTCATAAAAGGTAATCGCGTCGGTGGTGGCTCCCTTCGCCCCGATGCTCTCTTGGCCATGGATCCTGGCAATGTCTCGGATCCTGTTGAGGGTATTCCAACAAAGGAACCCGCTTTCGGCTTGGATGCGTTATGGATTTCGGCCGCCAATAAAGAAGTGGCTGAATTGGCCGGCTACACGGTTGTCGATTTGCCAACAGTGATGGCAACCCATTTGACCGAAATTATCCGGACCCATGCGCATGAGTTGATGGGACGCCAAGAAGCTTCGAGCTTGATCGAAAACTTCAAGAAGACTCACCCCAAAGTTGTCGAGGACCTTATTCCGGAACAACTTTCGCTGGGTGCGGTCGTTCGGGTCTTGCAGTCATTACTGAAAGAGCAAGTTTCAATCCGAGATCTGCGTACCATTTTTGAAACGTTGTCAGATGAAGCGACAAAAACAAAAGACATCGAGGCGCTGACCGAGTCGGTTCGGAAAGCGATGGCTCGTACGATTACGGCCAAGTATGTTTCAGATACAAATACCGTTCCCGTGATGACCTTGCACCCACACATCGAAGAACTGATCGCTAATAGCTTGCTTCAGACCGAGCAGGGCGTACAGCTCGTGATGGACCCTCATACGGCACAAGGTTTAATCTCTGAAATCGCGCGCACGGTCGAGGGTCATCCCGAGATTGCCGGTCAGCCGATACTGCTGACGAGCCCGACTTCGCGTCGCCACTTGTACAAGCTCACCAGCCGGTTTATTCCGCAGTTAGTGGTCCTCTCTCATACTGAACTGACGCCCGATACAAACGTAAAATCCGTCGGAGTTGTGGAGCTAAGTCATGCAGGTTAAGAAGTTTGAAGCCAGAACGATGAAAGAAGCTCTCGAGATGGTCAAAAAACATTTGGGACCAGAGGCGATTATTCTGGGGGCTCGGGATAACCGCAAAAGTTTCGGACTCGTCGGCGAGGGCAGTGTCGAGATCACCGCCGCCATTTCTGACGAAGTTTTGCAACGTAAGAAATACACCGAATCAAAAATGCGACCTCAGGATCGCGAGCGCTTTCAAACGTCTCCCGCGAAAGTGCAAAAACAAGTCATGGAAAAGTTTGTGAATAAGTACTTGGACGAAAACAAACCGAAAGCTCCACCAACCAAAACGCGTTACATCGAAATTAATGATCAGCAAGAAGAGGGCATGCCCGTGCACGGTGCACGAGCGCCGGCTGAAGTCTTCGATCTTGATGGGTTTGCGGGTGCTTCAAAATCAAGCACGAGCAACAACGCCCAATCATTAAAGGCCAGAATCGATGCGGCTCTAAACAGCCAAGCTCCCGATAACACCCGCACGAGTGGCAAGCAGGCAGAAATCTCGGCTTTAAGATCAGAGTTGGCGGGGCTGAAGCAAGCTTTGGCTCAATTTCAAAAAGTGCCGCAGAACGTTGTTCATGGTCACCCCGGCTCTGACTACGGTTTGTCGTACGAGTTTAGTAATACCTTCGAAAAACTCACCCAGGCCGGCCTCTTACCTGAGATCGCGGCCGAAATCTTGGGCATTGCTCAAGCGCAAATGCCGCCGGTGCGTTTTAAAAACAAAGCACTCGTTGATGCTTGGACTGCGCGCTATTTGCTTGATCATACCCAAATCGTAGGGGATCGGGCAGTTGCCAAAGTCCAAGTTTTTGTTGGCCCCGCCGGGACCGGAAAAACATCGGCCATGGTTAAGCTCGCGGCGCATGCGGCCGTGAAAGAAAACAAAAAAGTCGTTCTCTTAACGACCGACACTTACAAAGTGGGTGCCGCGGATCAAATGCGAACTTACGCACAGATTCTTAATGTTCCGTTCGCGATCGTGCGTAAGCAAAGCGATTGGACTTACCTTATGAATCAGCTCGCCATTTACGACCTGATTCTATGCGATTTTCCTGGGATGAGTCTAAAAAGCGTCGAGGAGATCACGTTGCTTCGCAACCTGTTGCCGGCAGACTCGATCGGTGCTGACATTCACTTGGTTTTGCCGGCCACCTCAAAAAATGAAGACCTCTTTGAAATTGGACGTCGCTTTAAAGTCACCCACTTTAAAGATGTGATCTTTACCGGGCTTGATCAGTCAACTCAGCACGGCAACATCTATAACTTCATGAAGCACTTTAATGTTCCCCTGCACTCTTTTGGAATCGGTACCCGCGTTCCCGAAGACATCGAGATGGCAACACGTGAGCGTGTTTTGGATCTGATTTTCAAACTGACCAGAATAAAAAAAGCGGAGGATGAGGCTTGAAAACTCAACGGGCACCCCAGCGCACGCGCACCGTCAGTGTGACATCGGGTAAGGGCGGAGTTGGTAAAACGACACTGACTTGCAACTTAGCTTGGTCCTTGGCGCAGCAAGATCGGCGTGTCCTTATTCTCGACGGCGATCTTGGAATGGCAAATGTCGATCTTTTCTTTGGCGCGAAAACTCGCGGACATTTGCTCGAGCTTCTTCATGGCGAAAAGACGGTTGACGAAATTCTGACTCCGCTCGCACCAAAAATTGACCTCATTTCAGGCGGATCCGGATTAGTTGAGATGAACCGTCTCAGTAGTTTTGAGCGAAGATCCTTGGTGGAAGCCGTGATGGGTCTTGAGTATCGTTACGATGACATCTTGATTGATACAGCTCCTGGGATCTCCGACAACGTTCTTTATTTAAATGCAGCAGCCGATCACATTACGGTTATCATCACGCCAGACCCCGCGAGTCTGACAGATTCTTATGCGCTTATAAAAGTTCTGCATCAAGTGCACAAAGAAACTCGTTTTTCGATTGTTTGTAATCAGGTCTCTGGAGAAATCGAAGGCATTGGTCTCTACTCCCGGTTTACTGAAGCGGTTACACGCTTTCTGCCCGTTGGCCTCGACTATTGGGGCTCGATCCCTCAGGACCACCTCTTGAGAAAGTCGACACGGGTGCAGCGTCTCGTTTTGAGACAAGACCCGACGAATCCAGCCTCACGCAGTTTGCAAGCGATTTCACAGAATATGCAGCAAGCTCAGGCTAAGAACACGACCTTGGAAAGCTCGCCCTTGTTTTGGGAGCAAGTGATGGGCGTGGCATAGACAGAATTGGACTTTTGAAAGAGTCAGCTTTTGTTACAATAGTTTCAGGGCAGGGGATACATGGCGAAAAATACCGCAGTTTTGAAGAAGTACAAGGACGAGCCTCAGAAGCTCACTCAAGAACAAAAAGATAAACTCATCACTGAGTACGCTCCTCTGATTAAGTTCATTGCGCAAAAAATCGCCGTGCGTTTGCCTTCAAATATCGAACTCGACGACCTCATTTCGGCAGGCGTTATTGGTCTGATGGATGCAATCGACAAGTGGGATCCCACCCGAGATAACAAGTTCAAAACCTACGCTGAGTTTCGCGTTCGCGGCGCTATTCTTGACGAACTCCGATCGCAAGATTGGGTCCCCCGGTCCATTCGTGACAAGGCAAAATTGCTCGACAAGACGGTTCAGAGCCTGGAGGCCGATTTGGGTCGAACCGCCACTGAAGAAGAAATTGCGGCGGCTATGAACATCACGATGGATGAGTTTCATGACTTGCTCAATCAGGTGCGGCCGGTGTCTTTGCTCTCGATTGATGAGGCACAGTCCTTTAGCAACGTCGACAAGAAATCGATTCTTAACATTCTTGAAGGAACAAAGCTGAACAATCCTTACGTCCAGCTCAATATCAAGACCGTCAAAGATGTTGTGACTCAGGCGATAGAGGAGCTGCCTGAACGCCAGCGTTTGGTCTTGTCGCTTTATTACTATGAGGATCTTAACTTAAAAGAAATCGGCAAAGTTCTACGAGTCACTGAAAGCCGCGTCTCACAGTTACACGCTCAAGCGGTATCTCGATTGCGCAATAAGCTCACTCAAGTGCTCGGCACCGAAGAGATCGACGCCGCATCCTAAATCGAGGTTGAACGCATTGAAACACGCTACCGCACTCCGAAACCAAGCTCGATTCAAAGTCTTTTCCTCGGCTATTTTCATTGCGGTCTTCTTGGTTTCATTGCTTGCGCATGCCTCTCCTGAAAGGCATCTCAAGGCTGTGCACGAGCTGTTTCAGGTGATGGAAGTTGAAAAGAGTGTTAATGGCAGCTTAGACGCAACGGCCTCAATGCTAGCCGCTCAAACCGAAGACCCTGGTAAGGCCAAGCCCAGAATGCAAAAGTTTGTTCTTGCCACCGTGGGTTTCAAGGCGATTGAAGAAGACATGGCGAAAATCTATCAGAAATACTTTGCTGAGACGGAAGTCCAAGATCTGATCAAGTTTTACAAGACGCCTGCGGGTAAGAAGTTTGCGCGGATTCAGCCTCTTCTTTTCAAAGAAGGAGCCCAAATTGCTCAAACCAAATTGATGGCCAAGCAAGAAGAGCTTCAAAAAATCATCGAAAGCGTCAATGAGTTAAAGTAGCAACCACTTGACCCGGAATCAAGTTTAAATGCTGAAGACTTTCGTGAGTCGCCAATTCTTGCTCAAACAAGGATTTCACATCTGACAAGACCTTACTCAAGATCTGTCTTTTCGAAACAAATCCAATTTGATGAAAGAACTGAGACTCGATATTTTTCACACGCGAGGCTGACTCTGCCGCTCAATGTCGTCGTCGACAAACAGAACTCGTTTAGTAGCAGTCATTATTTTCCTCGCAGTCGTGTAGATTTCTTAACCCTATTTTGCCACTGAGATCGGCTTCTTTCACATTAATCGCAAGAGCGATGCCTAGTTGAATGGTGAGCGAGAACAAACAGACAAGGTTTCTGAAGTTGACCATGGTATTTTTGCTACGTAAGTAAAGAGGCCTTAGAGGCAATTAGTCCCGTGCCCTAAAGGAGACAGCATGGCAGAAATTCTCCTGATCGAAGACGACTTTGATTTGGCAGAAATGATTCAGGCATTTCTGAGGCAAAAAGGTCACCATTGTGTTCACTCCGATGACCCCGTGGTTGCCTTGCAGTCAATTCATTCTGAAAAAATAAAGCCTGAGCTGATTCTTACCGATTTGAAGATGGCGCAAATGACGGGCATCGAAATCCTAAAGGCGCTCAGGAGAAATGAAGTCAGGATTCCAGTCATCGTGATTACCTCGAACCGTGCGATGGAGATGGCTGTCGAAGCCATCCATGAAGGCGCGTTTGACTACGTCGTCAAGCCACTCAATTTAGCACAGATTTTAATTACACTCGAGCGCGCGCTCTATCTGTCCCGCCTGCAAGGCGAGAACGCGACGCTAAAAACAGCACTGCAAATTAAAGAAGGTTCGAGTCTGCCAGACGTCAAAGGAAAGAGCCCTCAATTTTTAAGAGTACTCGAGCTGGCAAGACGAGTCGCTTCAAGCACGGCGCACATTCTTGTCACGGGTGAGAGCGGAACTGGCAAAGAGGTCATCGCTCGAACGATTCATAAACTGAGCCCTCGTGCGAAAAAGCCCTTCGTCGCCATCAATTGCTCGGCCATTCCTGAGCAGTTGCTTGAGTCGGAACTCTTTGGTCATGCAAAAGGATCCTTCACAGGTGCCATCGACAAAAAAGTCGGCCTCTTTGAAGAGGCCGAAGGTGGCACACTTTTTCTCGACGAGATCGGGGACCTCAATTTACAACTACAAGCAAAACTTTTGCGCGTGCTGCAAGAAAAAAAGTACCGCCGCGTTGGTGAGAACCAACTGCGCGAAGCCAATGTTCGCGTGATCTCGGCAACTCATAAGGATTTGTCCGAAGAAGTTCGGCGCGGTAATTTTCGGGAAGATCTGTTTTTTCGTCTCAATGTTATTCCAATTAAGATTCCCACTTTGCAAGAGCGTAAAGAGGACATCATTCCGTTAGCTGATTTCTTTCTTAAGAAGTTCGCGAGCCTCAATGGTCGCGAAAACTTAAATCTTTCAAAGGAAGCGGTTCAATGGTTGTTGGTTCAACCTTGGAAGGGCAATGTTCGAGAACTCGAGAACACCATCGAGCGCGCTGTCGTTCTCTGTCAAGAGTCGGTGATCCCTGTTGAAGACTTGCGTGAATTTGAAGCGATTGAATCGCCAAGATCATCCATGGACTTTTTGGAAACAGCCGCAAATGACACCACTGAGGTTTTGACTTTGGATCAGGTCACGAAAAACTACATCAAACTGGTCTTGAACAAAAATAACGGTGCCCGCGAGAAAACCGCCAAAGAGTTGGCTATTGATCGAAAAACATTGTACCGGAAGATTCAAGAAATTGAATCTGATACTCACTCGGTAGTCAGCTTATGATAGGTCAAGAGGCCATCAATAAATATTTGTCCAGGCGCCAAGTTGACTTTGAAAGGTGCCTCTTAGGTTTTACTCAGCGAAATTACGCCGACATTGAGATGATCGGACATAACATGAAAGGTAATGGATCAACTTTCGGATTTCCTGAGCTTTCTGAGCTCGGAGAAAGTCTGGAAATCGGAGCCCGTCAAAAAGACGATCAGCTCATCAAAGCAAAATTAGATGAATTCAAAATTTGGCTGACTTTGAAATCAGCTTTGCCGTACTAATTTCTCAACCCTCGCCTTAAGGTCAATGAATCGCAATGGCTTGGTCAAAAAGTCTTCGGCTTATTCGCGATTGAAGGTGGCGCGGATTTATGAGTTAGCAGGTTGGCGGTGGAGACTCCAAGCTAGCAGCGGGCTTGGAGTTAAGCTCTTTCCAAACCCGGATGGCAATTTGTTCAAGTACCGGCGCCATCAGTAAGCCGGGGAGTCCAAACAAAATGATCGAGCCGATTACGGCGAGGAGTGAAACAAATGGATTTACGTTCGAGAGCCTCGAGAAGAGCCACGCTCGCAAAACATTGTCGATGGTTGCGACGACCAAGAAGGTGACGGCTAAGACGCCGGCCTTCTCCATATTTCCGTCGAGTCCGTAACTGACGGCCAAGATAAATGGCACAGAGCCCGCTCCGGCAACCGGGAGAAAGGACATCAGAAACGTCCCCAAGAAGATCCAAACAGTATAGGAAACGCCCGCAATTTGACTGCCAACCACGACCAAAGCTGCCTGGATCAAGCCGATCAAAAGAATCGAGCCCAGCCCGTTAAATGAAATCACTTCAATCTCGGTCCAGGACAAGGGTGAGCGAACCTGAAGCTGAGAAAGGTGCAGTTCTTGTGTGAGGCGGCGGTGCATACCCACCATGAAAATCACAACCACCGAAAAAAAGACAGCCGTATTGAGGAGAACCATCGGCAGTTCAGTCAAGAAATTCTGGCTGGCAGACATTAGCGCGTTCACGGCAGAATGCGTTCCATCATCCCAGATCGTGGTCAGTCGTTGTTCAAGGTTTTCAGATTCACCCAGAAATTTTGAAATCAGCCCAAAAATCTGATCTCGAAAGTCATTGATTTTTCTTGTCAATGCACCGGCGAGCTCAACTGTTGGAGGCGTTTCTTTTAGGAATTGAGCAGTTTTACCAATGGCAGCCAGTAGAATCAGAAAAAGCCCGCCAAGCAAGACATAGGGCCCATACACGTGGTAACGTTTGGGCTTATTTGTGACTCTAGAAAGAGCGATATTTTGCAGATGCCGAAAAGAAAGGCCGACCAAGCAGCCAGCAACAATCGCTTTCCAGAAGGGCAGGAACAAAATCAAGTAAAGCGCGATAAAAACAAACGCAACAATGTGCTGCCGAACCTGGGACATAGACTATGCCATTCCTACAGGGGGAGATTGGCGTGGTTCATTCGGACTTTTTTTTTGAGAGCCATCATCAAAGTGATGGTTCTGAGGATTGGGGCCAGGAGCGGACTGCCGAGAGGTGCGTGCTTGACGGTCAGAGCGCCGCTCTTCGATAAAATCATAAATGAGGGCGCTGACAGCATCCACCAGGGGATTAACGGCGCTATGCATTTGCGGCGGAGTTTCAGCTGGTTGAGTCGGCTGCATTCCCCACGCTTTTTTGCTGAAGCCCACAGCAAAGGTTGTCACCGAGAGAGCAAAAAGAATTCCACCAACAATCGAAACTTCGCTCAACCCAATGGTTCGCTCCGCGGTCGACATATAAAAGAAATCGGCGAGAATTAGGGTTAGGCTGAGGCCAAAAACGATGAGGCTCATAATTCCCAAGGTGAGAGCGAGGGAAGCTTTGCGGATTTTATAGAGACCGATTTCAAAAATCGGTGAAGATTGATGAGGTAAAGAGATTTTGCCAGTCAAGTAGCTGAGAACTATTACAAGCAACTTCGTCCACATATCGAAAGCCTCTAAGCGTTGGGGTGGGGCGGTTTTTGGTCAAGGTAAAGGAGAAATTAGAAATTGTGTAGGACAAACTACAACCACCGGAGACCCGGCGGTTGTGAGAAATAAACTATCGGCGTGAGCGGCCGAGCAAGTAGCCTATAGCCAAGCCCATAATCGCTGTTCCAGCTACGAAGTAGTAGGGGTTTGACTTCAAAACGTCGTCAGAGCGTTTCCAAGCGGCTTGAGCTTGATCCCGCAAAACGACAGAAGCGTCTTGCAGTGATTTGAAGCTGTCTTCAGCCAAGCCCTGTACTTCTGAGGCAAGGCTTTTGACTTCGCTCGACGCGTCTTTTGCGTAGCCTTTAGCTTCACGAGCAATTTGATTGGCTTTTGTTTCTGCTTGACCGGCCATGCCGTTCATCGAATTTTTCATATTTTCTCCTTGTGGTTGTGTTGGACTCCGACCTAGTTCTTTTTGTTGGGCTGACGAAGGCTTTCTTTGATGTCGTGGGCTTTTGCAGAGACTTTGTCGCTGAAGCGCTCGTAAATTCCGGTCAATTTTGTTGAAACATCGTCTTTTTTGGCGCCGTATTTTTGCTCGATCAAACCAGAGATAGCGGTCATGTCACCTTTGGTTTTTTCGAGATCATCGCCCGTGAGATTGCCCCAAGTTTTTTGGATCTCACCTTTAATTTCTTTCCATTTACCTTTTAGAATTTGTTCGTTCATCACGTCTCCTTTTAGTGGGTTGTCGACATGAGAGGACGAAGCAAGGAGGTCGCCAACGGCCAAGAGCCATTAAATGGCAAAAGACAAAGGCGAGGGGTTTTTTGCCCCAGGCCGAGGCAAAAAAACGAGGCGGCTTAGTTTTTAATCGGCTTTTTGGTTTATCCACGTTTTCACCAATGCAGTCGAGATAAAGATAATGAGGGGGATATGATACATCCAACCTTTGAGTCATTTGCAATTCTGAATTTCAAACAACACTTTTTAGACTTTGGATGTGCGCGAACTGGCGGGGAATTAAATTTGTTTTAACAATGCTCAATTCACGGTCCGTCAAAGGGTGTTCCAAAAGCGCCTGATACTGCCTCAATCCATGCTCTTCGCCTTCAATTAAGGTTTTGAGCGAGAGTTCAAGAGAGAGAGTGCTTAACCCCACGATAAGTGTTTGGACAAAAGTTCCCCAGACACCCGAGTCGCGATCGGCGATTTCGCCGCTTGAGTCGAGCAACTTTCGAAGTGAACTCACTGCCGCACGATGGTGATTTTGAATCACCTGCAATTGGCCCACACGAGGCGAGGCCGGGTATTTCTCGATGACGCAGTCGTAAGCTGCGACGGCGCTGAGCTCTCCGCGAAGAATCTTTTGCATGAGCTCAATCTTCGGCTCATACCGAGGATCTGCCGCAATCGAGTCAGGCAAAAGAGCCGTCCGAGAAGAGCGCGCGCCAACAATGGCTGGATCAACCAGTGAGGGCACGGGATAGAGTTCATTCATAAACACTCCTAATTTTGCGGCCGTGGCCATTTCGAGCCTTCAGTCGCCGTTGAGTTGTCATTGAGAGGATGAATGCATCGAGGATGCCAGGTTTTTCGGATTAAGACCTAAAGGGAAATGCACTTCAGAGGAGGAGGTGGGGCAGCGTGCCCCAAAGCTCTTCGCGTCCGGTTTTTATTTTAGGTCGTCTTTGAAGCCTTTTTTGATTTTTTCCATCAGTCGGGATTCGAGCTGCCGAACGGCCTCTCGAGTAATGCCATATTTTTCGCCGATTTCCTGCAAGGTTAGGGGTTCATCCGCGAGAATACGCTCTTCGAGCAGTATCTTTTCGCGCTCATTCAATTGCGGTGTCAGCTCTTTCAAGTGCTGTCGCAAAAGGGTGAGTTCTTCGTGCTTAGCCAGCTCTTCATCCGGATTTTGCGCGTCGGATTTTTGAAAATCACCCAGACTTGATTTTGATTCGTCATCAAAAGGCTGGCTCAGACTGACATCTCGGCCTTTGAGTCTGAGCGCCATTTCTTGAACTTCTTCGGCTGGAATTCCCAGCTTTGTCCCGATCAAAGCCATCGTTGGATTTTCGCCCAGGGCATCGAGAGCTTCTTTTTCCTTTTGCAGGCGGTAGAAAAGTTTTTTCTGATTGTGAGTAGTTCCGATCTTTACCAAGGAGTACTGCTTCATCAGGTACTCTTGAATGTAACCACGAATCCACCAAACCGCGTAGGTGATCAATCGGACATTCTTGTACGGATTAAAATCCTTCACGGCGTGCATGAGGCCCATGTTTCCCTCTTGAACTAAGTCAATCAGGCGGGCACCAAACTTTGAGTATTCGGCCGCAACTTTGACGACGAACCTTAAGTTTGCCGTGACCAAGGCTTGCGCCGCTTTCGGGTCTTTGGTTTCAAAGTACCGTTTCGCCAATTCGGATTCCTGCTCGCGCGTGAGGACTGGATACCGGCGCACCTCTTGAAGGTAGAGGGAGATGGGGTCAGCCGTCGAAAGAGCTCTGTTGCCACCCGCCGCTTTTTTTTTGCCAGTCGGTGCCAGAAGCTTTTGCGAAATTTGCTCTTCAATTTTGTCGTCGAGATCAGCGATATCAGGATCGATCAAGAACTCGGGGTCGCTCGGGACGGGTTCGTTTGTTCTTGGACTTGTGGTCGAGGCTTCTTGCAGTTCAGTGGAGTGGTCATCGACGAGTTCGGCCGTTACAACCCGAGCCGCGGCCTTGGGCGCCTTTTGAGTGGGCCTCGCCGTTTTCTTGGGGAGAGCTTTTTGAGAGGAACTTGTCTTTTTTTTGGCCATGGGCCTCAAGCCAGATATTTCTTTAGTTTTTTCTGTAAAGTTTCTTCGACTTTCCCTTTAAAGGGCGTCAGCAGGAAGGGGAGATCGATCATCACTTTGACTAAAGATCCCGTCCCCGCAATCTCAACTGCGAGCTCCGCTTTGAATTGGCTGCCATCAATTTTACCTTTGCCGGTTTTTTCATCAAAGTTGACCTTTATATTGGGATCCAGTTTTTTGAGGTCCTTATCGGTCTCAAAGAACTCACGGATCTTGGCAGTTGCGTCAGGTGTTTGGAGCGTTGAGTTGTGGTTCACCGTAATTTTAGGCATGCCCGTATTTAACATCCTTTTTCTTTGCTGGCCCATAAAAAGATGTTTTTTGACCCCTAGATGAACGATGTGTCAAACTGCTCCTCTATGAAATTCGTCGCTCAGTTAAAAAGAACACATTATTGCGGTCAAGTTAACGAAACACTTTCCGGCCAGAAAGTCGTGCTCATGGGCTGGGTCAATACTCGCCGCGATCACGGTAGTCTTGTGTTCATCGATCTTCGAGATCGAGAAGGCGTCGTGCAGGTCGTGCTGGATCCCAAGAAAACCGAGACCTCCTCGGCCAAAGATCTGCGCGGTGAATACGTTCTTGCCGTCGAGGGCCTCGTGAAGATTCGCCCCGATGGAATGAAAAACGCGAAGCTCAAAACGGGCGGGATCGAAATCGAGGCTGTTCGTTGTGAAATTCTCAACGAGGCGGCGACTCCACCCTTTCAAATCGAAGATGAAAACGTCGGTGAAATGCTGCGCTTAAAATACCGTTACCTCGATTTGCGATCGCCCAGATTGCAGCGCCATTTGATTACGCGCCACAAAGTTGCCCAGATTGTGCGTCAGTATTTGTCGGACCAAAACTTTATCGAAGTCGAAACACCGATTTTGTTCAAGAGCACGCCGGAAGGCGCCCGCGATTACCTGGTTCCGTCTCGAGTCAATCCAGGGACTTTCTACGCACTTCCTCAGAGTCCACAAATTTTGAAGCAGCTCTTGATGGTCGGCGGCTATGACCGCTATTTCCAAATCGCCCGCTGCTTCCGCGATGAAGATTTGCGAGCCGACCGGCAGCCTGAGTTCAGCCAAATCGATATCGAAATGTCGTTCATCGACCAAGAAGACATCATGGCGATGAATGAAGGCATGCTTCGCACGATCTGGAAAAAAATCAAGAACGTCGACGTTGGTGAAATTCCACGCATGACCTACCAGCAAGCGATGGATCGCTTTGGCATTGATAAACCCGACATGCGCTTTGGGATGGAAGTCAAAGATCTCAAAGACATCGTAGCGGGCTCGGGCTTCAAAGTTTTTGACGATGTCATTGCTCGTAAGGGCATCGTGCGCGGAATTGCGGTTCCTGGCGGCGCGACGTTGTCTCGCGGCCAAATTGATAAGCTGACAGACATGGCAAAAAAAGCGGGCGCCAAGGGGTTGGTTTGGATCAAATCCGAAGGCGGCGGCAACTACTCTTCACCGGTATCGAAATTTTTTAACAATGAAAAACTCGCTCAAATTATGGCTGCTTGCGGTGGCAAAGAGGGCGATGCCGCTCTTGTTGTTGCTGATGATTATGACACAGCTTGCGCTGCTCTTTCGACTCTCCGACTCCATTTCGGCCGCGAACTCAAGCTCATCGACACCACCAAGGACAACTTCTTGTGGGTCGTTGACTTTCCTTTGTTCGAGTATTCACCCGAAGAAAAACGTTGGATCGCAAGGCACCACCCCTTTACATCCCCCAAGGACGAGCACGCCGACATCTTAGTCAAAGGGGACGAGTCTCGTTACGGCCAGCTGTTGGCCAAGGCGTACGATCTTGTTTGCAACGGCTACGAAATGGGCGGCGGCAGTATTCGAATTTACAGAAACGAAGTTCAACAAGCGTTGTTCAAAACGTTAGGCATGACCGAAGACGAAACCCAAACCAAATTCGGTTTCTTCCTCGAGGCCCTCAAATACGGAACACCACCACATGGCGGAATCGCCTGGGGCATGGACCGTCTCGTCATGCTCCTCTGTGAAACCGACGCAATCCGCGAAGTCATCGCTTTCCCCAAAACGGCAAAAGCAACCTGCCTCATGTCGGATTGCCCAAGCGAAGTCACCCGTGACCAAATGGCTGAAGTCGGTATCCGCCTCTCCGCCGCCGCCGAAAAAGCCCTCGAAGAAGCCAAAACATAATTCATCACGATCTGGAGCGGGGGCTTTCCTCGCTCCTCTTCAAAGTGAGGGACTGGGGTTCTTTCCCTGACGAGGGCACGGCCTCCAGCCTCACCGCCCTTTCGTACCGCCTCCGGCGGGGGCGGAGGCCCTCCTCAGGGCAAGAACCCCAGTCCCTCACGTTGTAGAGAAGAACAAAATCCCAGTC
>JBKCUU010000002.1:0-31602 GCA_046318155.1 Bdellovibrio sp. | reverse complement strand
CATTAAGAGACCCTTGCACGGGCATGCGTCTTTTTCGGCGCCAGCTGGTTCCTTCTTTTTGTCAAATAGGGCCGAATGACTTTAGTTATTCGATCGCCTTAAGTTTATTTATCTTAAAGTCCAAAATTCCCTATGGAGAAGTTGAAATCTCTTACCATTCTCGCGCGGGAATTTCGAAGTTAAGTGCAATTGTCGATGGCTGGAGATTTTTTTGGACCATTCTGAGCTCCCGCTGATCAGTCTGATTTTTACAGCTCCGCACTTGTCAAAAGTGCCTCGCAAACTTTTGCAGTTAAAAAAAGAAGCCGACTTGTTTTTTAGGACCGAGCTTTTGGTGGTCTTTAGTCAAAAAACAAATTCTTGTGAGGCTTTGGCCACCCAGTTCCCAGAGGTGAGTTTTTTTTCGGCCCCGATCGAAGGACCTGGGCAGGCTCGGCAGTTTGGTCTTACTTGCGCAAAGGGTAAGGCGCGGTTTCTTTTTGATGCGGACTGCTTGCCTGATTTTGAGTCAATCAGACGAGTGCTTGAAGTGCTCAAGCAAGAGCCCCGTGTTCTGTGGGGCGGTAACTATTTTTTGCAAAGTCCGGCCAGTTATTGGGCAAAAACTTATCACCAAACTCAACAAATTTGGCTTGAGTTCGGAAAAAAAGAAGAGGGGCGAACCGAGCATCTGCTTGGCGGATGTTTGTTTATGACAGATCAAGTAGCTCAAAAAATTCAATTTCGAATGGATCTGTCGTGGGGCGGAGAAGAAAAAGTCATGATTCAGCAGCTCTGGTCCGACCACCAAATTCCGGCAAAGCTTCATTCTCATTTTCGCGTTCTGCACGAAGACTCCTCTGGGTTTAGGAAGTTTTTTAAGCGTGCGTTTCACCAAGGCAAAGCGGCGGGTCTTTACCGCCTTGAAAGTGCTAACAGGCTGCGCGGCTTTTCGAATCCAGATTTTTGTTTGCTTCCGGGGCTTTGTTTATTTTTTTTGGTTTCGCGCACAGGCTTTTTTTGGGGACTGCATTTAAGACGTCGATTTTTTTCGAAGGGTCTCTACGGTCAATAAAAAGGTCCCGACGATCTCACCCAGAGCATAAAACATTTGTGTCAGTAGAAACAGACCCGCGATTTTAAGAACAAATTTGGGACGATGCTCGGGAGCCTTGATCCAAAAAAGAAGCAAGATCACCAATGTATAAAATCCCACCATCAACAAAAAAACAGCGGGCCACAGAATGAAAGCAAGCGCCACCAAAAGCGTGAGCAAGTAAGTGGCTCCCCGCATTCCTGCAAAATGCTTGGGATAGCTCTGGGCCACTCGCACCTGTGCTCTTCCATATCCTAACATTTTGTGAAACCAGGGTTTTAATTCAGAGCATTGCCTGTGCACCACCTCAACCTCTGGCACTGCCACCAGCGTGGCTCCCACTTTTCTGAGACGATGACAAAAAGCCATGTCTTCACCGACTTTGGCAAAATCGTGATCAAATCCACCGGCTCTCTGGGCCCAGTTCTTTTGAACCATCATGTTCGACGTGCTCAGAAGAGGCACCTTCAGAGTTGTCTGCGGCCGAGCAATCTGAATCGAGGACTGATGTAAAAAGGGATGCCGTCCAGCGATTTCAAGCATTTGATAAATCAAATTTTCTTTTTGATCAGGTGGTCGATTGCCCCCGCCAAGGGCCCCGATCTTTTCGGTTTCCAGGGAATCAAGTGCAAGCAACCAATGTTCTTGGGCGCTAGCTTGAAGTTCGCAGTCGGGGTCAGAAAAATAGATCCACTCACCCGAGGCTTTTTGGAGAATCAATTGACGAGCTTGTCCTAAATGATTTTGAGATTGTTCAAAAATCATAAGAGGCAGATGGGGATGTTGTTTGCTGATGGTGAGAATTTTTTCTTTCATTTCTAGGGGACAGGAATTCAAAACAAAAACAGCTTCAAAAAAGAGCCTTGGAAAAAACTGGTCAAATTCGACGATTTTCTTTTCAAGCAGATCAGCTT
Source organism: Bdellovibrio sp. (assembly GCA_046318155.1). GTDB lineage: Bacteria > Bdellovibrionota > Bdellovibrionia > Bdellovibrionales > Bdellovibrionaceae > JAHBUS01. The sequence goes on along the minus strand of JBKCUU010000002.1, from coordinate 29,613 downwards.
CTGAGTGAAAGACGACACCGTAGGTGATACGCATAGATTCTCATCTTGTTGGCAGGTTCTAATCAAAGTCAACTGCGCTGGGCGAAGCCGCCTGCTATTTGTCTTGTGACGGTTTAAATTTGCCGTTAACCTTTTATGGTGCTTGCAAGATTTTTATCTTCTCTTCATGGACGAGTTGCTTTTTTAGGAATGCTGCTGATTGGGCTCTGCAGTCTTTTCTTGGCCGTAAATCTTCACTGGTCTGATTCTGAGCTCTGGGCATTGGCTTTGTCGCAAAAAGCCCAGGGCCCCTTGGATCCTTCTTTTTTTTACAAGCCCTTGTTCTATTCGATTCTAAAACTGATTGGAGGGGCAGCGCCGAGCAGTCTTGCAGTTGTGGATTTCAATCGGGTCTTTTTTGCGGGTCTTGGCCTCGCGCAGCTTTTTCTGTTTCAGAAAGTGGCAAAGAAGCTTTCGGGCTCGGTCGCTTTGTCGTGGGCTCTGACTTTTTTGTGGGGGACCTCGGCTCTGTTTCTGACTCAGTCCTTTAAAATACGCTCGGATAGCCTGGCCAGCTTTTTTTGTTTTCTGATTTTCTTTCTTTATTTGCAGGTTGGGTCAAAACTTTCTCGTCAGCACTTTTTGATTTGCTTGGTCGGGCTTCTGATGATGGCACTCTTGGTGACGCCGAAAGCGATGATCCATGTCGGTCTTCTTTTTGTTTGCCTGCAAAGCCTGCCAGCTCGCTTCCGAATCCAGGGTCAGAATTCATTTTTTTGGTGGGCTTTTGCGCTTCCGGTTGTTCTTTTTTTAGGTTTGGCTTTTCTGAATTGGCAAGAAATGCAAACAGCGACGGCCTTTTTTTTCCAGTCGTATTGGCCTTCGGCGCATCGCCCGGCGGCCTGGAGTCTGGCTTCCTTTAGTCATGTGTTCGAGTTCTGCGTTCAGCAACCTCAAGTCCTGGCGCTTTTGCTCTTGAGCTTTGTGTTGACAGGGCCTGCTCGAATTCCATTGTTGATGTTGGCTTTGGCGATCCTGGGTTACAGCGATCGTCTACCTTTTTACTTGTACAGTTTGTTGTGGTTTCCTTTGGCTTGCTGCGCGCTTGGCCTCGAGAAAATGCCAAAGCTGACGTCTAGTTTGGCCTTGGTTTCTTGTGTGACCAGTGCCGGTTTTGTTTTTTTGTCTTTGAAGATGATTCCTTCGGCTCCGCAAAGGCTTGCCATGATTCAAATGCAGAAGTACTTGAGTGATCACCAGAATCCTCTGTACTTTGACGCCACCGGAGTCTTGTCGAAGCAGCGGCAGATTTTGGCCTGGCCTGCCCCCGAACATCCGGGAAATCAGCAAGAGATCCTGTCTTTGCTTGAAAATAAGTCTTTGGAGTTGGTCTTTATGGGACACCGAAGCTTTCATTACTTCCAAGATTTTCTTCTGACTCTCGAAAAGAATCACTTCATTCAGGTGGGCCCCGGTGTTTTTGCCAAAATTCTTTTGGTTGATCCTGAAAATCCAAGCTCATGGCCATCTGCCGAACTCTGCAAAAAATTTTTTGGAACAGCGCCTGTCTTTGTTTACTCAGGGACGCATTTTCTGCAAATGAATCTGGCGAAAAATGCGGCTTTCTCTTGTACAGAAAAAAAGATGGAAAATTTTCCGCCTGGAACTTGGCTGGCCCTAAGTCGTTTTGAGCCCCTTTTGTGGGGGGACTCTGGAGTCAGTTTTTCAAGTCTCTTTGCTCACGATGAACTGCAGGTCCTGCCCCTGATGTTGGCTTCTGGCTTAACCTGGAAAAGCCAGACATCCACCGGGCAAAAAGCTCAATGACACTTGCAGATGCTGCCCTCAAAGAATTTGCTCTGAAAAACTAGACTCTAGTCGAGTGCTGGTCGAGTGCGGCTGATTCAGACGCTTGAACCAAATCAAGACTCGATTACGAGCCTTCTGCGGCCGATAAAGGGCGGTGAAGTCACGAAAATCAGATATGATTAAGCGCAGCCTCTCGCTCAAACTCGTCGGCCTAGCCGTCGGCAGCACTCTGCTTTTTACTTTGCTCCTCACCGGGATTGGATTGTGGACTCAGCAACGGGCTCAAAACGCTAACTTAACTTGGCTTCTCGATGAGGTTGTCGAATCCCACCGTATGAGCCTGGCCGATGCTCTCGTCAAGCATAACACACCACTCGCCGAGCAGTCGCTCCAAAGCCTTCTTCTGGTTGGCGACGTCGACTGGGTTTCACTCGATTCGGATCAGGGCTCTCCCCTCTCGGCAGGCAAATCGCCGGAGCACGTCCGTCTTGAGCTGACTTACGTGCTCGAGTCTTCGCCTGACGGCCTTTCGAAACGTCCAGTGGGAACTCTCACAATTCGGTCTGGACTGCAGCAGAGTCAAAAGAACGTCGTCGCGGGAATTTTAAAAATTTTTGCCCAGCAGTTTTTCATTTCGGCCTTGGTCGGCTTGGTTTTATTTTTTATCGTCAATACCTCATTCGTCCGTCCTATCTTAAAAATTTCGACTTATCTCGAGAGTTTTCGACTGGATCGAAGCCTCGCGAATCTCAAGATTGACCGGGCTTCACTCAAAGGTGGCTATGACGAACTCGACTCCCTTGTTGATAACATCAACTCAATTAAGAACCGAGTGGTGATGTCGCACTGGGCGCTGAAAGAAATGAATTTAGATCTCGAGAAAAGAGTCGAAGAGCGAACGGCCACAATCTTAGAACAACGTCAAAAGCTCGAGACCAGCGCGCGCTGGAGCGCCTTGGGCGAAATGGCGGGGTCGATCGCTCACGAAATCAACAACCCCCTTGCCATCATTATGGGTAAGTCACAATTGGCCTTGCGCAAAGAAATATCCGACGAAGTTCGCAATTCGCTCAATGCCATTGTCAAAACAACGCAAAGGATTGCTGATATCATTCAGTCCCTCCGGGTTTTATCCAGGGACGCGAGCCGCGACCCCTTTGATTTTGTTCCCGCCTCAACTATTTTAACAGATGCGATGGGTCTGTCGAACGAGCGCCTTCGTCAAAAAGAAATCGAAGTCCTTATTTCTGAAAACATTGATCGTTACGAAATTTCTTGCCGCCGAGTTCAGATCGCTCAAATCATCGTCAACTTAATCAACAATGCAGTCGACGCCCTGGAAGGCAAAGAGCAGCGCTGGATCAAGATTGACCTCTTTGAGAAGGACAGTCTGCTGATCCTCTCGGTTGTTGATTCTGGGGTGGGTTTTGCCAAAGAGATCCAAAACAAGGTCATGACCCCATTCTTTACGACAAAAGAAGTTGGCAAAGGAACCGGACTGGGCTTAAGTTTATCCAAAGCCATTATGACCGCCCACAATGGGAACCTCGAAGTCGACTTTAACGCGGCCAATACGACCATTAACGTCTCGTTCAAGACTTTTCGTCATCTTGACTCTTCGTCGCTCAAAATCGCTGGTTAAGCCCAGCTCGTTCGTTTGACCCGGAGTGCGCCGACTGTTAAACCAATCTCTGTGCTTCTGAAGTCTCCCCTCATTTATTACATCAAAAAATACGGACGCTCATTTTGGATCGGCATGCTTTTTTTGCTAGTCACCAACGCTTTGGACGGCATCTATCCTTTGATCGTCAAGCAAGCACTTGACCAAGTCACCTCGGGCCAAGGCTTTGCCGCTCTGGCAAAAACATCGGCGCTGTTTTTTGCCGTGATGGCAGCACTGGCCGTCACCCGTTATGGCTGGCGCACTTTTTTTGGTGAGTACCACACCAAAGCCGCTGAAGACCTTCGGCAAAAACTTTATAAGCATCTGAGTCATCTTGATTTGCAGTTCTACTCACGCAACCAAATTGGCGAGCTGATGAGCCTCTTGGTGAACGATGTTCAGGCTTTTAGACAGGCTATCGGCAACTCGGTCCTGATCCTGGTCGATGGAGCTGTCATCTTGATCGTGATTTTACCGATCATGATTTCGCTGAATCCGTCATGGACTTGGAAGACGCTGATTTTTTTGCCTTTCGTTCCGCTGCTTATTCGCTGGGTGACGCAAATGATTTTTACCCGCTACAAAGTCGAGCAAGAGAAACTCTCGCTTCTCTCAGGTCACACGCAAGAAACGATCTCGGGCATTCGCGTGCTCAAAAGCTTTGTTCAGGAGCGCACGCGTTTGCTGGGCTACCGCAAGCTGAACCTCGAATATGAAGTCGCCTGCAACCGCGTCGCCCTCGTCGACTCACTCTTCGCCCCGATTATGCAGTTCGGGGTCGCGGCCGGGTCAGTCATTTTGATTTTTATCGCCACCGATGACCTGATCACGGGGGCCGCGAGCATCGGGACCTTCGTGGCGTTTCAGCGCTATATCATTAAGATGGTCTGGCCCATGACAGCTTTTGGTTTGGGCTTCTCGCAATACCAAAAAGGCATGGCCTCCTTCTCTCGGATCCGCACCGTGCTTGAAACCAAAACGCAAATCCCCGACTTGGGAACACGCGTTTTGGGGCCCTTCGAAAAGCTTGAAGTGCGCGACTTACATTTTCAATATCAGGGGCAAACCAACGCAGGCCTCAAAAATGTGTCTTTCTCTGTGCATAAAGGCGAAAAGATCGGGATCTTGGGACCTATCGGCAGCGGCAAAACAACTCTGGCCCTGCTGCTCGGACGCCTGCTCCCCGCCCCTGAAAAGTCGATCCTGGTCAATGGTCATCCGAGCGAATCCTATACCATCGATTCTTTACGCGAGCGGATTTGCATCGTCACGCAAGAGCCCCTTTTGTTTTCGATGAGCATCGAAGACAACCTGAAGCTCGCCGCGCCCAATTTAACAACCCAGCAAGTCCGCCAGGCCCTTGCGAAAGTACAAATGCTGGATGAAATCGAGCGCCTTCCGCACGGGCTCAAGACGGAGCTGGGTGAAAAAGGCGTTAATCTTTCGGGCGGCCAAAAGCAAAGGCTGACCCTGGCGCGCGGAATGCTCGCCGATTGCGATGTTTTGATCTTGGATGACGTCATGAGCGCCGTTGATCATGCGACCGAAGATCAATTGATCCGGGCACTGTCGGATTGGAATAAAACTCTAATTCTGATTAGCCACAGGCTCACAGTTTTAAGTTCCTGCTCAAAAATCTTGGTTCTGAATGATGCCGGGCATGAGGATTTTGGAACAGACGCCGAGCTGATGCGGCGGTCTCCGACCTATCAGCAGATGCGCCGCCACCAAGGGGCTTCGTCATGAGTCCATTCGTTCAAACTGACGAAGTTCAAACAAAAATGCAGCTCAGGCACATGTTTATGCAGCTATGGCCCTTTGCCAAAGTGTTCTGGAAGCTGGGATTGACCGCAACGATCTTGATGCTGCTTTCGATCATTTCGGCACGGCTACTACCTCAGACGATTGGCTACGCCATTGATCACGGCGTTCTTGAAAAAAATGTCTCGGTCTTAGTTTATGCCGCGTGGGTATACTTGGGTCTACAAACCCTGCATGCCATCAGCCAGTTTGGTTACCTGTTTTTGTTTCAAAAGTTTGGTAACCGCGTCTTGGCGGATTTGCGCGAAAAGCTTGTCGGGCATGTTCAGGGTTTGCCGCTGGACTACTTTCACCGAAATCCGGTGGGCCGAACCGTCACCCGTCTCACAAATGATCCGGCCAACCTCAATGAAGTCTTTAGCGAAGGCGCGATCGCGATTTTGTCGAATTTTTTAATTTTAGTCAGCCTTGTCATCTCGATGCTCTTGATTTCGGTCAAACTGACACTAATCACGCTCGCCCTGATGCCCTTTTTCTTGTGGGCCAGTCTGAAAGTGAGCTCACGCATCCGTGTGATCTTGCGCGAATCAAAGAAAGAACTGGCCAACCTCAGCTCTTACGCTTCAGAGAGCTTGCAAGGCATGCGGGTGTTGCAAATCTTGGGCGCCGCTCCCTACTCCGAGAAGCGCTTTAATGCGACTTCTTTGAATTATCAATATGTTCTGATCCGTTCGATCAAGGCCTATGCCTTGATGCAGCCTTTGCTCAATCTTTTTACCGCGATCGTTGTCACCTCAGCACTTGCCGGCGGCGGCTACTTCACCCTGCAAGGCGATCTCGCCATCGGCTCGCTGGTTGCTTTTTTACTGCACGCCCAAGACTTTATTCCACCCTTAAGAGAGATGCTTGAGAAGTATCAACAGTTTCAGAACAGCTTGACCTCGGCCGAGCGCGTGTTTCATTTGTTTGAAGAAGCGCCCGAAGAAAGTCTTCGCAGTGAGCCGATGTCAACCTCGTCATTTTTTGATCCGCAAGTTTTGGCCAAACAGAACCGTTCGATTGAATTTAAAAATTTGTCATTTCGTTACGCTGACGACCAACCTTATGTGCTCGAGAATCTCAATCTGACCATCCACCCCGGCGAGCGCGTCGCCCTGATGGGGCGCACTGGTGCCGGCAAATCAACCGTGATCTCGTTGTTGCAACGGTTTTACGAGCTTCGGGACGACAGCCTTTTCATCGGCGGCGTCCCCATCAACCAGGTGCCCAGGCATGAGCTTAGACGCTGGATCGGCGTTGTTCAGCAAGATCCCGTCTTGTTTCGCGGGACCATCGCCGACAACTTGAGCTTGGGAGAACCCCTGCACACCCGCGAGGTCATGGAGCAAGCCTTGCGGCGTATGGGAGCCTGGGATTTCTTTCAGCGCTCGGGACGAACACTCGATTTTTGGGTCGAAGAGCGCGGAGCCAACATGTCTATCGGCGAACGCCAACTGATTTGCTTTGCACGCATCCTGGTGTCAAATCCTGCGTTTTTGATTTTGGATGAAGCGACGGCCAATGTCGACTCTGAAACCGAGTCTTTCATTCAAAAAGCGATTCAAGAAACGATCACCGGCCGAACGTGCTTAATCATCGCTCACCGTCTTTCGACGCTCAAAGATTGCAATCGCTTTATCAAAATAGAACAGGGCCGAGCTGTTGAGACGACCCTGAACTCGTGATTTGAAGCGAGCCCAAAAAATCAGGTTCCTTCAGCGGGCGTGTAATCCACGTTGACCCGGTCATTGGCGCCAGGCAGGGCGGAGCCGTGAAACCGGATCGAGTTACGAGCAGAGCTGTAACTCCAACCATTGGTGGCATTTTGAGGAATGAGATTACCGTTAATGCGGACTTGAATTGTTGCCAAGTTCGGCGTGCGGTCCAAGTAGTACTCGGACAAGATCTCAACGATCCGGGCGCGGACATTTGAGACGGCTGTCGCTAAACTCGATTTGCAGACGGACTCTTTAATCCCGCCGGTGTAATCCGAAAGCGCCATGTAACGAAGACCCGCTTCTTTAAAGTCGGCCGTGGTGCTGCACTCGCCGCCAATGCTTACAACGCCGATAAAATTCATCGTCCACGCTTTTGTCGTCCCCTTAAACGGAGGTTTTAATGTATCAAAATAATCGATGAAAGAATTCGTCGACTCAGCACTATAGTCATCTTCGTTGGTCAAGACGATCATGGCCAAAAGTGCATCGTCACGAAAAAAACCTGCACCTTCGCCTTGCAGATAAGCGGGCTGCATGACGGCCTTTAAAGACTCAAGACCTCGCTCTAAATCGGAGCCATTTTGTCCGACGTTCACGCGCGATTGAAGAGTCTGAACCAAGTTCGAACTTCCGCTGGTTAAATAGCGGGGTGACCCGATGAAGCGACCACCGTTCCCGGCACTTCGCATATCAGACGTGACCACAGCAATGTGATAATCCAAGCCCATTGAATTTAAACTTGCGATCATTTGCGGAACTTCGTTTGCAAATTTATTCTGGTATTGGACCATTGACGACGAATTGTCGACCATCAAAACGATATCGACTTTATTGTTGTAAGTCACCGTGGCGCCAAACTCTTGGCTTGAATCGGGCAAACCAAAATCTTGTTTCGTGCAACCCGTTCCCATAAAAGCCAACGTGCCCACAAGAGCCGCGGCTTTGAACATCTTGTTCATTCGTGATGATTGACCTGACACACTGTCCTCCAGAGGCGAAGGGCCCGCCAATTTTTAGGCCGCTTTCTGAGTAAATTCTTTGATCGCAAGTTGAACTTGACGGCTGATGCTGGTGAACTTCACGCCATATTTGCTCCACGCCTGACCATTTTTCGGGGCTTGCTTGCTGACAACTTCACAGATCGCATTAAAAGGTGGAACACCATCGCCCGCTTTAAAGTGTAAAAACAAACTCTGACCGGGCTCGATCAGGTCGTTGTTAATCATCAAGCCACAGCCACCTGGGCTGATCTCGAGGCTCTCGGCTTTCCAGACTTGCCGGTTGTCATGAACAACGAGCGAAGCACCATAATCGGCGCGAGCGTGCCGACGGCGAAAAAAGACTTCGCCAATTTCTGGTAAACCCGATTCGCGCAATGCATTGACCGCCTTCGGAGAGAATTCATCACATTCAGCAACACGCTTCCAATTTGAAAGGCGCACATTCCAAACATAATCAAATTCGAACAACTGTTTTTCTTGTAGCATTTTTAGAAGTTCAACGTGCGTAAAGGGTCCGTACTTGTTATCGCCGCGCAACGCGAACCATTCTTTTTCACGGTTCAGTTGAACGTCGGGGCCCGCCAGTTTTGGGTACTGTTTAGGAACTCTCGACGTCGATGGTGCATGTGCCATCTCGCGAAATTGTGGGGCCAAGACGGGGTGGTCCATCAGCAGAACCCAGTCTTTGCGAGACTCATCATACAGATAGTCCGTCCACGAAATCTTCTGTCCTTTAAGATTTGCAAGAATGTCCGTCAATGACCACGGACCAACTGGTTTACCATTCTGCGTGAGATAAAACTTTTCAGTGACCTTTTGCATGCAAACTCCCCGATGCTTGCTTATCGGCGGTCCAGGGGCGGACTTAAGTCATTGATATTTTATGGCTTTTTGCCCAACTTTTTGACAATATTTAAGGCCAGATTTAAGCTGGTAAACATGCATAGCTACGACCTCTTGATTCGCGAAGCGCACCTCGACACTTTTGGGCACGTCAACAATGCGACCTACCTGGCACTTTACGAGGAGGCCAGATGGGATCTCACAACCGGAAATGGCTTTGGCCTAAAAGACATTCAAAAACTTAAAACCGGTCCCGTGATTTTAGAGGTGACCGTCAAGTTTGTGAGCGAGCTCAAGCTGCGCGAAAAAATTCGCATCACCACCGAGCTCATTGAATATAAAGGCAAAGTGGGGCGTCTTCAGCAGCAAATGATTAAAGAAGATGGGACCCTGGCCTCGGAGGCCCTTTTTATCTTTGGCTTATTTGATCTTCAAGCCCGCAAACTGATCGAGCCCACGGACGCCTGGAAAAAAGCAATCAATTGGAACTCCTGATTACTTCAGCGCTTCTCTGAGGTACGCTGAAGCCGTATCCATAAACCAAACCACGAAGGCGATGACGAGAATGATCGTGCCAACTTCGGGCCACATGGCCTGTCCTTGATACTGAATTAACAAAGTTCCGATACCACCACCGCCAACCAAACCAATGATTGTCGCCATGCGAATATTGATGTCCCAGCGGTACACCGTAAAGCTAATAAAGGGCAAAACCACCTGAGGCACGATGGCAAACCAAATTGTCTGCAACTTTCCAGCTCCCGTTGAGGTGATGCCTTCAATGGGGCCCTCATCCACGGTCTCAACGATCTCAGAATACTGTTTTGCCAATGAAGCGATCGAGTGAATCATCAAGGCGAGCATGCCGGCAAAAGGACCAATCCCCACCCACACCGAGAAGATAATCGCCCAGATCAAGGCTTCGATTGAGCGGGTCACATTTAGCACCGTTCGTAAAAACAAGTAGATAGCAAAACCAACCGAGCCCTTCATGATATTCTTGGCGCAGAAAAAGCACAAAACAAAAGCAACCGGAATTGCCAGCGCCGTCGCCATGAACGCCATAAAAATGGTTTCAATAATATTGAGGACCGCGCGAGGTAGCAGATCCATGTTGGGCGACGCCAAACCTTTAAACAAGCGCGCAGCTCCCGCAAAGCCATCTTCATCAAGGAGTTCGGTCAAAGAAAACTTGGTCATGATTGAACCCACCGTGAAGGTGATGATCAAAAACAAAATCAGTTGGTAGCTCCAAACCTGTCTGGTCCAAGAGACCTCTTCGGCCACCGCTTTTTTATAAGCGGACTCAAAAATCAATTCACCCAACGTGCGCAAGCCCATTTTGTTGAGCACATAGCTGACGATAACACCCAAACCAAACCCGACAAAAAACACCAAAACGTTGCGACTCAAATCGAGCATGTCAGCTTGCGAAGGCGAAAAAATCACCAACATCAGAACACAAAAAAAGTAAGCGAACAAAATGGAGTCTAAAATTGTTCGTTTGATCATCGACGCAATCATGGCTTCTCCTCAGTTGATGTGAACTTCTTTGGCGCCAACACCGTAGATTCTTTCGAACAAGGCCTCATCAATTTCAGACGGGCTGCCTTCAAAAACGATTTCTCCGTCCTTCATTGCGATCACGCGCGTCGCGTATTCGCGAACCAGACTTAAAAAATGCAGGTTGGCAATGATCGTAATTCCAAGCTCCTGATTTACTTTGCGCAAATAATCCATCACCGTGTGGCAAGTCGCAGGATCAAGTGAAGCCACAGGCTCATCGGCAAGCAAAACTTGAGGGTCCTGAGTCAGTGCCCGGGCGATCGCCACGCGCTGCTGTTGCCCACCCGACAAGTTGTCGGCGCGCATTTTGGCCTTTTCGCCGATGCCGACGAGATTCAAATACTTAAGCGCTGATTCTTTGTCTTCGGGCTTAAAGAAACCAAGCACAGAACCCAGTGTTCCCATAAAGCCCAAACGACCCATCAAAACGTTCGAAAGAACAGTATGCCGAGGAATCAAATTGAAGTGCTGAAAGATCATCGCGATGCTTTTGCGAACGCTGCGAACAGCCGAGCCTTCGATTCTTGCGATGTCAGTACCGTTAAACAAAATCTCGCCCGAGGTCGGATCGTGCAATCGGTTAATGCAGCGAAGAAGCGTCGATTTGCCCGAGCCGCTGAGCCCAATGATGACCAAGAACTCGCCCTTTTTAACATCGAAGCTGACACCTTTAAGCGCCCGCGTGCCATTCGGATAAATCTTTGTGAGATTCTTAACCTGAAGAATTTTTTCCATATCTCCATCCCTCTGAAAAATGATCCGCACCCTCATACGCGCCCCAAAGGGGCGCCAAGTTACTGTTTCATGAGCTCGTCGGCGTTTTTACCCAGAGCTTTGAGCATGGTGCGAACGGCGTCATAGTCCGCATCACTGGCGCGTTTGATATCATCGACGGCATAGATTTTTTTAAAAGCGTCTTTGCCTTCGGGAGTTGCCACAAATTTTAGGAACGCCTCGACGATAACGTTTTTCATTTCTTCCGGCATCTCTTTCCTAAAAACGATGGGATCGTTTGGAATGCCTTCGGTCAGCTCCAAAATTTTGACCTTTTTCTCGACGTCGGGGTACTGAGTCTTCACCAAACGACGAGCATCCTGAATGCCTTCAGCGTCAGGAGGAGAATAAAAAGTCGCACCGGCATCGACCTGCCCGTTGTAAATCATCGAGACGACGTTGTCGTGTTTGCCGGCAAACATCGTTTCACTGGGAACGATGCCGCGATCTTTTAACACCTTGAGCGGAAGCAAGTAACCTGATGTCGAAGCCGCATCCACGAACGCCAACTTTTTACCCATAAGATCCGGCAGGCTTTTGATCTTATCGTCATTTTTAACGAGAATCTGGCCTTGGTACGTCGAAGCCCCGTGGCGTAGCACGGTCATGCGAGCTTCGGCGCCGTAGCGCTCATGGGCCAAGACATAACCAAACGTGTTCATCGCCGAAATATCCGCGCGCTTTGTTCCGAAAGCTTCAACCACCGCCACGTAAGATTGCGGGATCATCACTTGAAACTTATAAGGCGTGTTTTTTTCGAGAAAGTCTTTAAATATCTTTGAGTTGTCATCGATCACTTTGGCATCAACCGAAGGGACGAAGTAGAGCTTCACGGGATTTTTTTCAGACCCAAGTTCGGCTTTTTTGCTGGTGCAGCCCGAAAGCGCAAAGGCCAAGGCTAAAACCATCAACAAGGTCACGTGTGACAACGACGTCATAGAAGACTCCTCCAAAATTGTTCGGCTGAAGGTGTATCAAGCGAGGCCCCTGGAGCCAAGAATTCTCTTTACCTTTCCATCACTCCCGGCGAGAAAGGGAGACATGACGCAAACGCATGATTTGCTCCGTCAGATTTTGGTGAGAATCGAGACTTTAAAGGCTTCAGGGAAGCCCTCCCTGGTTGTCTTTGATCTGGATTCGACCCTTTTTGATGTGAGTACCCGCACCCAGCAAATTATGCTCGATTTTTCAGCAGACTCCGCCCACCAGGAACGCTTCCCCGAAAGCATCGAGCTGCTCAAAAATCTTAAAGTGGCCTCGAAAGATTGGGGCATCAAATCTGCCCTGATCCGCCACGGACTTCATACCCACTGCAATGATTTTCATGAAGCTGTCAGCCAGTACTGGATCGACCGCTTTTTTAGCAGTCGCTACCTGCATTTTGACCACCCGATTGCGGGGGCCCCCGACTACGTTTGGAGGATCAAACACGCCGGCGCTCGCCTAGTTTACCTGACCGGCCGGGACCAAGCAACGATGCAAGAGGCCTCCCAAAAAGTGCTGGCGGTGCATGGATTTCCGCCTGGTGAATTGGTGCTCAAACCCATTAAAGGCAGCGATGATGCGCTCTTCAAAGTGGGCTGGTTTGATCAGCAAAACTTAAACCGCTATGGAATAACCGTGTTCTTTGAAAATGAACCCGTCAATTTACACGAAGTGCAAGCTCGGCATCCTGAAGTTGAGATTGTCTTTGTCGAGTCCACCCACTCGGGCAAGGCACCCGTGTCAGAATCCTGGGCTAAAATTGTGAATTTTACCCTCCCCCTTAAAAACACCACGCCCGTCGGTTAAATTGGCCGCTCCCCTTTTTTAGGTTTCGTTTAAGTTGAGGAGCTGACCCATGTTCAAATTGTTCTCAAGCCTCGCATTGTTTCTGTTTGTGCTGTTACTGCTGCCAACAACGGTCGTCGCCTTTGGCAAACTTCCTGGAACCGTCGAAGGTTTGAAGCTCGGCAATTCTCACTTCGTGGCTCAGCGCGAAGGTTCTGTTTACCGTGCCGAGGGCAATTGCAAAAAACCCGCCCAGGTGAATGCTCAGATTCATCAAAACTTGAATCCTGTTTTTGCAAAGCTTGCGACGCTCATTGAATCCGGCGAGCTGAAATGGTCCAAACTGTGCAAAAGCGTGGGCCGGCAAACCGTTGAAACTGGCGATCCTGCAAACTGGAAATGCCGCTAAGATGGGTTTGATTCTGGTTCCGACACCTATCGGCAACTCGGCAGATATGAGCTTTCGCGCCAAAGAAGTTTTGCAAGCCGCCAGCACCATCATTCTTGAAGAGTTTAAGGAAAGCACCGTTTGGCTCAGGGCCCATGACATCAAAGGTAAAACTTTTGAACAGCTTAATGAGCACTCAAAAGCCGATGACATTCAAAGACTGCGCGAACTTTGCAAAATGCAAGACATCCCCTTGATCACAGATTGCGGAACGCCGGGCTTCTGCGATCCGGGCGCTGATTTGGTTCGCGCCTGCCGAGAGGCTGGAATCGCGGTTCAAGCCTTGCCCGGCCCTTCAAGCTTGATGACCTTGTTGTCACTGTCGAGTCGCCGCCTCGATGAATTTGTCTTTCGCGGTTTTTTACCCGCCGAAAATGTTGCCCGCGAAAAAGAATGGCTTCTCATCGCCAAAGAAAAGCGCGCCGTTGTCTTGATGGATACGCCTTATCGATTTGAAAAAATGCTACTTGAACTTGAAAAGCACTTTGCGGCGCGCACGTGTTTACTTGTCACCAATCTGACTCAAGAAAACGAATTGGTTCTTGAAGGAACACCCACTGCCTTAAGAAAAGTACCCAAAGAAAAGAAAGCAGAATTTTTAGTTTTGGTCTATCCTGCATAAAGATGACCTTGAGACCCCCTCTCTCCTCAGTTCCGATCGACGAATTTTTATTCGAGGCCTGCCAGCTTCTGCGAACCAACTCCAGTTTAATTTTAACCGCCGAGCCCGGTGCGGGAAAAACGACCCGTCTGCCCCCCGCGCTCTTGGCGCATATGCCGAAAAAAATCTTGGTGCTCGAACCCCGGCGAATTGCCGCGGTCTCAGCCTCGGCTCGAATTGCCGAAGAAAATGCTTGGACCTTGGGCGGCCCCGAAGTTGGTTATCAAGTTCGCTTTGACAATAAAACCTCAAAAGACACGCGCCTGATTTTTTTGACTGAGGCCTTACTTGTTCGCAAAATGCTTGTCGAGCCAGAACTTAAAGATGTCTCGTGCGTGATCTTGGATGAGTTTCACGAGCGAAGTTTGCATACTGATGTTGCCATTGCATTACTCAAAGAACTGCAGGAGCTTTCGCGGCCGGATCTAAAAATTGTGGTGATGTCCGCAACGCTTGAAACCACAAGATTGGCGTCCTACCTGCAAACTAAGGCCGTGCTGAAGGTTCCGGGCAAAACCTTTCCGCTCGAAACACATTTTGAAAACAAGGCGTTGCTCCTGCGCACGGGCCCTGAGTTTACCGACCGCATCAGCGCGCTGACATTGACTGCGCTTTATCAACAAAAGGCCGGAGACATTCTGGTGTTTCTTCCTGGCCGCGGTGAAATTGAGCGCCTGGGCGAACGTCTGCGGGCCAAGCTGCAGGAGACTGTTGCAATCGTCGGACTGCACGGATCATTAACTCTTGAAGAGCAACGCCGGGCTCTGCTTCCACAAAATGGCAAACGCAAAATTATCTTATCGACCAATGTCGCCGAGAGCTCGTTGACCGTTCAAGGAGTTCAAACCGTTGTCGACAGTGGACTTGCGAGGGTGAATCAGATTCATCCAAAAACTGGTTTTGAGTCACTGGATCTGCAACGAGTTTCAAAAGCTTCGGCGACTCAGCGTGCGGGCCGCGCTGCTCGAACGGGGCCAGGCGCGGTTTACCGAGCTTGGAGTCCGCACGACGAGCTTTCGATGAAAGACTTTGAAACGCCCGAGATTTTTCGCTCAGAGCTTTCTGAAACAGTACTGCTGCTGGCGGCCTTAGGACTGCGCAAACCCGAACAAGTTTCTTGGTTTGAGTCACCAAATGGGGCCGCCCTGAAAACAGCCGTTCAGTTTTTGCAGTCGATCGGAGCCACGACCCTTGACGGAGCACTGACACCACTGGGCGCACGGATGCGGAGGCTCCCGCTCCACCCCAGGCTTGCAAAACTCCTTTTGATGAGTGAGGACCAGGGCCTGACAGAGCTTGGTGCCGAGCTCGCAACACTCCTGTCAGAGCGCGCACCAGCAGCGACAAATGCCCACGGGCAAGAGAATGATTTGCAAGATGCTTGGGAGCTTTGGCGCCGCGACCCCTCTCGGTTTAGACCTCTTGAGAAAACAAAACAGCAGCTATTGCAAACTCTGACAGACACAAAAAAAAACCGTGAGCCGACTTTTGCGGACTGGGCACCTGAGATTCTTTTGCAAATTTACCCTGATCGATTGTGCCGTCGGCGTCGCCCGCAAGACCCTCAAGGCAAAATGGTGGGCGGGCGAGGCGTCAAACTGCACCCCAGTTCAAGCGTCAAACAATCCGAATACTTCTTGGCGCTTGATTTGGTCGAAGGTTCTTCGAGCAGCGAAACAACCGTTCACCAAGCGGTAGGTTTGCCGCTCGCGCTCATCGAAAAAGAAATCTTTCCTCGGGCACTGAAGGCGCCCAGAATCGAATGGAACGAGGACAACCAGCAATTTCAGTTTGTGCAGTCGCTGGCGTGGAATGGTCTTGAGATTGGCGCTGAAACTCGGCGCCCGGCCAAACCCGAGGAGATCAAAGACCAACTCTCGAAGCTCGCTTCGGACCGCTGGAATGATCTCTTACAAGAAAACGAAGCTTTGCAATTCTGGGTCAGGCGCCTTGAGTTTTTAATGCGTCTGGATCCCAGCCTTGAAAGCCGGCCCCAGAGCCCGATACCGGGTTTGCGTGAAGATAAGTTTCATGAGGCCCTCGAAATGGCTTGTTACGGAGAGTCTTCTTTAAAGGCCGTTGCCGCTAAAGACTTGGTTCAAAGTTTTGAGAACGCTCTACCGGCGGCAACGCGTGGGCGCCTCGAAAAAGACTGCCCCTCCTCGTGGATTGTTCCGAGCGGAAGCCGCATGAAAATCCAATACTCGCAAGAGCAGGGTCCTTTTTGCGAAGTTCGTCTTCAAGAATTGTTTGGGTTAAAAGAGGGCCCCACGGTCGCGGGCCAAAAATTGACACTGTTTTTGTTGGGGCCGAACTACCGCCCGGTCCAAGTCACTCGTGATCTGTCGAGCTTTTGGCGCAACGGTTACGGTGAAGTTCGCAAAGAACTGAAAAGTCGATACCCCAAGCACAGCTGGCCCGAAAATCCTTTAGAGGCCATGCCCGTTGCCAAAGGACGATCTGTCAAATTTTAACCCTGTAATCGATCAGTCCAAGACCCGCATAGGATTACCCACGGCCGTTTTTCCTGGCGCAACATCTTTAGTGATGACGGCGTTGGCACCAATTCGGCTGTTGTCACCGAGCAAGATATGGCCAAGGACTTTGGCTCCCGCCCCGATGAGAACCTTATTGCCGACTGTGGGGTGGCGCTTAACAGGGTCGAATTTCATCCCGCCCAACGTCACACCATGAAAAATAATGCAGTCATCGCCAATAATTGCGGTCTCGCCAATGACAACACCCATGCCATGATCGATGACCAAACGCTGACCCAATTGCGCACCTGGATGAATTTCGATGCCCGTGAGGGCTCGGCTGACCTCGGCAAAAAGACGCGCAAAGAAAAAAAGCCGAGCTCCATACAAGGCATGAGCAATCCGGTGAAAAAACACGGCTTTGGGACCCGGGTAAAGAAGCGCGATTTCAATCAGGGACTTGGCTGCGGGATCGTAACTTTTGTAAGCACTTAAGAAAGACATCATTTTTCACGCTCACAGTACAAAGCTGCATTGGCCGAATCGACAAAGGAAACGCGGCTAATTTTACGCATCCCATCTTTTATCCAAGAAAATAAAAAGTGCCCGCCCAAAACCGTCGTATGAAAATTTCGAGTGGTGTTTACCTTCAAACCATCAGACCCTTGCGAGGCGACAAATTTGGTCAACTCAAGAACTTTTTGGCAACCGGCACCGATGATCTCATCACCCACACGCCGTTTTTTTGTTCGGCTGTAGAATAAAATTTTACTGTCTTCAGTCTCGAGTTGTTGCCCTTCAAATTCGAAGCGGACAAAAAACGTACCTGTTTGACCCGTGACCATTTTGGCCAAATCAATTTCCGAACCACCGTCTGGGAGATTAAAGTGAATCTCGGGTTCTGTCAGCACGCCTTGATTCTTCTCTTTCAAGATCACCTTCAAAGGGGCGTACACAAATGATGCGGTTGTTAAGTGCATGTCTTCTTCAGGACGAGGGTTGGTCTTTGCTTTTTCTTTCGCTTTGGCTTTTTCGGCCGGGCTGATGAGCAGCAGATCCCAAGCCATCGAGGGAATCAAAAAGTCAGAGCCTTGTTCGCGAACCTGCAGGGTCAGGCCGGCGTATGGCTCTGCATGCCCATGCTCTTGACGTTGGCAGGCCGCCAAGAGAAGGGCGGCGGCGGCCATGAACGAAGCTACAAAAAAAGTTGCGACCGATTTAGTAACCACTGGTCTCCCCGCGCGCTTCTAGAAATGGGCGGTATCTTGGCGATGACAAAACGCTTCGGCGGATTTGTTCACGCGAGCCATTGTCGTTTCCACGTTGTTTCATCACAAAGGCTTTACCATAAAGTGCCATGGGGTTTTCAGGAACAACGCTGAGGACTTTAGCCCACGCTTGCTCCGCGCAGGGCCAGTCCGTATCCTGCTGACAGATCTGCCCCTGTGCTAAGAGCCCCAAAGGTTCTCCTTGCGACAACTGCAGCAGCGCTTTGCCTTCGGCCGGGCGCCCCACCTGCAAATACATCAACGATTGAATCGCGGCCAAGAGACCGCTCTGAGAAAGCTGCTTGCGGGACTCATCTAAACGCTGAAGTGCAGAGGCTGATTCGCCTTGAAAAAACAGGCAAAGGGCTTGAATTCCCTTTGTCCCCTCATGGTCAGGAAGCGTTTGGCTAATACGATTGCATATGGGAGCCAAGCGGTCCCAGCCAATAATCTGATGATCGATGAGCAAGTTTTGCGAGAAGTTACGCGAATCAAATGGGTCGGCGACCCACATAGCCTTGAGCCATTGCTGCACCTCTTCGAATTTTCCGGACTGAATTTTTAAAGTCAGATACAAGAGACTTTTCTCAAAATGCAGCTCAAAATTTTCATCGAGATCTGTTTTGATTTCGTCAGCCGCTTGGCTCAATCGCAAGACCTGTCCCGCTTTTTCGGGCCAACTCAGTGCGAGCAGCCCCTTTAAGATTAAAAGTTCCGTGCTTCGGTAACCGCCCTCGATTAAACGGTTCGCCGTCTGCATCGACGTGGTATAAAGCCCTTGGTAGTATTGCAAAAGAGCCATGTTGTGCAGAGCCTCTTCATCTTTTGGATTGAAGCTCAGCAAATTATTGATCTCAACCGAAGCCTCGTTCCAGCGCTGTTCTTTCAAAAAAATCAATATCTTTGCCAGCGACATCTCTCGTAAAAGTCGTGGATCTTGCAAATTCTGAATTTCGCTGAGGGCTCGCTGCGCTTCGACCGTCTTGCCTTCGACTTGAAGCAAAAGTTCCGAGTACAACAATCGGTCTTCAACACTAAATGGCAGGGCTCCGCGCGCGCGAAGCAAAAACTCTAGGGCCTTGCCTGACTGTCCGTAGCGAGCTTGCTCACGCGCCAGTTTTACAAACGCGCGGGCCTGGTCTGTCGCGACAACACGGTTTTTCTTTTGGGTGTAAAAATAAACACCCGAACCTGCGATCAGAGCAAAAGCCACGCCAAACAAAACGTTGCGCGAAAAGTTGGTCCGCTTTTGCAAATGGCTGTGAACGCGAGGGTCCGCCATCGAGCCATAGCCTCTGCCGCCGCCGAACGTGGATGAGACATTTCGTTCGGTGCCCGAAATTGGCCGCACATCTTGACTACCCGAAGACGTCATTCCCGTCGGGTTGGGAGTGACTTCGCCTTCTTGAGCAAGATTCTCGGTGACACTCATCGTGACGGTACGACCACCGACAAAAGTGGTTTGCGTTGAATCATGAGTCGCATCTTGCTCTTCACGCAATTGACGAACCAGATCACGCAGCAAAGGATGTTCGCGAATGAAATTCCAGCGTGTACCAGGATCGCGAACCTCATCGATGATCGACAAGGTCCGGGCACGCAAGTGCTGAATCAGTTCTTCAAGAGTAAACGGACCAAGCACCCGACCTGATGATTTTACGAGCCAACGCTCCTCATGCATGCTGGATCCCCTCTAGTGGCGAAAGTGTCTTTCGCCTGTTAGCACCATATTCACGCCCAGTCTTCGTGCTGTCGCAAAAACCTCTTGGTCTCGCAACGATCCGCCTGGCTGCAAAATCCACTTCACGCCGGCCTCTGATGCTTTTTCAATCGAGTCCGGAAACGGAAAGAACGCGTCACTCGCCAAAATCATTCTGGCTTTGGACTGGTGATGCGCTTGCATGCGGGTCACCGCGTGTGCCACCGCTTCGACACGGTTAACTTGGCCCATGCCGAGGCCCAAGGTTTGTCCGTTTTTGACGATTGCAATCGCATTACTTTTAAGTGACGCGCAGACCTTCTCGGCAAAGATCAAATCCTGCATCACAGCTTCGGCCGGAACCTCACCCAAAAACTTCCACTTCGAAGTCTCTGAACCAAGACTCTGAACGCCTTGAACCAAAAAACCACCGGCGAGCGTGCGCACCTCATGGACCCGAATGCAGGTCATCATGTTCGGCCACTCAAGTACACGCAGGTTTTTCTTTTTGGCGAAAACCTCCATGGCCGCGCTCGAAATTTTTGGCGCAACGACACATTCAAGAAAAATTTTATCTAAAAGCTCTGCCGTCGGTCCGTCGACTTCTCGGTTCAGAGCGACGATACCACCAAACACACTCACGGGGTCAGCAGAAGACGCGCGCTTGGCGGCCTCCAGAATTGTCGGAGCTAAACCAACACCGCACGGATTGTTGTGCTTGACGGCCACGGCGGTGGGTTCATCGAATTCTTTTGCAAGCTGGGTGGCCGCTTCAAGATCAAGGATATTGTTATAAGAGAGCGGCTTGCCCTGTAAGATTTTGGCGGTGTGCAGACCTTTGCGATCACCCGAGTTCGCGTACCAGCTGGCTTGCTGATTGGGGTTCTCACCATAGCGAAGCTCTTGCACCTTGGACCCACCGAACGAAAGGTCCGGACCATTGAAGGCGCCAAACCAATGCGAAATCAGCGAGTCGTACCTTGAGACAAGGGCAAAAACCTTACCCGCTAATTTTTTTCGGTCCTCAAGACTTGTTTGGCCTTGGGCCGAAATCCATTGGTAATCGCTGGGGTCGGCAATCACCGTTATACGAGAAAAGTTTTTGGCCGAAGCACGAAGCAGCGTCGGCCCGCCAATATCGATCTTTTCGATCAGATCTTGCTCAGACAAAGCGTCTGTTTCTTGCTTCAGAAGTGTTTCTTCAAACGGATAAAGATTGACGACGACCAGATCAAAAGGCTCGAGTCCCTCGTTTTTAAGAAGCTCGAGATCAAAAGCTTCAAAATCCCGAGCCAAAAGGGGCATATGAATGCGTGGATGCAGTGTTTTCACCCGCCCCCCCATCACCTCTGGAAAACCCGTTTGCTCTCTTATTTCGGTGATTTTTATTCCGGCTTTTTTAAGGTGTTCAGCTGAGCCACCGGTCGAAACGATTCGCAAACCTTTGTCTGCCAAAGGTTTCAAAAATTCGACCAGACCGGTTTTGTCAGAAACACTCACGAGTGCATTTTTAAACATTGTTCAACCCATAGACTTTACATGGGTACTTGGGTCATCAACAGCTTCAGATCGTCGTTCGTCAGCAAGAGACCCGCGCCCAAATAGTTGGAGTACTTTTGACCTTTGTTGAGCATATCGCTGATACCACCAGAGAGGTAAATCCCCTTCCACACGTTGTACTGCGCCTGCACTCTCACGTTGATATTCGTGAACTCGAAGAGATCGAGACTGAGCTTAAGCTTTTGATTCCACACGGTGTAATCGAAGCCGATACCGCCCGAATTCTCCATGATTCCGCCGCGCACGGTCAGGTCATAGAAGTTCTTGGCGAAGATAACGTTGAATTTGAGTTCATTTCGATAGGTTTTTTGTTCGGTGATTTCATTCACACCCGAAGTCGAAGTTGTTTTGATATCAGTTGTCTCGACAACACCGGCAGGATCATCAACGACACCGATGTAGTAGTAGCGGTCCAGGCCTGGTTGCAGCCGGATTCCAACAGAGGTTTTTGTTTTTCCAATGTTGGTCAGGTATTCGGCCTTGAAGTCCAGACCTGTTTGCAGGCTGGTTGCGCCGCCCAAAAACTCATTCACGCTGTCGATGGCGCTTTCGACTTTTTCGGCCGTGGCTTCATCGCTGACCAACTTGCCAATCGTACCTTCGCCGTTGTTAATTTTGCTCGTGATTTCGTCAATATTTTTAAGTGAGGAGTCGATGCGGTCGAGGGCCACCGCCCAGCGTTTTTTGAAGCCCTTGTCCGAAGGGTCGTTCAAAACGTCATCCAGTGTTTTGGTGATACCATGAACCTGATCGACGATTTCGCCAATCTTACCTTTGTTCTGAGCGGTCACTTCCGACAAATCCTGCGTGATTTTTTCGATGTTTAAGATAATGCGCCCCAAGACGTGCTTGCGGCTGCCATCTTCGCTGACAGCTTCTTTCAAATTTGCGGCAACGTCTTTGAGCGAAGTGGCGATGTCGCCGACTTGTGCGATCACGCCGTCGAGCGAACCTTTATCTTTCACATTCATGATCCGCGCGCCTTGCTCGAGCGGAGGGTCCGTCGGCGAACCAGGATAGACGTCGATATACTTGTCGCCCAAAATTCCGGCCGATTTGACGCTGACCGCAGCAGATACGGTTAACTCGGTATCACTTTTAAACATCAGATCAACACGGGCTTTACCATCTTCAAGACTAATATTAGCGATGACACCCACGGGGATCCCCGCCGTCTTAATTTGCGATCCTTTGACGAGTCCGCCGGCATCTTCCATGATGAAGTGGGCTTTTTTTCCGCGGCCAAAAAAGCTGGGCGTGTCACTGACTTGAACTGACATCACCGCGATCAGCAAGGCGACCACCAAGACAAGTGCACCAACTTTAAATTCCGCAGCACGAAGCAAGTTCATTGACGTTTCATCCCTTTGGCGACGAATTTCTTGACCAGCTCGATCTCCGAGTTAAAGAAAACGTCTGGTGGTCCAAACAGCAAAACTTCACCGGCGTTCAGCATCGCGACATAATCGGCAATACGGAATGCCGCCTCCAGATCGTGCGACACCATCACTGATGTCGACCCGGCGGTATGACGGTGGGTTTCTAGAATCAAATTATCCACCATTTCAGTCAGAATAGGATCTAATCCCGTGGTGGGTTCGTCGTAGAAAATGATTTCTGGATCAAGGGCCAGCGCCCGGGCTAAACCGGTGCGTTTTTGCATCCCGCCCGAAATTTGCGAGGGCAGCTTTTCGTAATGCTTCAGCTCAAGACCCACCTGGACCAACTTAGCAGAGGCAATCTTAATCACTTCATCAATGCTCAACTCCGGACGGTGCTCAATCAAGGGAAAACAAATATTCTCGAGCACCGTCATATCGTCAAACAGGGCAGCGCCTTGAAATAAAACACCAAAGCGTCTTCGAAATTTTGTGAGTTGATTGTTATCCATTTTACTCAAGTCTTGACCCAAAACTTCAATCCGTCCACGCGTTGGACGGTATAAACCTAAAATGTGTTTCAGAATCACTGATTTACCGGTCCCCGAAAAGCCAATGATGGCCGTCAAACTTCCCTTGGGAATTGTCAGATTCATCCCATTAATGACGTACTCTTTGCCATTAAAGGTCTTGTAAATGTCAGTTAAGACGATCGCGGGCTCTAGTTTTGAAACATCAAACTGAGGTTTATTGTTGGCGTCTCCCATCAAACTTTTGTTCCAATTAAAACGTAAAAAATACGGATCAAGTTCGACAAGAAGTAGTCTAAAATAATAATCATCACCATGGAGGTCACCACGCCTCGGTTTGTGGCCTCACCCACGCCCTTGGCGCCGCCCGTGGTGTTAAATCCCCGGTAGGTGCAGATGACCGAAAAGACGAGACCAAAAACGGCGGACTTAAAGAGACCTTCATTGATGTGACGAAACTCTAAAACTGATTTTACTTTGTCCCAGAAGATCGCCTCATCGAGTTCGACAAGCTTAACAACCAAAAACCACGAGCCAATCATTGCGACAAAATCAAAGATCGCAGTCAAAAGCGGCATACAAATAATCGAGGCATAGATCCGCGGCGCGATCAGGTACTGGCGCGTATTCACGCCCATCACGTCCAGCGCATCAATCTGTTCGTTCACACGCATCGTCCCTAAACGTGCGGCCATGGCTCCCCCCGCACGTGCCGCCACAATCAATCCTGTTAAGACCGGACCAAGCTCGCGCGTAATTCCGAGCGCAACGATGGGCCCGACCAAATTGGTTGCGTTGACCATTTTAAATCCCAGATAAACTTGAAATGACAAAGCAAGACCCGTGAACAAACCTGTCAACGCGATGATAAACACGGACTGATTGCCGACGAATTCCATGTGGCGAATAATTTCGAGGTAGCGGTACGGTTTTTCGAAACTGACCCTAATCGACATAGCTCCGAATTGAACGATCGAACCAATTTCCTTGATGAAATCGGCAAGGTTCGACTTGATTCGGTCTCGGGTCTGATTCAAAACCGAGGTTTGCTCCATTAATTCCTTCTTCCCAAAAGGGACTCTTCAGTTTTCAAAACTCGAGGCACTCGCTCACTCACGCTCGTCAAGATCTCCCACGGAATGGTTTGTGCCCATTTCGCCAGTTCATGCGGACCCAAAAGCTGCCCCCCAGAATCATAGCCAAAGAGTGTGACTTCCTTCCACAGAAAAGCCTCTGCACCACTCGCTCCGACCAAGCCCGTCAAATCGATCATAAAATAATCCATCGTGACGTTGCCAATCACCGGCACCCGCTTGCCCTCGCACAAGACCTCGGCACGATTTGACGAGAGCCGGTGGTAACCGTCGGCATAGCCGACAGGAACGATGCCAATCGACGAATCACGCTCGGCCTTCCAACGGTGCCCATACGAAACACCTTCGCCCTTGGCGATTTTTTTGACTCGAACGACTTTTGAAATCAAACTCATCACGGGACGCAGGTCCACACTTTCATTTAGGCCTTCAAGTGGAGAAAGTCCATACAAGGCCAGGCCTGGTCTGGATCCTTGTTTCAATGAAACACCACCAATTTCATCGCGGCCCATTTTGCGAAGCCTTGCCAAATTTAAGAGACCGGCCGAATTCAACGTATGACGCCAAGGAGCCCAAGCTTCAAACTCAGCTGCCAACCGATCAAACTCTCGCAGCTGGGCAAAGCTTTGGCCTTGCGGATCGTTTGCATCTTCACCCGAATGCAAATGGGTCAGTAGGCCCTCGATATCAAACTCGGGGTGATCATGAAAATACTCGACCAATTTTTTGACTTGATCGGCTTCAAACCCCAGTCGGTGCATGCCCGTATCAAATTTGATGTGGACTTGAACTTTCTCACCGCGGGGGACTTGGGCCTCTAAGGTTTTGAGCTGATCCCACGAATTGAGCACGGGCGTCAGCTTTGCTTCCAGGCAAGCCTTCGCTCCGGCCGCATCCATGGTTCCAAAAAAAAGGAGCTGCGCCTGCAGGCCCATTTGGCGCAGGAGCACACCCTCTTCGATGAGGCCGACACCCATGGATGTCACGCCCGCGTCCTCGAGGACACGCGCCACTTCGACATCCCCGTGCCCATAAGCATTGGCTTTGACCATCGGGCAAAAAAATTGACCGTTGGGGCTCAGAGATTCAAGGACTTTTAAATTGTGGCGCAGGTGATCCAAGTGGATCACGGCCTGGGTGGGGCGGTACTGGTCTAGCGAAAATACCATCGGTTCAAACAGGTGGCACGTCGAAATCAGGCTTAAAATCCTGTCTCGCGCGGTACAAGCAGACTTTGTTGCCACCCTTCTCCTGAATAAAACTCAAAGCCTGCTGGGTGGTTTGTTCTAACTCTTCACTGGAGGAACATAAGGTGGGGTATTCACTGATGCCGCAACTTAAAGTCACGCGGTGGCCACTTAAATTAAATGAATGATTCTCAATCATCCGCCGAATGCGCTCAGCCCGAATCGCCGCGCCCTTACGAGGGCAGTGCGGAAGAACCAAAGAAATTTCGTTGTCGTCAGTTCGGCAGGAATAATCGTTGATGCGGCTCGTGCGTTTGATCAAGGTCGCGACAGTTCGCAAAACGGCATTGCGATTGCCAACACCAAACGACTGTTCGATCTCAGGCAAGTGATCAATCGAAATCTTAACAACTGAAACTGCCTTTTGCAGACGTCGAGCGCGCGCTATTTCCTCGTCCACTTTTTTAAAGTAAAACTCCCGGCCCTCAAGATCCGTGACCGAATCGCGAGTGTCGGTTTCGCTGAGGCGA
The DNA here is from genome assembly GCA_046318155.1 of Bdellovibrio sp. GTDB lineage: Bacteria > Bdellovibrionota > Bdellovibrionia > Bdellovibrionales > Bdellovibrionaceae > JAHBUS01. The sequence goes on along the minus strand of JBKCUU010000002.1, from coordinate 3,857 downwards.
CGCGCCAAATGCAAATTTTGATACGCGATTTGAAAAATCAGATATTCATTTTCGAAGTCTTCGGCCTTCAAAATTCCGTTGGGACTCCAGAAAACCATTAAGGCTTCGATCGCATCTGGCAGCATCAAGGGTTTGCCGACAAAATTCTTGACCGACAGACCTTGCTCAAGAAGCTGAATCAACTGCCCCGGAAATTGACCCGCCTCCAGCAAGCCAAGCAGATCTTGGGCCTCTTTTTTCTCGAGCCTGGCACCGACACCTTTGATTTTCTCGAGATCAAGGCCCAGGGCTTGCGTTGCAACAAAAGACTGCACTGTTGGCAAAAATTTAAGAACTAGCGCGCACAATTTTAAATTGCGATGCAAACATTTTTGCTCGAGCTGGTGCAAAAATGCATCCAAGATCTCTTCTTTGCTCTTGGCTCGCCCATAGACGCCAAGCTCGGTTTTAACACGAAAAGACTCGGCCGACTCAAGCTCTCGCTTACGACCATCCAGTTGGCTGATCTGCATATCTTGCGTTTCGATTTTGCGCTTGAGGTTAGCAAACTGATCAAGCAACTGCTCGTTTTGAAATTGAAAAAAGAGCTCCGAGCAGATTTGATCCACGCTCCAGAGTGCACGCAAATCGCGGTCATCACCTTTTGTCAGAAGTCCGGCAAAGTTGTGTTCGCGGTACTCATTTAAAGCCAAAGCTTGCGACACCGAAGCCATGGGCAAGAACATCACTTCGGGATTGGCCTCCAGCGCTTTTTCGACAAATTCACTGAGTGTCGTTTGTAAAGCTTCGATCTCAAAAATCACCACATGCGGAGCGGCCTCTTTGATCCGGCTCACAACCGTATCTTGATCGCGAAACAGGAACACTTCATAACCCGAGACCGCCAAGTGCCCACGCAAATCAGTTCCTTGATCTAAATCCTCAAGAAAAAGAAAAACGCTAAACTTGGCTCTAATTTCGGGCGTTAAAATCACGTCCGCTCCCCTGGCCGGCGCACTTGGGTTGGGACTTCAAGTAAACGTTTTTGGCGCGCGCGCGAGGGTTTAGTGGATTTTGGCTTGTCGAGCTTTGCCGTAAACTTCATAAAATCTTCGTGCGAGGAGGCACGGCCTGAACTCATCTCCGCATGATCACGGGCTTGCTCAAACGTCTCGTGACTTTGGTCATTTGGTTTTGCAGGAGCAAAAGGGACTTGCATCTTGTGATCAACAAACGGCTCTTGCAATTCATCCAAGCGGTCGATCATATCCAGCGTTCTCTGCATCAACTTTTCATTTAAGACCGCAGGCAAATCCGCGTCCGGAGCCGACACAGTCGCTTGCACCTGTTGCTTTGATAAATTTTGTTCAGCAGGCATCTGTGCGGGTGCCGCGGGTGACGACGTGCTTTGCTGTTCAGTAGTCATAGCATCAAGATCCGCATTTGGATTGAAGGTCACTTCCACGGTGGTCCCCTTTCCACTTTCAGAATGGACTTGAATATCGCCGCCCGAGCCCTTCACCACGCCAAGAGCGAGCGAGAGGCCAAGGCCCGAATGCTCGGCTTTGGATTTGGTCGAGAAAAAGGGATCAAAGACTTGACCGACATTCTCCCGGGCAATGCCTGAGCCCGAATCTTGGATTCGAAGAACGACCCGTTCGTTTTCAAAAACGGCCCGAATGGACAATTTCTTTTCGAGACTGCGGTCCATGGACTCAATCGCATTCAATAAAATTTGTTCGAAGGCCCGGGCCAGCATCAAGGGCTGCCCCGCGATCAAGGGCAAATCGGATGCAAAATCGGTTTGCAGTTGAATATGCTTCGCTCGAAACTTGGCTTCCATCATTCGTAAGGTTCGCTTGAAAACTTCGGTGACCGAGGTTTCAACAACGGGCTCATCTTTCTCGCCCGCGAACGTGAGCATCTTGTGCAAAGTGCCGTGGGCTTCGCGCGCGCCCTCTTCGATTTTTTTAAGCTCGCTCGCCAGCTGATCGTCATCGGTATGTTCGCGCAAGAGCCTTGCCTGACCTAACAAGCTCAGCAAAGGGCCGCGCAGTTCGTGAGCTAAACCCGCCGCCGCTTTTGAATACGCTTCGCGCCGTTCATTTTGCAAACCCGCTGGATTGGGTGCCGAGGGTGCCGGCAGCACGTTTTTAGGAATAATTGGACCCGTCTCTTTTTTGACTGAAGGCTTGCCGAGGGCCAAGATCACGGCCGACCCCACCAGCGCGAAGCCAAGTCCCAGCAAGATCAGCTGGATTTGAACCTCTTTTCGATTTCCTAGAATTTGCGAAACTTGTGTCGAGACCACGACAAACACGTTGCTGTTCGGAACCTGCTCATACAAACCCTGCACGGGACCTTGAGCAGACTTAAACATCCCTGAGCCCGAGCCACCAGCTGAGTTCATCAAATCAGCCACGAGCGGATCATCGGTCAAGAGACTACCGACATATTCATGCACCGTGTGGCCCAGCGTTTGTCCCAGCGAGTTCACCGCATAAACTTGGCCGAGGTTTCCTTTTTGTCGATCAACTGCGCCTTGAAAAAGTTCGGGCCCAGCAAGTGCCGCGAGCCAACCTTGCGGCGTGCGGCTGACGATCAAGAAATAGATTTTTCGGGAAGGATCTAAAACCGACAAAACTGCCGTTCCGCCGATCGAAATATTTTTGGCCTCCAGCTGTCGTAGCGCGAGGACCGAATAATTCGGCGCCCATATTTTGGCGGCCGAGCCCTCAAGAAAATATTTTTCTTCGAGGGACCACTCGCCCGTCGGACTCTGAGCCAGGGCCGCGATCATTTGAAAACGCGAGTAGGGTTTGTCTTTAGCGAAATCTCTTTCATCGTTCGAAATTTGCGGCCATGACAGTTCGAGTGTCTCGCGCACAAGCCTGAGTTCTGATTGCAGGGCCTCAGAAACGGCGCCCACTTGCACGCGGGCTTGGGCTTCACTCCAGCCCAATTTGTCGGCAAACAGAACCTGGTCGACACGAAAAACCGTCGCTGCGACCAAAAGCCCCAGCAGACCTAAAAAGATTGTGACAAACTTTCCGCGCATCAGCGTTACCTTGCGTGAGTTACCTATCGAATATTATTGTAGTTTCAGAGTTTGCTCAGAATCAAGCAAGAGGTCTTTGCCAAATCTGAGAAAGTGGTAGAAAAAGTCTCACGCATTTGCCCTCCCCCGAGGCCTTTCCGAGAGGATTCTCAACGATGCAGACACAGCGGACTGATTTTTTGGTGATTGGATCTGGACTCGCCGGCCTCGCCTTCGCCCTGAAAGCCGCTGGGGATGGGCATGTGACGATCATCACCAAAGAAAAAGCGCCGTCGGCAAATACCACATGGGCGCAAGGTGGAATTGCGGCAGTCATGGCGCCGGGCGATTCGTTTGACTCGCACATCCGTGACACATTGCGTGCTGGCGCCGGCCTCTGCCGCCAGGACTCGGTTCAAAATATTATCGAGCAAGCACCTGAAAGAATTAAAGATCTTTTAAACTGGGGCGTTCATTTTGATCACAAAGCCGACGACTCAATGGACCTCACTCGTGAGGGGGGGCACTCCGAAAGACGCATTTTGCATTTCGAAGATCACACTGGCTCCGAGATTCACCGCGCACTTTTAAGTCAGTGCCAATCGCATCCCAACGTCGAAATTATCGAAGAGCATTTTGCCATTGATCTGATTGTGAACAAGCAAATCGAACCGCTCGAGATTGGGCCCACCCGGTGCGTGGGCGCTTACGTGCTCGAAAAAGTCACGGGCGAGGTCAAAGCTTTTCTCGCGAAAGCCGTTGTTCTTTCAACCGGCGGTGCCGGAAAAGTTTATCTCTACACGACAAACTGGAGTGGCGCGACGGGCGACGGCATTGCGAT
>JBKCUU010000001.1:0-9551 GCA_046318155.1 Bdellovibrio sp. | reverse complement strand
CTCAAATGCCGATGAAGATATGGACATTCTCGAGGCTGTCGAAAAGGTCAATCAAGTCCAGCGCGAAAACTTTTTCTACAAAGTTCGTAAAGCGGCGGGTGGTCATTTGTCGGGTCAAAAGATCGCGCTCTGGGGCGTAGCTTTTAAGCCTGGCACGGATGACATTCGTGAGGCTCCGGCCTTGTACTTGATCGAAAAGTTTTTGGCTGAAGGCGCCACCGTTTCGGCTTATGATCCCGTGGCGGCCGAGAACGCGCGCGAACATTTTAAAGCCGACAAAAGCCTAACCTTCAAAGAAGACCAGTACGATGTCTTGGACGGCGCTTCGGTTTTGGTCGTCGCGACCGAGTGGAAATCCTTCCGTGAGCCTGACTACGCCCGCATGAAAGCGGCCATGAAAAAAGCCGTGATCTGTGACGGCCGTAACATCTACAACCCTCGAGACATCAAGGGCACGGGCTTTAAGTACTATTCCGTCGGACGCCCGAATATCGAAGCTTATTGACTAACGCATAAATAAAGGCGCATTGGGCGATGGAATTGCTGAGCGAAAAATGGCGCACAGAGAAAAAGCCCCGGAGGCGTGGCTAAAGCCACGTCGAGGAGCTTTTTCGAGTACGTCATTTTGTCGCCAGCAAGGACAAGACCAATGCGCCTTTATTTATGCGTTAGTCAATAACTTGTCAAAAAGGGCCGCGTCACCCGGTTGACCACGAAGCCGGTAATTGGCGCTGTCAAAAGTTTAAACACTCCAATTGAAAAAGAGGGCCTGATAAGGGGCCCTCTTTTTTTGCATTGCATGACACCGTGAGGTGCTTATGAAGCGAGCCGCTAAAAATTGGATCAATCGAACAGTTTGCAGGGGACTAGCGCTCTTGGTGCTTTTGCTCAGCGGCACACCGGCCAAGGCCGATGAGGTTAGAAACCTCGCCACAGGAGAGCAGTCGCTTACTCAGATTGTCGCATCCATCCGACAAGCCAAATCTTCGATTGATTTGACCTACTTTATTTATGACCTTTGCGGCGCCGCCGGCGGCGTTTTGACCGAAGAACTTGGTCGAGCAGCGAAGCGCGGCGTGCGCGTGCGCGTGATCATTGATGCCTACACTCATGATAGTGATTTTAGAAACCTGGCCGTGGCCACATTTGATGCCCTCAAAATTGATGTTCGCTATTACAACGTCACATCGAGCTACAATCCCATGTCCAATTTACGATCCCATATCAAAATGTTTGTTTTTGACGGAACGTCTTACCACACTGGTGGACGCAATATCGCGGATGACTATTTTGGTTTGGCCTATGGAACGAACTGGATTGACCGAGACGTTTTTGTTCGCGGTTCGTCCTCTCGTCAAGCCGACGCCAGCTTCAATGAATTGTGGAACAGCAACTACGTGAAGCGCGTGGAGTCCAGCTTTAATGCGGCACAAATCAAAGGCGCTTTAAAGTCCTGCGCTGACGAAAAAAAAGAGATGAAGTCTCGCTTGCGAGCCCGGTTAAACAAAGAGTGGTCAAAGCCTGTAGCGGCCAGTAGCTATCGCTGTGAAGGTCGCTTTGTGGCGGATTCGCCGGCCTTTGCCGACGCCTTCGTGGTCGGAACGGATCAAGACAATGGAGGTCCCTTATCTTATCTTCGTGAGGGTCGTTTGACCTTAAAGCGTTTTTCTCAAGAAATGCTTAAGATGTTTTCGAGCGCAAAGTCCGAAATTTTCACCGAGAACTGGGGCTACGTTCCGCAAGAAGATATCCGCCAGATTTTTTTGAGCAAGCGATCAGCGGGGATCCCTGTTGTGATCGTCACCAACCGTTCAACGGAAGGGTACGGTCCGACGGACTTGATCTTGCGTGACCGTTCGCGAACGGATTCAAAAGGTTCACTGAAGATCTTAGCTGTCGCGCCAGAGTTGATTGTCGCTCCTCGCAATGCTTTGACACCAAAGACGAGCATCGGCAAATTTCACTCGAAGATCTACGTCGTTGATCGCAAGAAAGTCGCCGTTTCGACCTGGAATCTAGATCCCAGGTCGTATCACACCAATCTCGAAGCCGGTTGGGTGAGCGACAACTGCCCAGCCCTGGCGGCTGAGATCCAAGACTTGACGATGAAAGAACTTAAGACAAAAAAAGCCGGCACCGAAAAATGGGAAGGCCCGGAGCCCACGATATATGAACGAATCACGGCTTGGACGCTCCACGAGTTTCTGTAAAAAAGGCCCAAGACTTCTCTCTCGCTTTGTTCACTTATAACTGCAGGTGAACTCATTCTTGACGCTTTTTTTTGCGCTTGATCACCAGGACCTTGCGGGCTTTTTCGGGATAAAGCTCTGAGGCCGCAAACCATGCCACGCCCGAAATTCGGTGCAGGTGCTTTTCGACGAAACGCCGTTGCAATGCAGAGTCGATGCGGTCGACTTCACGCAAAGTCCAACCCACGCCGCGCTGAACGTAAAAGTGCGGATCATCCAAAAGTTTTTCAAGCAGGCCCAGAGTGATCTCGGCCGGAATTGGTTTTTTGCGAAACCTCGCGTAGCAGTAGATTCCGACGATCGATTGCCGCCTAAGCCAGGGGTTCTTTGATTTATTCCATTTTTTAAAATGCGACAAGAGCTTGGGGTCATGTTCAAGAACATCGGCGATCATCATCGAAAGACCATCGCTGAGGGCCCAATTGTCGATGGTTTCAGCAAGCCCAAAGAGATCCTTCCAGCGAAGGCGGCGCAAGGGGGCGCGGTTTTTGTTGCTCATCCAAATCAAGACGATCGAGCGCACGTCAAAATTTTGAGTTTGATGCCAAAGACCCACCCACAAATTCCATTCGGCAACTTGGGCTTCAAGCGCCTTGGCGCCGGTCGCTCCTGGTACCGCAAATTCTGCTTTGCTGATCGCAGCCATTTGCTTGGCAACGGCTCGGTGAACGGGGAGTTGCTGTCCCCAGAACTCGAGCTTGGATTGCTCATCAGGCTTGCGCGCCTCGTGGCCCACGGCGCCTGTGTAACGAGCAATAAAATCGCGGCGGGGACTTGGTCCGCCCAGTTTATTTTTAATCAAGGTCTCTAGTTTTCGAGGCGTGAGAGTTTTCATGGGCGCCAACTTCGTGCAAGCCTCTGATCAAGTCAAAGACGCTCATCGAGGGGTATGACGCGAGGGTTTAGGGGCGTAATTTGGGTGCATTTGAAGTTGGGCTTTGTTTGAATTGGCGCAAACAGCAACAGGAGATTCCCGTGAAAATAATTTTGTTTTTCGCCCTACTTTTGCCTTTGACCGTTAACGCACAAGATGGTGTTTCAAGCACATCGATGTCGATGGGTTCTGGCGTCGTTGAATTCTATGACGTCGAGGCTCAGCTTTATGCAACGTCGATTTCTCCTTCGATGACGATCGGTCCTGCACTTGCGTACCAAATGAGCGAATCTGAAAAAATCGGATTCCGCGCGTTGGCTCCTTTGAATCGCAATGATGAGGTGTCGGCACTTTCGTTTTCGGGTTACTGGAGACACACGTATACGCCCAAACAAACCTCGTTCTTTAGCGAGTTCGGTATCAGCCACAATATCTTTGCGGTTGAGAATAACTTCTCAAGTAGCTCGGCCTTTTCAGCTGAAGCAGGTGTCGGTCTGACTCACCGATTGACTCAAGAAATGGGCATCGGTGGACTGGCGGGTCTTTCGGTCTCACAAGCCAATATCACTCGCAGTGAAGTCCAAACCAGCACCAGCGAGATCTTCTTGTACCCTCGCCTGGCCTTGTTCGGCAGCTTCGAGTTCTAAAAATGTAGCTGCTACATTCTGCCTTGTTCAAGACTTGGGCAAAATATGGGGAGTGAGTGCCCAGGGGATAAGCAAAACTAAAAAGATTAAATCTTGAGGGAAATCAAGCCGATGAGCCCTCATGATGAGAAAATCCACGGGATGGACCCCTTCGCTCGAGAAGCCGCAAAAATTTGTTGTCCATTTTGGTAGTCGTTTTTTTGGTCGTTTTTTTGGTCGTTCTGTTTTCGGTGCCAGTCTTCTGTTTGCGCTTTCAGCCTGCTCGAAATTTGATTCTGTTTCGGAGAAAATTGCCGATGACACCGATAAGTTTGGCGCTTGCGCGAGCTACAGCGACAAAGTCGTCGCGACACTTTCTGAAGCGCTGATTCAAGGCGAAGAGCTGCCGGCTGACGATTTGCTTGAAGCAGCTTTGCGCAAAAAGGTCGGCGGCATTCTGAACAAGGACGAAGCCGAGATGCTCATCCAAAATGTTTTGCGTGTTTACAACAGCATCACCAGCGAAACAAAAGCCGAGCTCAAAATCACAGGGAAGGCTGAGCTTCTTGAAGCCATTACGGCTTTGGATATTGGCGATTCAACGACTCCTGTAAAGCAAGCACTGGGACAAAAAATCAAAGCCAGCTTTGCGCAAGTACAGAAATCTGCCGAAGTCGCAGGGCTTTCCTGCAATGAAACTTCGGACCCAGTCACGCCGGCACCCGAGTCGATCAAGTTGGGTGATCTCGATCCCGTGATGTCAGGCGCCTTACGCGTGATGACGACGGCCTATCAAGGTTGCCAAGTCTTGGAACTACCCGCAATGAACGCGAGCACACCGGATGCTCGAGGCATTACGGTCGTGGGTCAACATCCCGACGGAGGCCTCAGGCGTGAGGTATCAAGCGTTTCGGAGCTCAAGAAAAGTCACTACTACATCAAAGAAGGTATTAACAACGACGCCTCTTGCTTTGATGTTCCGAACAAACCTTTGATCTACGACTTTGGCGGCAAGCCCTATGCCACGTCGGCGGATGATGCTCCAATTGATCTGTTCAAAGACGCGGGCACCGGAACAAAAGTTTTGGGTATTGATTGCTCGGGCTACGTCTTTAGTGCCATGGCGGCTTCGGGACTAAGAACCGCGCCTGGCAAAAAGCTAAAAGCCTCACTCGTTTATGGGATTTCATCTTCAATGCTGATGAACCCCGCAAGCAATGGACTGAGCTGCTTGGCTCCGGTCACTTTTACCCCAGGCAAGAATATTCAGAGCGGCGATATTTTGGCCGTCAACGGGCACGTCGTGATTTTGGATGTCACCGGCCGAGATCCCTTTGGACTGGCGCGCGCCAGCAGCTTGAGTCAGTGCACAAGTTCGGTGCTCACGCACTCAGGGTTTGATTTTGATGTCCTTCAATCCAGCCCGATTAAGGGTGGAACCGGTCTTGATCGCATGCGCGCCAAAGATTACTTGGGCTCTTCAAGTAAAATGCTCTCGGCGATGAGTGGCTACGCGATCTCGGCCTGCAAAGTAAAGTTTGGCCAAGCACCGGGATCAGCGCCCTCGAGTGGCCGCGTGGTTCGCCACAAGCGTACGCCCGAGTGTTTGGATAAACCCGTGCCGATTGCCCGCGAGTCTTGCGTTCAATCTTGCTACGCCCGCGCCGGTTTGAATTGATCTCTGTTTTCAGAAGACGGGATTGCCTTTCTTGCAACCCCATCGAGAGCTGAGCCGAGGCTGAAGACGCCGCGCTTCTGCAAAGGGAAGCAGGCACTTTGGGTTTGCTCGGCGGGGCGAATCTGCTAGGTATCAAGGGGTGAACGGACCCCTCTATTTTGCGCCGGCCTCGGAGGCGCACCAAAAAAAGCAAAAAGCCAAAGCCCGTGAACTGCGGGCCTCTCAGTGGTGGAGAAACCAACTGGGGAAGGGCGTTTGCTATCATTGCGAACTCAAGTTTACGCCGAAAGAGCTGACCATGGATCACCTGGTTCCCATCGCGCGTGGTGGATTATCAGACAAAAGCAATTGCGTGCCGAGCTGCAAAGAATGCAACAATAAGAAGGGTCACAAAACCCGGGCCGAGATGGCGATGGACGACTTGGAGAAACAAAATAGTGACCTCGAGAGGCTCAATTTGCCCGATTCGCAAGCAGAAACGGGCGATGACGACGTGTGACGTGGCCTTCGGGCTTGCACAACACTGCCTTTTCCCTTTTCTTAGAAGATTATGAGCAAGATCACAAAAAGCAGTACAGCCGAATATTTCTCAAAGAACCTTCAGCAAGTGGGTTTCTCATCTCCTTTAAAAGCTGTTTTAACGACAGTGAAAGAGGCCGTCGACAACTCCTTAGATGCCTGCGAAGGTGCTGGAATTCTTCCGGATATCGAAGTTCAGATTCAAAAAATCGGCACGGGTTCAAGCAAAAACACGGATCTCGTTAAAATCGTCGTTGAAGACAATGGACCCGGCATTGACCCCGATGACATCGCCAAAGTCTTTGGTGAATACCTGGCATCGAGCAAGTTTGGCCGCGGCCAGTGCTCGCGCGGGCAACAAGGGATCGGGATTTCGGCGGCGACAACCTGGGCGCAATTAACCAACGCCAAAGGCGCATTTGTGATGAGTAAAACGCCCTCAATGCGCAAAGCGGTCCGCGCCCAAGTGGATGTCGACATTAAATCCAACACCGGCGTCGTGAAAAATAAAGAGACTGTTGATTGGGACAAAAAGAGCGGCACGCGCGTTGAATTTACCATCGATGGCCGGATCCAATTGAACGGTGATGGTGGCCTTTTAACTTACATCGAAGGCACCGTTTTGGTGAATCCACACCTGTCGATCCGCTACAAATTGGTCGATCAAGACTGGAAAACCATCGAGCGCGTCAGCAATGAATCTCCTGATGTTCCCGAGGCAACATTGCCTCACCCTCACACCTTTAAGCTGGGTGAATTCATCACGCATTCGACTTTGTACGGAAAAATCTCTCTCGATAAATTCTTGAAAACAGGATTTTCACGAGTGAATGACCAGTCGATTAAGGATTTTGTCGCCAAAGGGATGCCCAAAGGTTTGGTCAACACGGCGGTGACAAGTCTGAAGCAAGAAGACTTTAAAAAGGTCTTTCAAGCGGTTCAAGACACCGAACTCATGGCCCCTTCGACGAAGTCGGTTTTGACCGTCGGCGAAGAGTCGCTTTCAAAATCAATTCAGCGTCTGGGTGAGACCGATTTCTTTGCCGTGGTGACTCGAAAACCCACGATTTGTGATTTTAAACCCGTGGTCGTTGAGGTCGCGTTGGCCCGTTTTAAAGCGCGCAACCTCGAGGCGGATGAGCCCGTGCAATTGCTTCGTTTTGCCAACCGCGTTCCTTTGCAGTTTGATAAATCAGGCTGTGCGATCACGTGGGCGATTGAATCTGTCAATTGGAAATCCTATGGATTGCAGCAGCCTAAAGGCTCGCTCCCGATTGGTCCTTACATTTTTGCCGTTTCGATCACGTCGCCTTTTATTAAGTTTAAAAATGCCTCGAAAGAAACGATTGATGCCTCCGAGGAGCTGGTTGAAGAGATTCGCCGGGCCCTGATGCAAGCGGGACAAAAGCTCTCTCGTCACATCAAAAAAGAGTTTCGCGAAGCCGATCTCGAGCGAAAACTGGCTCACATTGAGCAGTTCGGTCCGATTTTGGTCGAGAGTTTGATCCGTTTGACCAAGAGCTCACCCGCACGCAAGAAAAAGGCCGAAGAAGGTTTAAAAAAGCTTTTGGGCCGTGATTCGCAAGAGGCGATCGCCGAACTTGAGCAGGCTGAGAAACGTTTGAAAGACCAAAAAACCCGTGAAGCCAAACGCCAAGGTCTGGCTGATGCGGACGGGGACGACGCGATCACTGAGATCGAAGATCAAGACCTCGATTCAGATGAACCCGTCAGCACCAAGAAAAAGGCCGGCAAGGCCGAGGCCGAAGTCGCTGCCGAAAATAAAAAAGCACTCGCTACGAAGAAAAAGGCCCAGGCTGCAGCCAAAGCCGTGACCGTCGGCACAAAGAAGAAGAGGTAGGAGATGGGAAAGCTGATTCGCGTCCGCGAACTCAATATCGACATTCCCAAAGAGGCCCGCATTTTGGCGGAGCAAATGTTGTCAGATCTTGAAAAGAGTAAACGCCCGGTTCTGGAGGCCGTGAAAACGTCTCTGGACAACTCGGTGTACGATCACAAAGTGGGGTTTTTGACTCCCGGTGATAAAGTCGTCCGCACAGAACTGAACGTGTCGTCGGTGCAAAAACTGGCGCGCGTGGTTTTTATGCTCGAGATTTTACTGCGCAATTTGGACATCGGTTCCGTCAATACGAAGCGTGAGTTGTACTACATCTGTAAAGGTTTGATCAAAGGCAGCCGTGAGCTGAAGCCTTTGGATTTTGAAGATCAAAATGAGAGTGATTCGATCGTCGATTTCATCGGCGATATGCTCCGAGTTTACCGCGAAGAACTGAATTGTTTTGCCAATGACCGGGGTGGACAAACCTATTCCCAGCAATTGGTTGTAACCGAGACGTTAGCTGACGGGGACAAAGCCGTTGTCGATCTTTCGACCCTGGGAACCTCGCCGTTTCAGCCCAAAAATAAGCCGCAATCTTTAAAGCTCAAAGCCAAAAAGAAAATCGATTTTTGCCTGATCGTCGAGTCGGAAGGTACCGCCAATACCTTGCAAACCATGGGTTTCACCAAGCGCAATAACTGTATCTTGCTGGGCGCCCAAGGGGTGCCAAGCAATGGCGTGCGAGGTTGGTGCAAACTGATCCAAGAGCAGCTCGATGTCCCGATGTACTTCTTTGGCGATCTCGATGCGTACACCTTGCAAAATATCTTTCGTACGCTCAAAGCGGGATCGGCGGCCTCACTCATTCGAAATGCTGATTTCTCGGCACCTAATGTGAAGTTCTTGGGCGTTTTGCCTGATGACGTGAAACGCTACGATCTGCCTCATTACAAAGTGAAAGAGAGCGATCCCGTTGAGGCGCGAGCTTTGAAGAAAGCCAAGGATGCCCTCGAAAATGACCCTTTTTTCTTGGATAAAAAGAACAAAGGTTTGGCCGATGTTTGCCGCTGGTTGATCAAAGAAAAGATCCGCTGCGAGCAGCAGTCGTTCTTCTCGGTCGATCCTCGAGATCCGATTAAGACCGAAAAATTGATTTTAGAAAAAATCAAACGCGGCTCTTACGTCTAGCCATTTCCGTCATCAGAGACTTCTTGCATCTGTTTGAGGGAGTCTCTCAAAATTTTTCTCTCATGCTCGGGACGCAGTTCGATGTCCGCATCGATGAGCTTTTGGTGATCTCTGTAGATATCGTAAAAGAGATCGTCAATTTGTCCTTCGTCGTTTTTGGGAAGCAAAAGTGCCGCGAGGCTCGTCAGCGAGTGAATCTCTTGAAGAGTGAGCTGAGGATCCTTGTGAGCCTGATACGTGTCTAAAATTTTGATTCCAGCTTTGATTCCCTCGTCGGGCTTGGACTTGAAAACTTCCTGAGCCTTGGCGGCCTGCTCACAAACGTCGCAATTCTTTTCGAGATTGGCTTTTTTGGCGTAAGCTTCGAACGATGCCAGGCTCGCAATTGTAAAAAGCGGCAAAAAAAGAACCTTGAAAGAAATCAAAATCACCTCACTGTTTTAAAAAGCAGCCTTTGAGCTTGCGTCGGTCACGGCCGAGCGTTGATGAAATTGCATTTCGACTGCTGACAAAATGATGGTATTTGCCATCTGTTCCCAGTACTTCAATATGGCCATGAAGGTCGCCCTCCATATAC